>JAHFDS010000586.1 GCA_023248855.1 Myxococcales bacterium
CTGCAGCGCGCCAGCATCCTGGCCAATCAGGGCAAGCGCGCCCAGGCCCTGGTCGTGCTCGACGCGCTGGTGGCGGCGGCCCCCCGCTTCGCGGCCGCGCAGGCCCAGCGGGGCGCGGTGCTCGCCGCCGAGGGCCGCACCGCCGAGGCCGAGGGCGCCTTCGCGGCTGCGGTCGACGCGAGCCCCGGAGACCTCGTGTCGCTACGCCGGCTCGGGCAGGTGCTGGCCGAGCAAGGCCGGCACGACGAGGCGCTGCCCGTGTTCGACCGAGCGCTCGCGGCCGACGTGCGCAGCGCCGCCACCTGGACCGATCGCGCCGTGAGCCTGCTCCAGCTCGGACGTGCCAGCGACGCCCTCGCCGCGTGCGAGCGGTCCATCGGCGTCGATCCCAAGTTCGCGATGGCGCGGTTCTGGAAAGCGGCGGCAGAGGAGCGCCTCGGCCGGCCCGGCGAGGCGGTCAAGTCCTACCAGCAGTTCCTGGCGTTCGCGTCGCTCCTGCAGGGCGCGCAGATCCGCATGGCCCAGCAGCGCATCGCGGCGCTCCGCACCGGCCCCGCGTAGCCGGCATGCCGCCCTCCAAGATCGCGGAGCAGCTCGTCCGCTATCGCGGAAAGCGCGTCGCGGGCGCCACCACCGAGCCAATGGGCGGCCAGGCGACGCGCCCGGGCCTGTTCGTGGTCCAGCTCCACGACGCGAGCCACCTGCATTACGACCTGCGGCTCGAGCTCGGCGGCGTCCTCAAGTCCTGGGCCGTGCCCAAGGAGCCCTCGCTCGACCCTGCCGACAAGCGCCTCGCGGTCGCGGTCGAGGACCACCCGGTCGAGTACGGCGACTTCGAGGGCACCATCCCGGCGGGCAACTACGGCGCCGGCAGCGTCATCGTGTGGGACCTCGGCACCTGGCACGCGCTCGAGGATCCGGTCGCCGGCCTTCCTGCGGGCAAGCTCCTGTTCGAGCTGCGCGGCCGCAAGCTGCGCGGCGTCTTCACGCTCGTGCGCACCAAGAAGGCCCGCGACCGCGCGCCCTCGCGCGAGTGGCTGCTCATCAAGAAGCCCGACGCCTTCGCGCGCCCGGGCGCCGTCCTGCCGCCCGAGTCGGTGCTGTCGGGCCGGCTGGTCGACGAGGTGGCGCAGGGCAGCGCGCGCCTCGGTGGGCTGCGCGCCCAGCTCGCGTCCCTGCCGGCGCCCGAGCGCGCCGTGCACGTGGCGGACGTCGAGCCCATGCTGGCCGAGGCGCGCCGCCGGCCGTTCTCGTCGCCCGACTGGAGGTTCGAGCTCAAGCACGACGGCTTTCGGTTGCTGGCCGGGCGCGCCGGTGGCGCGGTGCGCCTCTACCACCGCCGCGGGCGCGAGGTCACGACCCTGTACCCCGAGATCGCGCGCGCGCTCGCCACCTGGCCGGGCGGCGACCTGGTGCTCGACGGCGAGGTGGTCGCCGCGGACGCCGCGGGTCGCCCGAGCTTCCAGCATCTGCTCTCGCGGATGGGCAAGGGCGATCAGACCCCGATCACCTACTGGGTGTTCGACCTGCTCGGCTTCGAGGGCAAGGACCTGCGTCCTCTGCCGTTCTCCGCGCGCCGGGCGCTGCTCGAGCGGCTCGCGCCCCGGCATGGATTCATTCGCATCAACGAATGTGTTGCCGCGCGCGGCGAGGACCTGTTCGCCGCCACGCGCGAGCTGGGCCTCGAGGGCATCGTGGGCAAGCGCGCCGCGTCGCCCTACCGATCGGGGCGGCACGCCGACTGGATCAAGGTGCGCGGCGAGCGCTCCGACGACCTCGTGATCGTCGGCTGGACCCGGGGCACGGGCGCCCGTCACGCGCTCGGCGCGCTGTACCTCGCCTGGTACCAGGGCCCGCGGCTCGTGTACGCGGGCAAGGTCGGCTCGGGCCTCGACGACGCCACGCTCGACGCGCTCCGGCCGCGCCTTGCCGAGATCGAACGCAAGCAGCCCGCCTGCGAGGGCGCGCTGCGCCCGGTCAGGGGCGATCGCTTCTGCGAGCCGCGGCTCGTGTGCGAGGTGCGCTATCCGATGCGGACGCGGGAAGGCCACCTGCGCATGCCGGTGTTCGTGCGCCTGCGCGACGACAAGCCGCCCGAGGACTGCGTGGATCCCGCGGACAGCGAGGAGGCCCCCCTGCCCGCGCCGGCGCCCGCTCTGCCCGAACCGCGCACGGTCGCGCTCTCGAACGTCGCCAAGGTGTTCTGGCCCGAGGAGGGCTACACCAAGGGGGACGTCATCGCGTACTACCGCGCGATCGCGCCTTTCATGCTGCCGTACCTCGCCGATCGCCCGCTCGTGATGGTGCGCTATCCCGACGGCATCACCGGCAAGTCGTTCTTCCAGAAGGACGCGCCGGCGTGGTCTCCGGCGTGGCTCCACACCGCGCGCGTCTGGAGCGGCGACGCGGAGCGCGAGATCGACTACTTCGTCGCCGACCACGCCGACGTGCTCGCGTACCTCGCGAACCTCGGCGCGATCCCGCTGCACATCTGGTCGAGCCGCACGAGCTCGCTCGAGCATCCCGATGTGTGCATCCTCGATCTCGACCCCAAGGGCGCGCCGTTTCCGCACGTGGTCGAGATCGCGCTCGAGGCGCGGCGCCTGTGCGACGAAGTGGGCTGGCCGAGCTACGTCAAGACCAGCGGCTCGGCGGGGCTGCACGTCCTTCTGCCGCTCGGCGGCGCGTGCACGCACGACGAATCGCGCCAGCTGGCCGAGGTGCTCTCGCGCCTGATCGCCGATCGCCTGCCCGAGCTGGCGACGGTCGCGCGCGCGATCCCGAAGCGCAAGGGCCGCGTATACCTCGACGCCTACCAGAATGGGCACGGCAAGCTCCTCATCGCGCCCTACTCGCTGCGCCCGCTGCCGGGCGCGCCGGCCTCGACGCCGCTCGACTGGAGCGAGGTCAACGCCCGGCTCGACCCGCGCCGCTACTCGCTAGAGACGCTGCCCGCCCGCGCCGAGCGGCTCGGCGAGGACCCGCTCCGTCGGGCCTTCACCGACGCGCCCGACCTGGCCGGCATCCTCGGGCGCCTGTCCGCGCTCCTCGAAAAGCGCGGCGGAGAGACCTGAGGAGCCCTCACCAGCGCGGGGCTGGAAAGCCGCGGTCCGGCTTCGCGAACAGATACCCCTGCAGCAGGCCACAGCCCGAGCGCGCCAGCGCGTCCCGCTCCGCTGCGGTCTCCACGCCCTCGCAGACGACCTGGATCCCGAGCTCGCTGGTGCACAGCCGCGCCATCGCTCGCACCACGCTCTGCTTGCTGGTGGACGCGTCCACCCCCTGCACCAGGGACATGTCGAGCTTGACGAGCTCGGGCTCGAGCTGCGCGAAGCTCGAGAGCCCCGCGTACCCCGCGCCGAGATCGTCGACGGCGATGCGAAAGCCGAGCCTTCGGAGCGCGGCGACCTTGGTCGCGAGGCCCTTGACGCCGTGCAGCGACGCCCGCTCGGTGATCTCCAGGACCACGCGGGGCGCAATCGCCGCCAGGGGGGACGCCGAAGAGCACAGCTCGGGGTCATTGAGATCCGACGCGTGCAGGTTCACGAAGAGGAGGGCGTCTGTGGGCGCCTCCGCCGCATCGCGCGCGACTTCCCCGCGGATCCGGCGCCCGAGCTCGTCCAGCCGTCCCAGCCGCTCCGCGGCATCGAGCAAGTCGGCTGGCCCAGGCAGCGCCTCGTCCCTCGAACGAACCAGCGCCTCGTACGCAAAGACTGTCTTCTCGGGCCAGCGGACGATCGGCTGGTACGCCATCCACAGCGTGGTCAGCGCGCGCGAGAAGTGGGCGTCGAGCGACGCGCGATCCTCGAGCCGCCGCCCGTCCGCCCCTGCGAGCTCGAGCGCCGCGCGCTTGAGCGTGGCCATCCTGCGCAGGCTGGCGCCGCGTCGCACGACCTCCCCGAGCGCGTCCACGGCCACTGGCTTGGTCAGGTATCGAAAC
>JAHFDS010000171.1 GCA_023248855.1 Myxococcales bacterium
CGGAGAGCAGCACGGTCGAGTCGCCTGCGCGCTCGAGCAGCTCGCGCGCCATCTCTCCGCCCTCGAGCAGCGTTCCCTGGCTGCCCGCGAGCAGCTGCACCAGCCGCTGGCCGACCAGTGGATGCTCGGGCGAGCGCCCGTAGGCCGCTCGGTATTCGGTCAGGGCGCGCCCGATGTCGCCGTCCGCGAGCGCCACCTCGCCGGTCGGGACCAGCCTGCGGAGCTGCTCACGCGCGGCGAACGCCGCGTGGGTCTCCTGTTCCATCGCGCCCGCTCTCCACGACAGCTCGATCTGCCCCGTCGTGGCGCGCAGGTGATCGAGCGCGACCCCCGCATGGTCGTAGATGCGCCAGCCGCCCCGGACGAGCAGGGGCGCCACCAGGGACCGCAGCGGGTCGAAGCGGAGCTCGTCGCACCCACGCACGATGGGGCCGGGGTCGTCGTCGTCGGGCTCGCCGCTGGTCGGGCGTGGCCGGGCCCCACAGGCAGCCGCGATCGCCAGGGGCAGGAGCGGAGCCGGCAGCGGGAGAAAGCCGTAGGTGCGCACGTCCACGGCCAGAAGGTCGAGGCGCGCGCCGGCGCCTCCGACCTCGAGCCGCGCCGAAAACGGCACCGGTCGCTCGCCGAGCTTGGCCTCACCGCACAGCTCGACCCGGTCATCCTTGGCCGCGATCCAGACCGCGAGGACCCCGAGCTGCTGCAGCCGCGGCCGCGCCGCGAGGGCCTGCGAAGCCGCGGTCGGCGAGATCCGCAGCGCCGCCCCTCGCAGACGCGTGCGACGTCGCTGGAACCGTACGGCGCCACCCGTGACGTCGAACGGGAACCGCACGCGCGGCACCTCCAGCTCGAGGCGCGACAGGGTCACCCACGGCGTGAGCTCGCAGCTCGACGCAGAGAGCACCGCGCGACCCTCCACGAACGCGAGGGAGAAGCCGAGCGGTGCGGGGCGAGGGTCCATCGGGGCGCTCAGGATACCCGAGAGCAGGGGCTAGGGCCTGTCCCTGAAGTCGCTGAGGGTATTGGGCGCGGCAGCGGGGGGGACCGCCTTGCGGCGGCCAGCTCCCCGATGGCGCTGCAATCGCAAATCGACGCCGCTCGGCTGCCAATCGCAAGGGGTGGGGGCCCGTGAGGACTTGTCCGAACGGGGAGGGGATGCTCGGCATCCCCCTCTGCGGTCGCCGTCCGCGGCGACCGATCGCAAACTAGATCGCGCTGCCCACGGCGGGTGCGCAGGGTGTGTAGGCGACCTTCTCGTCGTTCTTCTCGTAGCGCAGCATGTCCGCGTTGACCCGGATCTGCCCCGCGTCGCGCGCCTCGGCGCAACGCTTCTTCGACCAGTCGTCGAGCGCCTCCTTCCACCGCGTGTCCGCGAAGTCGGCCGTCAGCTCGGCCTTCTTCTTGTCGAACTCCTCGGGCTTGGCGTCCTTCTTCTCCTTGACCGCCACCAGCACGATCGCGCCCGACGTCTCGAACGGGCCCGAGGGCTCGCCGACCTTGAGCTTCCACACCTGCTTGGCCAGGTCCTTGGCGATGCCGATCTCGGGGATCACGTCGCCGCGCCGCGAGAACAGGCCGGTCTCCTGCAGGGTGGGTGCGTCTGCCGCGAAGGACCTCGCCTTGTCGTCGCCGTCGTCGCTCGACTTCTGCTTCGGGAAGAGCGCGTCGAAGGTCTTGCCACTCTTGAGCTTGGCCAGATAGCTCTCCGCGTCCTTGCGCGCCTTGTCGAGCGATCGGTCCCTCTTCGCGAGATCCTCGGCCAGCTCGCGTTCGACCTTCTCGACCGGCACGTTGCCCTCGCGTACGTCCTCCACCTTGAGCACCAGGTAGCCGCGCTTGGCCTTGAAGGGACCCACGACCTGCCCCGCGGTCGCCTTGAAGAGGTCATCCTCGCCGCTCTCGAGGGCGAGCGCGCCCTTGCGCCGCCAGCCGAGCAGCCCCTGCTTGCTCTTCGTCGCCGGGTCCTCGCTCTTGGCTGCCACGAGCTTGTCGAAGTCGGCGGGCTTGTCCTTGGTGGCCTTGGCGATCTCGTCCGCCTTCTTCTGATCCTCCACCAGGATCTGGCGGAGCTTCAGCTCCCTGGGCATGTTCTTGTAGTAGAAGCTGCGCTGCTCGTAGTGCTCCTTGACCTTGTCCTTGTGCGCGGCGAGGTACTTGTCGACCTCGGCTGCCGAGATCTCTTCATCGCCCTTGGAGGCCGCGGCCACGAAGCGCACGAACTGGACGTTGAGCTGCGTCTGCTTGGCGAGCCAGTCTTCCTTGACCTCGTTGGCCGACACCGGGGTGCTGGTCCGCAGGAGCTCGCGCAGCCGCTCGGCCAGGAGCTCGCGCCGTTGCTCCTCGATCACCTTCTTGACGGTCGAATGCAGCATGTAGCGGACGAAGTTGGTCGAGAAGCGGTCGTGGTCGTAGGCGCCGTTCTTGAAGACGATGTTGGTGATGCGCTGACGCATCCCGAGCACGAGAAACCGCCCGCCGACGAGCATGTCCTCGACGTCGGCCTCGCTCACGCGCAGGCCGAGGCGCTCGGCTTCCTGGGCCAGGAGCTCGCGCTCGATGAGCTTGTCCATGACGAACTCGTTGAGCCGGCGCTCCTTGGCGTACTGCGCGTGCTGGCCGAAGCCGCTCAGCCAGCTCACGCCGTTTCTGAACTCACCTTCGCCCAGGGTGTAGCCGCCCACGACGGCGGCGTTCATGACACCAGGGCCGGAGCACGAGGCACGCGACCCGGGGCCGAAGTTCACGATGAACGTCGCGATCACGATCCCGAACAGGACGTAGATGATCGTGGACCGCGAGTTCTGGCGCATCATTTCGAGCATCAGCAGCATGGGGGGCTCTCGACCGGAGGGTTGGATGGTTGCGCCGCCGAGCCTTCGGCCCGGCAGCCTCTTCGTTCTCAGGCCTTGGTTTGAGGCAGGCTTGAGGGTCGGGAGTCTATCCACGTGGCAGGAGCCTTGCAACGACGAACGGGAGCTCGCTGTTTCCTGTCACTTACACGTGGTATCCTTCCTCCCTACAGGGTAGAAGACCGAGGGCCGCCGGGACGCTCGCCTGGGGCGGCCACAGGAGAGATCCCGAATGCTGTTCGACTGGGTATACGGCCTGTTCTCGAACGATCTGGCCATCGACCTCGGAACGGCGAGCATCCTCACGTTCGTCAAGGGCAAGGGCATCGTCTCGAACGAGCCCTCCGTGGTGGCGGTCCAGCGCAGCCCCAACGGCACCAAGAAGGTGCTGGCGGTGGGCAAGGAAGCCAAGGAGATGCTGGGCCGCACGCCCGGCAACATCGTCGCGGTCCGACCGATGAAGGACGGCGTCATCGCCGACTTCGAGGTGACGGAGGCGATGCTGCGCTACTTCATCACCAAGGCGCACAACCGTCGCACGCTGGTCCGGCCGCGCATCATCGTCGCGGTCCCGTCTGGCATCACCGAGGTCGAGAAGCGCGCGGTGCGCGACAGCGCGCTGGCCGCGGGCGCGCGCGAGGTCTACCTCATCGAGGAGCCGATGGCCGCCGCGATCGGCGCTGGCCTGCCGGTGACCGAGCCGAGCGGCAACATGGTGGTGGACATCGGCGGCGGCACCACCGAGGTCGCCGTCATCTCCCTTGCAGGCATCGTCATGTGGAAGTCGATCCGCGTCGGCGGCGACAAGCACGACGAGGCGATCATCCAGCACATCAAGCGCAAGTACAACCTGCTCATCGGCGAGCGCACGGCCGAGGAGATCAAGAAGCAGATCGGCAACGCGTACTCGATGGAGGAGGTCCTGACCATGGAGGTCAAGGGACGCGACCTCGTCGCCGGCGTGCCGAAGACGCTCACGATCAACTCGGACGAGGTGCGCGAGGCGCTACAGGAGCCCATCAACGCCATCGTCGAGGCCGTTCGTGTGGTCCTCGAGCGCACGCCGCCCGAGCTGTCTGCCGACATCGTGGACAAGGGCATCGTGCTCACGGGCGGCGGCTCGCAGCTGCGCAACCTCGACGTGCTCCTGCGCGAGGAGACCGGTCTGCCGGTCATGGTCGCGGACAACCCGCAGCTGTGCGTCGTCCTCGGCACTGGCAAGGCGCTCGACGAGCTCAAGCTCCTGCGCGAGGTCGCCCTGAACTGACGGCGCCATCGTCGTCGTTCCGGAGAGCGCGTTTGGCCGTGGCGCCGTCAGTCGTGTTGGCCTCGGACGCTGTCGCCCAGCGCCTGTCGCGGGTCACCTGGTCCGCCCTGGAGCCCTGCGCGTGAGGCTCGGCAGTCGTGGGCCGGGGGTCTTCGCGAGGTTGCGCGTGGGCCCGCGCGCTCGCCGCGGGCTCTATTGCGTGGCCCTGGTCGCGCTCGCGACCTTCCAGCTGCGTGCCTCGGCGCTCGATCCCGAGGCCCTCAACCCCCTGGACCGCGTGCTCCTGCGAATCGCCTCGCCGCTGTCGGCGCTGGTCACGAGCGCGGCGCAGGGCCTGGGCAACGGCACCCGACGCTACGTCTACCTGGTGGGCGTCGAGAAGCGGAACGTGGAGCTCGAAGACGAGGTGTCGCGCCTGCGCGCCGAGCTCGCGAGCGCCGAGCGCGGGGCCCTGGCCGCTGACGGCCTCGAACGCCTGCTCGAGCTGCAGAAAGCGGTGGGGGCGCGCACGTTCGCCGCGCGCGTGGTCGCGACCGACACCTCGGCCTACTTTCGCAGCGCGCGCGTGCACCTCGGTGGGCACCCGGACGCCATCCGCCCCGGCATGGCCGTGCTGGTGCCGGCGGGTGTCGTGGGACGCATCCAGCGCACCTATGGGGCCTGGGGCGACGTCGCCCTCATCGTCGATCCCGCCGTTGCGGTCGATGTGCTGGTCGGCAAGGCCCAGGTGCGCGGCATCGTGCGCGGCAAGCCGGGCCGGAATCGTCTCGGGTGCGTGCTGCAGTACGTCGAGCGAGCCGCGGCGATCGAGCCCGGGGATCGCGTGCTCGCGAGCGGCGCCGACGGCATCTTTCCGCGCGGGGCGATCGTCGGCACGGTCGACAAGGTGACGTCGCGGGGCGGCCTGTTCGCCGAGGCCGAGGTCAAGCCCACGGTGGACTTCGCCGAGCTGCGTGAGGTCCTGATCGCCCCGGGGCTCGAGATATGACGGGCCAGCGGACCGTCGTGCTCGTCCTTTTCGTCTATGCGCTCCTGGCGATCGTCGGGGCGCTGGCGACGGTGCTGCCGACGCGTGCGCTGTGTCCGGAGGTGGCCCTGTATGCGTCGCTCTACCTCGGCCTTGCGGCGCAGCGGTCGCTGCCGCTCGCGGCCACCACCGCGTTCGTGGTGGGCTACCTGGCCGATCTGCTCACCGGGGCGCCCAAGGGCGCGTTCTCGCTGACGTTGTTGCTCGTGTTCCTGGCGACCCGCATGCTCGCCGTGCGCATCGACGTGCGTGGGCCGTGGCGCATGGCAGGCTTCGTGGCGGCTGCGTCGATCGTCTCGGGCCTGGTCGTGACGATCGTGCGTAGCCTGGTGTCCGACGTGCCCGCCTCCGCCATCGCCATCGTGCCGCTCCAAGCGCTCATCAACGCGGTGTTCGCGCCCCTCCTGATGTCGCTCTACCGCCGCATCGGCGGGCCGATCGTGGGCGAGGGCCAGGACGCTGGTCGCTTGCGCGTGGGGATGTCGTGAAGGCCCGCGCGCGCTGGCGCGATCGCGCCCGGCGGCGCGTGCTCCTCGGCCGCGGTCAGGCCGCCTCGCTCGTCCAGTCAGGCGGCACCGCGCCCTTGCCGGTGGCCGGCGGCGCGGCGAGCGGTCCGCGTCATGCGGCGGGGGCCGGCCCCGATCTGCAGGCGCGCCTGCGGGGTCTGCTGGTGCTCGTGGCGGTGATGTTTCTCGTGATCCTGGGGCGCCTGTGGCAGCTCCAGATCACGCGGGGGGACGTTTATCAGCGCAAGAGCGCCGACAACTTCGTCAAGGACGTCGAGATCGCCGCGCTGCGCGGGCGCGTGCTCGATCGCGCGGGCCACGTGCTCGGCGACAATCGCCCCTCGTTCGACGTCTATGTCACGCCGCGGTTCTCGACCGACGCGGCGCTGTCGCGGCTCTCACAGCTGCTCGTGATGTCGGGCAAGGACGCCGAGGAGGTGCGCCAGCGGGTCGCCGAGGTGCGCGGGCTCTCGCGCTTCAAGAGCGTGCTCGTGCGCGAGGACATCGGGCGCGATCTGCTCGCCGTCATCGAGACCAGCCGCGCGGACCTGCCGGGCGTGACGGTCGAGGTCGCGCCTCACCGCACGTATCCGCGCGGTCACTACGCCTCCCACGTCATCGGCTACCTCAACCAGGTCTCCACCACGGACATCAAGCGCGCGAGGTCCGAATCCGAGGCGCGAGCGCCCGACGAGCGGGTGGAGTCCTATCGCCCCGGGGACTACATCGGTCGCGCCGGAATCGAGCGCTCCTTCGAGCGCATCCTGCGCGGCACCGCCGGCGCCGAGCGCGTGGTGATCGACGCGCGCGGCCTGCGCAAGTCGGCGGAGGAGGCCGAGGAGCTCCTCGCGGGTGCGCCGCAGCACGTCGAGCCGCAGTCCGGCTCCGACGTCGTCCTGACCCTCGACGATCGGGTGCAGCGCGCGCTCGAGCGCGCGTTCCGCACCGTGGCCTCGGGCGCGGCCGTGGTGGTCGAGGTGCGGACCGGGCGCGTGCTCGGCTGGATCTCGCGGCCCTCGCTCGGCCTCGGCCGCGACGATGCCTTCGACCCGAACGACCCCCGCCGCCCACTGATCGACAAGGTCGTGCGCGAGCACTACTTCCCAGGCTCGACGTTCAAGGTGGTCACGGCGATGGCCGGGCTAGGCGACGGCACGGTCCGGCCGAACGAGCACTTCAGCTGCACCGGCGGCTATCGTTACGGCGGCCACCTGTTCCGCTGCATGCACGCGCATGGCTCGGTCGACCTCCACGAGGCGATCGCGCAGTCGTGCAACATCTACTTCTACAAGCTCGGCGAGAAGGTGGGCCTCGACCGCCTGGCCCAGGTGGCGCGCGATCTGGGCTTTGGCGAGGGTTCGGGCCTCGGCCTCAACGGCGAGGTGCCCGGCCTCATCCCCACGATGGCGTGGTTCCGCAAGACGCGCGAGGGATACCGGCCTGGCTACGCGCTCAACGCCGCGATCGGGCAGGGCGCCACCAAGGCCACCGTGCTCCAGCTAGCGCTCGGGTACGCCGCGATCGCCAACGGGGGTCAGCTCGTGCAGCCTCAGCTGGTCGAGCGCATCCTGGCCCCAGACGGCACGGTCTCGTCGCAGCTCGCCCCCGTCGTGCGCAGGCGCATCGACGCCGCGAGCGGCCACCTGGCCCTGCTCGCGCGGGCGCTGCGCGACACCGTGCACGACAAGAAGGGGACGGCGTATTCGGCGCTCCCCGCGAGCGGCCTGCCTGTGGCGGTGGCAGGCAAGACCGGCACGGCGCAGGTGCGCTCGAACAAGGGCTCTGTGCGCGGGGGCGGGGAGGGCTGGGCGTGGCACTCGCGGCCCCACGCGTGGTTCGTCGGCTTCGCGCCCGCAGACCGCCCGGAGATCGCGTTCGCGGTGCTGGTCGAGCACGGTGGCCTCGGCGCCAGGGCGGCCGCGCCCATCGCGTTTGCGGCCGTCAAGGCGCGCTTCGGTGGGGGACCGGTCCCCGAGGACACCGATCCGGTGACCCCCTTGCCCGTGCCCGCGGCGCTCGGCGGCGAGGCCGACGACGACTCCCTGGAAGGCGGCGATCTGCCGACGGAGCCGGGGGACTGACTGGTGCTGCCCGTCAATAGTTGGATGGCAGTTGAGCTCGGAGCAGCCTTCGCCTGCCAGCTGGCCGGCAGCACTCGCGCACGCGGAGCGTGCGCAACACAAACACCTAGGGCCGCTCGTCGAACCAGTGCTTTCACTAGAATCGCGGACAGGACCAGGTGTCTCGTTTGCTCGCGCTCTGCGCTCGCGAGTGCCGCACGCAGGGCGTTCGACGATTTCTCTCCACAACTCTACTCCGGTCGAACTTCTGACGAGCGGCACTAGATGGACCTCCAGTCGGATTCGCGCAAGCTCCGCTTCGGCCGCCTTCGCATCGACTGGCCGCTCGTTTTCGCCGTGCTCGGTCTCATCGCGATTGGCCTGGTCAACCTCAACAGCGCCACCGCGGCCACGCAGCGGCAGCTGTTCCAGTCGCAGCTGTGGTGGCTCGGCGTGGGCGCGGTCCTCTTCATTGCCGCCTCGGTGGTGGACTACCGCTTCTTTTATCGCGTGGCCTATCCGTTCTACGGGGCTGGCATCGTCGCCCTGTTCGCAGTGCTGATCTTCGGCCGTCGCGTGAACGGTTCCCGGCGCTGGTTCTCCCTGGGCCCGCTGCGCTTCCAGCCCAGCGAGGTCATGAAGATCCTGCTCGTCATCGCGATCGCCAAGTTCCTCCACGACCTCTCCGCGCCGCGGGCGGGCGGCCGCCGCAAGGTAGGCCCGTTCGATCGGGACGAGCTCACGCTCGTCGGCATGCTGCTCCTGCCGGTGGTGCTCACGATGCGGCAGCCCGACCTGGGCACCGCGGTCATCATCCTGCTCATCGGCCTGTTCGTGCTGACGGTCGCGCGATACCGCCTGCGCACGACCCTCTGGGGCATCGTCGTGGCGGCGGCCGCCGTCCCGATCGCATGGTTCGGCCTCCTGCGCCCGTACCAGAAGGAACGCATCCTCACCTTCCTGGATCCGTCGCGGGACCCGGTGGGCGCCGGCTGGCACTCCCGGCAGGCCATTTTCGCGGTCGGCTCCGGGCGCCTGTTCGGCAAGGGCTACCTGCACGGCACGCAGAATCAGCTGCAGTTCCTGCCCGAGCACTGGACCGATTTCCCGTTCGCCGTCTGGGCGGAAGAGTGGGGCTTCGCCGGCTGCTTTCTGCTCTGTCTCCTCTACCTGTTCCTCATCGTCTGGGCTCTCGGCGTCGCCGCGAGCGCGCGCGATCGCTTCGGCGCGATGGTCGCGCTCGGCGTCTCGGGCCTGCTGTTCTGGCATGTCCTCCTCAACATCGGCATGGTGACCGGGCTCGTTCCCGTGGTGGGCGTGACGCTCCCGCTCGTGAGCTACGGGGGCTCGTCGGTGCTCACCATGCTGGTCGCTCTCGGTTTGCTCATGAACGTGAGCGTCCGCCGCCACGCCTATTGAACCAAGTATTCGGGCGAGCCCGCGCACCGATCGCCTGCGCGGCGTATAATTCAACCTGGCGATGTCTGCGGACGACAGCGCACAGGAATTCCCACTAGCCTTCGGGCGCTACGAGCTGCTCGAGCTGATGGCCGCGGGCGGCATGGCGGAGATCTTCCGCGCGCGTATCCGTGGCGAGCTCGGGTTCGAGAAGAAGGTCGTGATCAAGCGGATCCTGCCGCACCTGGCGGCAGACCGGTCGTTCATCGACATGTTCGTCGACGAGGCGACGCTCACGGCGCGCCTGGAGCACCCCAAGATCGTGCAGGTCCTCGACTTCGGTCAGGTCGAGGGGCGGTTCTTCATCGCGCTCGAGCTGGTGGATGGCGTCGACGTGCTAGCGGTGCTGCGTGACGTCAACGAGCGCAAGACCTACCTGGAGCCGGCGCTTGCAGTCCATGTCGTTTCCGACGTGCTCGAGGCCCTGGACTACGCTCACTCGGCCACCGGCGAGGACGGCCGGAACCTCGGCATCGTGCACCGTGATGTGACGCCCTCGAACATCCTCTTGTCCCGTCAGGGGGAGGTGAAGCTCGGTGACTTCGGGATCGCGCGGGCGGGAGAGCGACGCGGCGTCACCGCCGCCGGAGCGGTCAAGGGCAAGTACTCGTACATGTCGCCCGAGCAGGCCATGGGCGAGGACGTCGACGGGCGAAGCGACATCTTCGCGGCCGGCATCGTGCTCGCCGAGATCCTGACCGGGCGCCGGCTGTTCGCGGGCAGGAGCGACCTCGACATCCTGCTCGCGGTGCGCGACGCGCGGATCGATCGCTTCGACCAGTTCGGCGGCCACGTGGCCCCGGTGCTGCAGGCCATCGTGCGACGCGCGTTGTCGCGACAAGCCGCGGATCGCTATCAGACCGCCGACCAGTTCCTCGAGGCACTCACCGCCGCCGGGGCTTCGCTGGGCCTTCGCGCCGGGGCGCGCGATGTCCGGGCGCTCGTGCAGCGCCTCGCGGCTCCAGCGCCCCCCACGGCGCCGCCGCCTCAGGTGCAGCCCAAGTCGGGATCGGCCAAGGAGTTCATTCCGGCGCCGTCTCGGCCCCGGAGCGCCCCGATCGCGGTCAGCGAGACGAGCTCCGGGTCGCTGCGCGTGACCGCCGCGACCGCTACCGGGAGCATCAGCAGGATCACGGCGACGCCGGGCGGGCATCTCACGGAGGAGCGGATCAGCCGCGCGGGCTCGGTTCCCTCGGCTGTGGAGGCGCCGACGCTGGTCTCACCCGAGGACATCATCCGGCAACGCATGACGATGTCCGAGCTCAGCACGGGCGTCATCCGCTCGGCCACGCGGACCGGGGAGCTGCAGCACGAGTCGCTCGTGCGCGTGCTGTTCCAGGTCGGTGTCGCCCGGGAGACCGGCCTGCTCGTCGTCGGCAGCTCGAGCGTGGTCAAGGAGATCTTCGTCGGGGATGGGAACCCGATCTTCGTGTCGTCGAACTCGGCCGACGAGCTGTTCGGCGAGTTCCTGGTCAAGCGCAAGGTGATCTCTCCGGGCGAGCTGTCGATGGCGCTGGCGATGATGGGGCGCTTCGGCGGCAAGCTCGGTGACACCCTGGTGGCGCTGTCGCTGCTCAAACCGGTCGAGGTGCTGCGGCAGATCACGCAACAGGTGCGGCACAAGATCTTCGACCTCTTCAGCTGGCCGCGCGGCGTCTTCGTGTACTTCCGCGGCCAGAGGCCGAAGGCCGAGACGAGCCCGCTCGGGCTCGAGGTGATGGAGGTGATCGCCAGCGGTGTGCGCGGGATGCCGCGCGAGCACGTGTTTGCGCGGCTCGATGCCCTGGCCGGTGAGCGGCTGCGCCTGAGGGATTCGTTGCCGGTCTCGCTGTCTCGCTTCCGGCTCGGGCCCACGCTCGAGGATACGGCCGCGGCCTTCGACGGTCGCCGCACGGTGGCGGAAGTCCGCAGCTATCTGGGAGGAGACAACGGCCCCGCCGTCTACTCGCGCTCGATCTACCTGCTCCACGAGTGCGAGCTCATCGCGCCGAGGGGGTGATCCGCGCCGCTAGATCGCCTTGTCGAGGAGCTCGGCCAGCTTGGCCTTGGCCTTCGAGTCGGCGCCGATCATCGAGCCCACGACCTTGCCGCCCTTGAAGACGAGGACGGTCGGGATGCTGCGGACGCCGAACTCCTGCGCGTAGCGCTGGTGGTGATCGATGTCGAGCTTGCCCACCTTCGCCCGCCCCGCGTACTCGTCCGCCAGCTGCTCGATGGCCGGTGCGATGGCGCGGCAGGGAGCGCACCAGGTGGCCCAGAAGTCGACGAGTGTCGGCTGTTCGGACTTGAGGACCTCCGCGTCGAAGTTCGTGTCGGTGAGCTCGAGGATGTTCTTTGCCATGGGCGAGAATCTAAGCGTGAACCAAGGGCTTCGCAACGGGGTGCGGGAGCTCGGGACGCGCGGGCGGGGCTCGCGTCGTCGTGTCAGCGCGTGGTATGCTAGGTCCATCGGAGGGGGGAATGACTGTCAGCGTCCGTCGCCTTGCGATGGGCCGATGCGTACCCGTCTTGCTGGCGCTCGGGCTCGTCTCCTGCGTAGATGCTCAGGACCGCTGCGGCGTGAAGGCGCGGCTGAAGCAACTGACGCTCTCACAGACGTGCCAGACGTTCGCGGAGCTCGACGGAGGGCTCTCGCGAGGCCCGGACGCCGTGGCGTCGGCCGCGCATCCGGACGCGCCGCTCGTTGACGCCGCGCCACACGACGCCTCGGGAGATGCCGGCGCCCCCGACGCACGTCGGAAGGGAACCTGGGGAGAGCCGTGCACCACGGACGACGATTGCGGCGGCCCCGAGGACGCCACGGCGACGAACCCGATGGCGCTCACGACGAACCGATGCGGCATCCAGACTGGTGGACGGCCGTTTCCAGGCGAGACCACCGGCGCGTGCACGCGCCAGGGATGCACGCTCAACGAGGCCCCGACCTGCCCGGGCGATTGGACCTGCATCGACCCCGAGGAGCTCGGCTTCCCGGGCTTCCCGGTCGCCTGCTGGTGCCTGCTCAATGGCGGCACCCGGAGCTGCCACAAGTGATCCCGGTGCGACGTGGCGCAGGTGGTCTGCCCGTTCGCTTCGCCGTCGGCGTGATTTTCGCACTCATCCTTGTGCCGGCGGTCGGACGCGCCGAGGAGCCGGCGGCCCCAATCGACGCCCGCATCCGCGCGCTCGAGGAGCAGATCGCCAAGCTCAAGCAGCAGGTCGCCGATGCGTCGGCTCAGGTGGCGGCCACCGAGCCGGCCGAGAGCGGAGCGGAGAGCGAGCAAGGCGGGACGGAGCGCGGGCTCGACCTGTACGGATTCTTCGACTTCGCCTTCGTCAAGGTCTTCGGCATCCACCAGGAGAACAGCGGCGTCACGCACGTGCTGCGGCCGTATCTGCCGGAGACCTCGACGTTCGGGCTGGGTAACTTCAACCTCTACCTCGACCTGCACGCCCAGCGGCAGTGGCGCTTCCTGGGAGAAGTCCGGTATACGCTGGCCCCCCTGGGTGCGGAGATCGCCCCAGCACGGGTTCCTGGCACCACGGCGACGCGCTACGATACTTCGGTACCCGACTCCGCGAGCGCCGAGAGCAGCATCCAGTGGAGTGGGATAGTCCTCGAGCGCGCGCATGTCGAGTATGCGCCGCGCGATTGGTTCAAGGTTCTTGCTGGCGTCTTCCTGACCCCGTACGGCATCTGGAACGTCGACCACGGCTCGCCGGTGGTGATCCCCGCACGGGTCCCGTTCGCAGTTGAAAAGCGCCTCTTCCCCGAGCGGCAGGCGGGCCTCCAGCTCTCCGGCAACTTTTTCCCCGGCGGTGTGGATCTCGGCTACTACCTCACGATCTCGAACGGTCGCGGGCTCACCTCCCTCTACCAGGACCTCGACGAGAACAAGGCAATGGGCGGCCGGCTGGTGGCGTCGAGCTCCGGCGACGTCACGTGGCACGCCGGCTTTTCGTGGTACGCGGGCGACTACACGACGACGACGCGCCACTACGAGAGCAGGCTCGGAGTGCTGCGGGTGGACGAACAGCCGCGTGTCAAAGCCCAGGAGCTGTCGATCGGGTTCGACCTGCAGGTCGCCTACAAGGGCCTCGATTTTCGCGGCGAATACATGCAGCGGACGGTCCGGTTCGATGACGCGTATCGGCCGCTCGACGACTCGGCGTGCGACCCCATGATCACCAACTGCCGCTTGCAGCCGGACTACAACGATCGGGGCATGTACGGGCTTCTCAGCTACGAGCTGCCGATCAGGGGGCTCAAGCTCAGACCCTACACGCTGGTCGAGTACGACCCGCAAAGCGACGACAGCAAGACCGACGACGTGGCCGTCTGGTACCTCGGCCTGAACTGGCGGATCACCCCCCGCGCCATCCTCAAGGGCGAGTACGTGTTCATCCGGTTCACCAACGACCTCAAGGAGATCCTCAAACAGGCGGGTGCGGGCTCCATCGCCGACGGGATCCGACGGGACGCGCAGGCCATGCGTCTGCAGCTGAGCTATGCGTTCTAGGGCCGCTGTCGTGCTCCTCTGTCTCTTCCTGGCGGTGCCGCGCAGCGCCTTGGCCGATGGCACGCGGCCGATCGCCGTCGTGGTGCATCCGGACAGCTCCGTCAAGGAACTGTCCCAGGCCGACTTGCGGAACATCTTCCTGGGTCAGAAGAAGCAGTGGTCGAGCGGTGAGCCGATCGTTCCCCTCTACCTCGTGCCTACCAGCGAGGTCAGCGCGGCCTTCTCCCAGAAGGCGCTTGGCAAGTCGCTCGAGGACCTCGAGAAGTACTGGATCGACGAGCGCATCCGGGGCGGCGCCAAGAAGCCGCGCACCGTGCCCACGTCGGCGACGGCGCGCAAGCTCGTGGGCTCGCTGCCGAACGCCATCGCGTACGTCCCCCTGGCCGATGTCGACGGCACCGTGCGGGTCCTCGCCATCGACGGCGTCGTGCCCTCGTCGGGCGGCTACAGGCTCAGGTACTGACGGATCGGCTTCGGGACTCGGGCTTTCGGCCTCGTCGGAAGACGAGGCTGATGAGCAGCAAGTTGCTCGCGGCGGTTCCAAAGGGGGCGGAGGCACAGCCGCCTGGCCTGGTGCCGCCCGCGCCCATACCAGCGCTTCCGACGTTTCCGGCGTTGCCTGCCGCGGCGCCATCGTGTGGCGCGCCTGACAGGCCGCCGTCCGGGGGGGCGCTCCCACCGCCTCCGCAGCCCCCTTGGCCGGCGCGAGGGAGCGATCTGGTGCGCGGGCGATCGATGGCTCCGGTGGTGCGCGCTCCCGCACCGCCTGCGCCGCCCTGCCCGAGGCCGAGCTGATCCGCGAGACCGGGCCACAGCGGCTCGCACAGGTCATGCGTGGGGGTTCCGACGGGGCAACGCTTCGTGCCGGTCAGGACCATCGGATCGACCGAGACGAACGGGGAGAAGGAGGCGCCCCGGTCGGCGGATCGCGCCACCAGGGTCTTGCCACTGTTGAACGTGCAGGCGAACAGGTGGCGGTCCGGGTCGAAGCCGAAGCACAGCGGCTTCGGATCCGTCGCGCCACGCTGCCAGGTGGCGCCGCCGTCCGCGGAGCGCAGGACGCTCGCGTCGTCGACGACGTTCTGGCCGGTGCACGGATCGACGCGCACCGGAGCCGCCGACAGGTACAGGAGGTGGCTCGATGGATCGTAGGCGGCCGCGGTGATGCTGCCGAAGAAGAGCGGCGTCCAGGTCATCCCTGCATCGGGCGTCTTGTACAGCTTGCCGAAGGCGCCCACTCGGAGTCGCACGTAGACCGCGTCGGGGTTGTCCCGCTCCACGCCGAGGATCTGCACCTGGTGGGCGCTCGGCTCGGGCATCGCGACGTCCGTCGCCGTGCGGCCGAGATCGCGGCTCATGTGCAGCCTCGGCCCGTCGTAGCGGAAGCTCAGCGACGCCGCGTAGAGCCGCATCGGATCGGAGGCGGCCGGCTCGACCCAGTCGAAGACGAGCGTGTCGGAGCTGATCGCGGTCTCGCGAAAGGCCGCTCCATCCGTCGACAGGTAGACCGCGTTGCGCTCGCCCGCCGGGAGTCCCGCTGCGTTGGTGGCGGCGATGACGGTGTGGCCATCGGCTCCGAGGACGAGTCGGGAGATCTGCTTGTGCCCGATCGGCGCGCCCATCTCGACGAAGCTGCAACCGCCGTCGCTGGAGAGCGTGACCCCCTTGCTGGGCGTGCTCGCGAAGATCTTGCCCGCCCCTGAAGCGGCCGGAAGATACGCGAATTGCGGATCCCAGGCCCCCGAGATGCCGATCGCTTGCTCACACACCCAGCCGTACGTGCGCCCGCCGTCCTCGCTCTCGAGCAGGCCAAACGTCATCCCGGCCAGGACGGGGTCCTGCGGGTGGTCGTACGTGACGCCCACGGCCGTGGGGATCCTGCCGTTGGCGGCTGCTAGGGACGACAGGAACAGCGCCAGCGCCGCGGGCAGGAGCCCCTTCATCGCATCAAACGCCGGCGACGCAGCGACAGCACGAGGAGGCCGAGCAGGACGATGAGGCTCCTCGGCGCATGGTCTGAAGCCCCGCCGCTCCCGGAGGCGCAACCGCCGCCGCCGCCACCGGAGCCAGCGCCGCCGTTGCCGCCGTTGCCGCCGCGGCCTGCGCT
>JAHFDS010000587.1:0-3410 GCA_023248855.1 Myxococcales bacterium
ACGTCGAGCCCCGTGCGCACACCGCCCGACGCGATCACGGGCACGCCGAGCCCGGCGCAATAGGCCACCGACGCCGCGGTCGGCACGCCCCAGTCCCAGAGCAGCTCGCCGAGCGCCTTGTCACGACCGCTCGCGCGCAGCGCCTCGACGCCCACCCACGACGTACCGCCGGCCCCCGCCACGTCGATCGCCGAGACGCCGCAGCCCACGAGGGCCTCGGCCACCTGCCGCGAGATCCCCGCGCCGGTCTCCTTGACGAGGACCGGGCGCCCGAGCTCGCCGCACAGGCGCTTTAGGGCCTGTCGTCCGCCACGGAAGTCGCGATCGCCTCCCGGCTGCACGAGCTCCATCGCCGGATTGAGGTGCACCGCCAGCGCGTCGGCACCCACCTCGTCGAGCAGCGCCCGCAGGGCCTCGGTGCCGAGCTCGCGCGCCTGCTGCAATCCCAGGTTGCCGACCAGGAACACGTTCGGCGCCGCGTCGCGCACCTGGAAGGTCGGCCGCGTCTCGGGTCGCACCAGCATCGCGCGCATGCTGCCGAGCCCGAAGGGCACCCCGATGCGCTCGGCGGCCCGCGCGAGGTCGCGGTTCGTCTGTGCGGCCTCGGGGGTCCCGCCTGTCATGCCGGTGATGAACAGGGGCGCCGCGAAGGTCCGGCCGAAGAGCGGCGTCGCGAGGTCCACCTCGTCGACGTGCCGATCGGGCAGCGCGCAATGCACGAGCTGCACCCCGTCGAGGAGCGTCGTGCGCTCGCGGAAGGCCGCCTGCCCCGACGCGGTCAGGGCCAGGTGGTCGGCCTTGCGCTTGGAGATGTCGGTCACCGCGCCGCGCTCTCGCCCTTGTCCGACAAGGGTTCGCCGCGCGTGTCGCGGTGCTCGAGCTTGCCGAGGCCCGCGAGCTTGGGCTCGACGCTCTTTCTGTCGCCGACCACGACGATGATGGCGCTCTCCGGGCGCACGTACCTCTTCGCCACGCGCAGCACGTCCTCGGCCGAGACGGCCTCGATGCGCTGCACCATCGTCGCGATGTCGTCCTCGGGTAGCTCGTGGATGAGCACGTCCGCGAGCTCGCCCGCCGTGGACGCGTTGGTCTCGAAGCGCGCGGGGGCGCGCGCCACCAGGCCCGCCTTGGCCTCGGACAGCTCCTCGTCGGTGACCTTGTCCTTGCGGATGCCCTCGAGCTCCTTGAGCAGCTCGTCGATCGACTCGCGCGTGACGTCGGCCCTGACGTTGCCGCCGGCCGAGAACGGCCCCGCCCCGCGCAGCATCGTGTAGCCCGAGCGCGCGCCGTACGTGTACCCCTTCTTCTCGCGCAGGTTGAGGTTGATGCGGCTCGTGAACGAGCCGCCCAGGATGTCGTTCATCACGAGCAGCGCCGCGTAGTCGGGGTGTTTGCGCGGCACGCCCACGTGCCCCACCCGGACGACCGACTGCGAGGCGCCCTCCTTGTCGATGAGGATCACGCGCCGCCCCACGTCCTTGGGCACAGCGGGAGCCTTGGCCTTGGGGGCCTTGGCCTTCCGCCAGATTCCGAGGCGCTTTTCGAGCTCGGCCGCGGCCTGCTCGAGCGTGATGTCGCCGACCACCACGATCTTGGAGCTGTTCGGCAGGTAGTGCTGGGCGTGAAACCTCACGAGATCGTCTCGCGTGATCTTCTCGAGCGACTTCTCGGTGCCGACGGTCGGGAACGCGTACGGATGCTTGTCGCCGTACAGCACGCGCGCAAAGGCGCGACCCGCGATCGCCGCCGGCGCGTCCTTCGACTGCAGGAGCGACGTCCTGGTCTTGTCGCGCACGCGCGAGAAGTCCTCTTCCTTGAAGGCCGGCGCCGTGGCGATGTCGGCGAACACGTCGAGCGCCTTGCCGAGCTGCGACGACAGCGTCGTCAGCGACACGAACGCCGCGTCCTGCGACGCGCCGGTGCCGATGCGCGCGCCGATCGACTCGAGGGCCTCGGCGATCTCCAGCGCGCTGCGCGTCTTGGTCCCCTCGTCGAGCATCGCGGCCACGAGGTCGGCGAGGCCCGGCCGGTCCGCCGGGTTCTTCTCGCCGCCCGCGGGGACGATGAGGCGCATCGCCACGATCGGCAGCGCGTGGTTCTCGACGAGCACGATCCGAAGGCCATTCTTCAGCGCATGGTGCTGGATCTTCGGCAGCGAGAGCGCTGGCGCCGGGCCGCCCTTGGGCTGTTCGCTGCGGAACGGCGCATCCTGCGTCACCGGCGCGGGCGGCGGCGGCTCCACCTTGGCGAGGGGCGCGGTCACGGGCTTGGGCGGTGGCGGCGCGGGCGGCGGCAGGGGCGCAGGCGCCGAGGCGCAGCCGAGCGCGGCCACGAGGGCGAGCGTGCGAACCGGACCTGTGCTTCCGAGATCGAATGCAGATCGCATGGGCATCTCCTACTTCGCCGCCGTGGGGGTCGCGCCGATGACGCGCCCGCCGATCGGCGCATTCTTGTTCGGGACCACCGTCAGGACGAGCCGCCGGCTCGGGTCGAGCTTCTCCGCGGCGACGTGCTGCATCTGCTCGGGCGTGACGGAGCGGTAGCGCGCGAAGTCCTTCTCCGCGTAGCCGGGGTCGCCCATGTAGTGGTTGTAGAACTGCAGGCGCGACGCCCGCCCCTGGTTCGACTCGGAGGACATCACGAACTGCGCCTCCATCTTGGTGCGCGCGCGATCGAGCTCCACCATCGCCACGGGCTCCCGGCGCACGCGCTCGAGCTCCTCGTCGATGACCTTGCGCACCTCCTCGAAGGACTTGCCAGGCTTGAGATCGACCGAGACGTCGAACGTGCCCGCCAGCTCGGTGGACGAGTGGCTGACGTCCACGCGCTGCGCGATCTTGAGCTCGTGGACCAGCCTGCGCTCGAGGCGGCTCGCCTTGCCGCTGCCGAGCACCATCGACACCAGGTCGAGCTCGGCGTCACCGGGGCCGAAGCCGTGCACGCCCGGGTAGGCGTAGACGAGGCGCGAGAGCTGCACGTTGGCCTCCATCTCGACCTTGTCCTTGACCGGCCGGTCCACGTCCATCGTCGGCAGGGCCCTGGGCCTCGGCGCGCCCGCGAGCGGCCCGAAGTACTTCTCGACGAGGTTCTTGGTCTCGAACGGATCGAGGTCGCCGACGATGGTGAGGGTCGCGTTCGCCGGCGTGTACCAGGTGCGGAAGAACGCCTTGACGTCCTCGACGCTCGCCGCGACGAGGTCCTCGTGCGAACCGATGACGTCGTGGTGGTACGGGTGCCCGGCCGGGTAGAACGCCTCGCCGAGGGCCTTGTACATGTTGCCGTACGGGCCCATCTCGTAGCGCTGCCGGCGCTCGTTGCGCACGACGTCCTGCTGGTTGTGGAAGCTCTTGTCGCCGAGCGTATCGAGCAGAAAACCCATGCGATCCGACTCCAGCCAGATCGCCATCTCG
>JAHFDS010000587.1:3420-3918 GCA_023248855.1 Myxococcales bacterium
GTAGTTGGTGCGGTCGGAGTTGGTGGTGCCGTTGATGCCGTAGGCTCCCACCGCGTCGAGACGCTTGAAGAAGGTGTCCTCGGCGACGTGCTTCGAGCCCTGGAACATCATGTGCTCGAACAGGTGGGCGAAGCCGGTCTTGCCCTTGTCCTCGTTCTTCGAGCCGACGTGGTACCAGACCTGGACGTGCACGACCGGGGTGCGGTGGTCCTCGGAGAGGATGACCTCGAGGCCGTTTTGCAGCGTGTACTTCTGGTAGGGGATCTTGACCTCGGTGGTCGCGCGGGCCGGCGCGGCCGCGATTCCAAGGGCGATCGTGCCCGCGAGGAGCCCCAGGGCTCTGGAAGAAGGCGCTTTCATGGCGAGGAGGTAGCACCGCCGCGCGGGCCAATCAAGGCCGCGGGTGCCCCAAGCGGCAGCGCTCGAGAAGTGCGAGAATCCAACCGTGCACCTCTTGCTCGTCGGAGTGCTGGTGGCCCTTGGGGCGCTCTGCGCCGG
>JAHFDS010000588.1 GCA_023248855.1 Myxococcales bacterium
ACGGTGGGCGCCGCACGCACTGGAACTGCAACACGATCCAGCGCGATCCTGGGTGGCGCAAGGGCAAGGGGCCGCACTGCGCGCTCGCGATGAGCCCGGCCGATGCGGAGCGCCTCGGCCTGGCCGCCGGGGCCGCCGTCCGCCTCGAGACCCGCCGCGGCGTGGCCACGCTGCCGCTCGAGCTCGACCCGGGCCAGCGCCCCGGGCACGTCGCCGTGCCGAACGGCTTCGGGCTCGAGTATCCCGGCGCCGACGGCGAGCTGCGCCAGACCGGCGTCGCCATCAACGACCTCACCGACGCCGCCGACCGCGACCCCTTCACCGGCTGCCCGCACCACAAGGCCGTGCGGTGCCGGATCACCGCGGCGTGATTCGAGACTGGTCGGGGCGGCTCAGCCGCGGGGGGAGGGATGGACGATCGACGCGCCGTCGCGCAGGGCCTTCTCGGTCCGGGTCTGCATCTCCTCGACGCGATCGCGCTTGAGGAGCTCGATGAGGCCCCGGCGCATGCTGTCGAAGCTCGCGGTCTTGTCGGGGCGCCGCTCGACCACCTGGAGGATCCAGTAGCGCTCCCGGGGCCCGGCGACCAGGGGGCTCCTCTGACCCGGGGAGAGCTTGTCGACCACCCCGCGCCAGGCGGCCGGCAGCTGCGGCCACCTGAGAAATCCCAGATCCCACGGGGTCTGCCCCCTGGGAACGACCCCGGCGAGGGTCGCCGCCGCCACCTCCGCAAACGGCTTTCCACCCTCGAGCTCGGAAAGCGCCGCCTGCGCCTGCGCCCGGCCGTGCTTCATGATCTGCAGGACGTGCACCTCGGTCTCGATCTCCTTTCGGTGCGCGTCGTAGTAGCGCCGCACGTCGTCGTCCGAGACCTCGACTTTCCCCAGGATCTCCTTTCTGAAGAAGACCTCGCCCAGCTCGCGCCGCTTGAGCGCACTGGCCTGCGCGTCGATCGCCTGTCGCTTCTTCTGGTACGCGGCGTCCTGGTCGAGCCCCAGCGCGAGCGCGCGCTGGTAGACGAGCTCCTGCAGGACCAGCGTGTCGATCCCTGCAGGCGCCGCCGGCGCCTCGCCGCCGTGGCCCTCTCCCCGGGACGCGAGCTTGACGTCGTCCTCGGTGAGCGCCACGCCGTTGACGACCACGAGCACACCGGTCGGCGTCGCCGCGCTCCCTTTGCCGCGCGCCGGCCCGCCCTGCCGCCCGCACCCGAGCAGCAGGACGGCCAGCACGATGGAGGCTCGAGCCCCGATCCTCATGGCGCGTGACAGGTCTTGCAGGACTCGATCTCGTCGCCGTTCCACGGGTCGTTCGGCGTCGGGTCCCAGGTCATCACCTTCATGTGATAGCGCTGCGGGTCGGAGTCGTGGCAGCCCATGCAGGGCAAGCGCGCCGGCTTGGTCAGCCAGCTGCCGCTCGTGGTCCCGGACGGGTGGCAGGTCTCGTTGCAGTTCTTGATGTCCTCGGGGAAGGTGATGCGCCAGTTGCGCCCCGGCACGGTGTCGGCGTGGCCCACGGTCGTGATCGGATAGTTGAGCTTCGAGCCGTTGTGCACGCCGTGCACGCGGCGCGTGATCGCAATGCCGCCGGCCCAGTCGCCCGTGGGGTTCTGGCTCTGGTAGTCGTGGCACTGGCCGCACTGGTCGATCGCAGAGTCATTGAGGAGCTTGTTGTGCCGCGGCGGATCCACGACCAGGCCCGTGCCGGCCGGCCCGGTGTGGCACTTGCTGCAGTTGCCCGCGGGCGGCAGCTCGCTGGCCGCCTGCTTGACCTGGAAGGGCGTGCGCGCCACGGTCGGGGTCACGAAGTTGTCGTCGCTGATGCGGCCGCGGTCGGCGATCTCGATGCCGACGTGGTAGGTGCCGGGCTGCAGGTCGTCGACCGGGTCGAGCTGGTAGGTGATGCTGCCGACGTTCCAGGTCGCCTTGGGGTCGTTGTTCGCCGCGACGGCCTGGATGGCGATGTCGTTCGACGGGGTCCCACCGCCCACGCTCTTGACCGTGACGTCGCCCGAAAAGACGTTCGTCGTGACCGGGCCGGCCTGCAGCTGCAAGGAGTAGAAGGCGCCGAGGTTCCGGCTGCGGATCGACAGCCGGCCGTTCGGCTCGGCGTACGCGATGGCGCGCGCGCGGAACCCGGCGTTGGCGTTTAGCCAGGTGACCATCTCGGGCACCGTGGCGGCTGCGACGTTGGCGAAGACGCCGCCCGCGACCGGGACGCTCACCGTGCCACGCTGCACGCTGTCGGCGCCGCTGGCGTCGAACGTCCAGAGGTCCTTGCCCCCGTCGAGGACGATGCCGAGCGCCGCGCCCGCCGCGCCAAGGTCGAACGGGCCCGCGCTCGAGCTCGTGACCTTGACGCGCGCGCGGGTGGTGAGCACCGGGTTTCGCAGGGCACGCGGGCCGTGCACGAAGAGCGAGCTGGCCGACGGGCGACCGTCACCCGCCACGGTGCAGGTGGAAGGCGGCAGCGGCGGCGGGGCCGCGGGCGCCCCCGGGTAGCACCCCTGCGCGCTCGTGGCCTTTTGGAACGTGGTGTGGTCGATCGGCACGCCGCCCTTCGAGAGCACGAGGGTGACGAGCGGCGCCTCCCCGGCCACGAAGAACTGGCCGTTGGCTGGCGTCGACACGGTCAGCGACGCCGTGTAGTCGGGCGTGCGACGCGCGTCGCGCCCCAGCCAGTCGTGCGACGACGAGATCGGCGCGAGCCCCGGCGGATCGGACGGGTGGCAGCCCAGGCAGAAGTTGTCGGTGGTCTGCACGCCACCCGGGTGGTTGACGCCGGTGGCGAAGTTGATCCGGTCGTGGCAGGAGCCGCAGGCGGCGCGACCCGGGTTGGTCTTCCACGCAGCGTCGTTGAGCGTCGTGTTCCCCGCCGGCCGCTGGTGGCACTTCTGACAGTTCTCGATCACGGCGGGGAACTCGGCCCGCCACCAGTCGAACCGCGTCAGGTTGTAGCCCCAGATGGCGTAGCGTCCGTTGTCGGCCGCCTCGTTGACCGGGGTCGCCGGGTCGTCCCACACCTTGCCATCGGCGCCGGGGATCGACGCGAGCTCGCCGCCCGCGTGGATCTTGTGGACCATGACCTTCATGTCGAGGCTCTCGCCGCTCTCGGGGTCGGTCGCGCCGACGGTGTGGCAGGTGACGCAGTTCTCGAGGGTCCTTCGGTCGCCGCCGTGGCCGTGGAAATCCCAGCCGTGGCAGCTCTGGCACATCGAGGTCGCGACGATCTCGCGCGTGGTCGTGAGGGCCGAGCCGTCGGGCACGAAGTCGAAGTGCGCGCTCGCAGTGGCGCCGGTGCTCATCATGACGCTCACGCGGTGCGTGAGGTTGCGCTCGTAGGGCACGACCGCGCCCGACACGGGGATCGTCGTGGTGCCGAGCACGGCTCGGAACGCGTAGCGATAGGAGCCGTCGCCGTTGTCGGTGAGCGTGCCGTTGCTCTCGCGGTTGCCTTGGTTGGCGCGCGTCCCGACCGGGTTCGGCCACTCGCCAGCAGCGGTGACGTCCGACTCGCGCCAGAGGTACGGCACCCACCGCGTCGAGGCCTCGACGATCGTGGTGCCCGAGATGATCGGGGGCGCCAGCTTGGCGATGTTGAAGCTCATGCCGCGAAGGCCGAGCACGGGCGCGCCGGTCGCGGCGTTCACCACGCCAAAGCTCACGGTCACGGCACCGGTGGCGTCGGCGGTCGCGGAGGTGATCGTGACGTTGGCGAGGTAGCGGCCAGTCGCGGCCGTCCAGTCGGCCTTGACCTTGTTCACGCCGTGCATCGTCCCGATCTCGACGTTGCCGCCGGCGGGGCCTGCGGGGCCTGCGGGACCGGCGGGTCCGGTGGGGCCGGCGGGGCCCTGCGTGCCGGTCGGGCCTGCGGGACCAGCGGGGCCGGTCGGGCCGGTGGTGCCGGT
>JAHFDS010000589.1 GCA_023248855.1 Myxococcales bacterium
TCGACGAGCCGGCGCGCCTCGGCGAGCAGCTCTTCGGAGCGGCGGGCGCCGGTGGGCCCGGCCGAGGCGCTGTAACCGGCTTCGAGCACGAGGCCCCGCGCGACGCGTCCCGGCTCGCCGGCCTCGAGCGCCCAGAGCAGGGTCCTCGCGCCGAAGACCGCCCCGAGGACGGTATCGTGCGCGCTGAGGCTGTTCCCTGCGCTCTGGCACACGTCCAGGCGCTCGAGGTTGCGCGGCGAGATCTCGTCCGCGCCGCGCTCGCGGTAGCCGAAGCCCCGCAATCGCAGGCGGGCGCGCGCCCAGAGGAGCGTGGAGATCTTGGCGAATCTGGTCTTAGGGAGCGAGACCCCGACCGCGGGTAGCACCTCTGCGAGGAGCGCAATGCCGCGATCGATGAGGCCATTGCGCAGGAACTGATCGGCGGCCAGCCGGCGCAGCCGCAGCGCCTCGGTGCCGCTCTCGTGCTCGGCGACGACGAGATAGGCGGCCCCGGCGTCGCCCCCCCGACCGGCATTGGCGAGCGCCCCGGCGAGGCGCAAGCGCAGGGCGAGCGCGACGCTGCCCACCTGCTGCCCGAGCTCGATGGCGCGCGCGTAGAGGCGGCTTGCCTCTTCGAAGGCCAGGGCGGCCTCTGCGGCCTGTCCGGCGCGTTCCAGGTGGCGCGCGGCCTTCTCGAGATCGCCGGCGCCCTCCCAGTGCCTCGCCAGCGCCTCGGGCTGCGCCGCACCCGGCGCCGCCGTGACTCCTTCGGGCGAGCCTTCGCTCTCGAGCGCCCGCGCGAGCCGGAGATGGCACTCCACGCGGGCAGCCCCCTCGAGGCTGGCAAACACCGCCTCGCGGACGCGGTCATGGTACGGCTCGAGCCACTCGCCCTCTCGCGCCGTGCTGCTCCTGACGAGGTGCGCCGCCCGCAGCTCCGCCAGACGCCTCGTGAGATCGGCGCCCTCGCGTTCGGACGCCACGAGGAGGACGGCACGCCGGATGGGGCTCCCTGCCATCACGACGAGCTCGAGCAGGTGTCTCGCCTCGGGGCCGAGCCCGACGACCCGCGAAAAGAGCGCCTCGTCGAGCCCGCCGACGGCCGCACCGGCGCCTGCGCTGTGGCGCACCAGCTCGTGGATGAACAAGGGATGCCCACCCGACTCCGAGACGATCGCGGCCGTGTCGACGGTGACCGACGCGCGCCCGCAGAGCGCCGTCGCCAGCGCTGACGCGTCGGAGCCAGGCAGCCCTCCGAGCGGGATCTGGAGGCGGCTCCCCTCGAAGCCCTCCGCCGGCATGGAAGGCCCCCCGGGCCGCGCGGTGGCGAGGAGCAGGATCCGGGGCGCGGCCGCGCCACGCAGGATCGCGTCCAGCATCGCGAAGCTGTCGGCGTCCGCCCACTGCAGGTCGTCGATGACCACCACCACCGGACGCTGCTTGGCGAGCTTGGCCAGGAGCTCGCGCAGCGCAGCGAAGACGCGGCTCCGCAGCTCCTGGGGATCGCGTATCTCGATCGCCGACCGCGCCGCCGCGAAGGCGCGGGCGCGCTGGAGGACCGGGAACACCTGCGCGAGGAGGGCCGCGTTGGCCGGCAACAGGGCCGCAGCCTCGGCCGCTGGCAGGCGCATCAGGAGCCGGCTCAGGGCGTCGATGACACCGTCGAACGCCTTGTACGGGACGGCCTCTCGCTCGTAGCACCGTCCCACGAGCGCGATGGCGGCCGCGCCGAGGTCGTCGAGGAAGCGCCGGACGAGCGCGCTCTTGCCGACGCCCGACTCGCCCTCGACCAGGGCCAGCACGGGCGCCTGGCGCGCTTGATCGTGGGCGATCTGCAGGGTCGCGAGCTCGTGCATCCTGCCGACGAAGATCGGCTCCTGGCTGAGCGAGGGCGTGCTCCACGAGGCCGCTGGCGCGATCTCGGGAAACAGCCGGCCGAGGAGACGCCGGCCGGCGTGCCTGGCGATCGGGTCGAAGCGGAGGAGCTCCACGGCGAGCTCGCTCAGATTCGGGCACGTGCGGCGCCAGAGTGCGGGGCGCGGCGGGCTCGAATCGCTGCTTGTCGCGGAGCACCTCGAGGGGAGCGCCGGCGTGCGGAAGGCGCCCCGTGAGCGCCTGAAACAGCACGACGCCCAGGCTGTACCAGTCCGCCTCCGGTCCAACCGGCTTCGACGCCGCCTGCTCGGGAGCCATGTACGCGACGGTCCCGACGACGTTCGCATCGGTGAGGGCGTGATCACTCTCCGCCTCGGTGACGAGCCCGAAGTCGAGCAGGACCAGGCGTCCCGCCGCTGTCACGAGGACGTTCGACGGCTTGAGGTCCCGGTGGACGAGACCCGCCGCGTGCAGGGCATCGAGGCCACGAGCGAGCTGCGGCAAGGCGGCGCGCAAGCGGGCCTCGTCGAAGGTGAGGTCGGGAGGTCTAGCGAGCTCGGGGGGAAGCGTCCCCCGGCTCCCGTCAACGGCGACCTCCGTCGGCGCGAACGCAGGCGCCCCGGTGGTCCGGGGCAGGAGCCACGACAAGAGGTCCGTCCCGTGCACGAGCTCCATGGTGAAGAACCACTGGCCAGCGGCCTCGAACAGCTCGCCGAGGCCCACCAGGTTCGGGTGATGAAGCTCCTGCAGGGCCCTGAACTCCCACCTGAACCGGACCAGCGCGTTCACGGAGAACGCCCGCAGTGTCTTGATCGCGACGTGGCACTGCTGGTCGCGATCGAACGCCTCGTACACGACGCCCATCCCGCCGGAGCCAAGCTGCGACAGCAGCTGGAACCGCGAGGTCCCTGCGAGCTCGCCCGCCCAGAGCGGCGGCCGCCTCGGCCCGTCGTCGTGACCCGCCATCGGCCTCCCCGATCGCACCCATGATGCGCGCAGCGGCGGTGCGTAGGAGAATGAACTGCACGGCGGTGCATGCGAGTACCCAGAGGGGCGTCGTGGTAAAAGTCGCCGCGGATCATGAGCTCCTCTGCGCAAACCGGCGGGCGCCTGTCGCCCACCGAGATCTTCTCCGGCCGGTCCATCTTCCTGCTCGGCTCGACGGGCTTCGTGGGCAAGGTCACCCTGTCCATGCTGCTCTCGCGCTTCCCGGGCATCGGGCGCGTCTACGTCATGGTCCGTTCGGGCTCCGGTACCACCAGCGAGCAGCGCTTCTGGCGGCAGGTGGTCACCTCGCCCACGTTCGACCCGCTGCGCGAGCGCTACGGCAGCGCGCTGGAAGGATTTCTCCGCGACAAGGTCCGCGTCGTCGGCGGCGACATCGTCGACCCCGACTTCGGCTACACCCCCGAGGAGGCGCAGGCGATCGCGGACGACATCGACGTGCTCGTGAACTCGTCGGGCAAGGTCACGTTCAACCCGCCGCTCGAGCAGTCGCTGCGCACGAACGTCCAGGGCACCAAGAACGTGCTCGCGTTCGCGCGGCGCATGAAGCGCCCGGCCCTCGTGCACGTCTCGACCTGCTTCGTCGCCGGCAACCGCTCGAACGAGGTGTGGGAGGACGAGCCGCTCGACGGCTACTTCCCGCGCCACGAAGAGCTCGGCGACACGCGCTTCGACGTCGAAAAGGAGATCCTCGAGTGCGAGAAGCTCTCGGCGCGCGTGCGCGACGAGGCCTCCGACACGGTGCTCACGGCCGAGCTCACGCAGCGCGCCCGGGAGCGCCTCGAGAACGAGAGCCGCGACGCCGACGACGAGCGGGCGCTCCGGCACGCGGTGGCCCTCGAGCGCAAGAACTGGGTGCGTGATCGCCTGACCAAGCTCGGCATCGAGCGCGCCCACCGCTGGGGCTGGCCCAACATCTACACCTACGCCAAGAGCATGGGCGACCAGCTCGTCGCCCGCGCCGAGGGCATCGTGCGCACCATCGTGCGGCCGTCGATCGTCGAAAGCGCGCTGCGCTACCCGTTCCCCGGCTGGAA
>JAHFDS010000590.1 GCA_023248855.1 Myxococcales bacterium
CCGGCTGCGCCCGCGCTCCCGGCCATGCCGGCCGCACCGCTGCCGCCACCGCCACGCCCGGCGCCGCCACGCCCGGCGCCCCCCGCTGCATCCTCTCCTCCACAACCGATGCCGACCAGCGAGAGCGCAAGCACGAGGTGTCGCATGGGGCGATTTCTAGCACGGCGCGGGCACCCCTCGTGCCGGGACTCGCCTGGGTTCCGCCGCGTCCCCTGTGCGAGCATGCGCGCATGGTCACGCTCCGCCGCGCCACGCCCGCCGACGCCGACGTCCTCGCCGAGATGATGGTGGGCCTTTACGCCGACGATCCCGGACCGGTGGGCCTTTGCGCCGCCCGCGCTCACGCCCAGGTGCTGCACCTGCTCGAGCGCCCGCGCGATGCCTGGCCGCTCGTCTTCGCCGAGGGGCCCGTGCTCACCGGCTACGCCCTCGTCGTGCCGTACCTCTCGAACGAGCTCGGCGGCGACGTGCTGGTGCTCGACGAGCTGTACGTGCGCCCCGGCCACCGCGGTCGTGGTACGGCCGGCGCGTTCCTGGAGGGCCTCGTGCGCTGGGCGCGGGACGCGGGCGTGCCGCGCCTCGAGCTCCTCGTCAACCACGACAACGCCGGCAAGCTGCCGTTTTACGTTCGCCACGGCTTCCAGGTCGCCGCGAGGCACCTGCTCGGCTGCCAGCTCGCACCCCCCTCGACCACGCCGCGCTCACGGCTCGAGGCCCCGCGCGGCGACGAGCCTGCCTGGGTCAACGCATTCGCCTGTGCAGATGTATCGAGCGCCGCCACGTCCGCGCCTGCGGACGACGACGCGCTCATCCTCGCGCGTACCCTCGCGGCCGACCATGGCGCCCACACCGTCATCCTCTACGGCTCGCGGGCCCGCGGTGACGCCACGGCCGAGAGCGACTGGGACCTATTGCTCCTGCGCGAGGACGGGCCGTCAGCACGCGATGCCAGGCGCTACCGCGGCACCTTCGTCGACGCGTGGATCGAGGCCGCCGCGCGCTACGCGACTGCCGAGCGCGCGTTGCACCTGTAGGGTGGCCGGGTGCTGCTCGAGAGGGACGGCGCCGGCACGGCGCTGCTTGGCCGCGTGGCGGCGCTCGCCCGGACGCCGCCGCCTCCGCTCGATCCCGGCGAGGCCGCCGCGCTCCGGGCCTTTGCGCACCGCACGCTCGCGCGCGCCCGGCGTGGCGAGCGCGATCCCACCGACCTCGAGGCCCACCACCGCCGCGCCACCCTGCTGGTCGAGCTGCTCGAGATCGGCGCGCGCCTGGGTGGCCGGCGCTATCGCGGCAGCAAGGCCGAGCTGGGCTGACTCTCGGTCCACGCGCCCGCGCAGCACGCCGCGTTCGCCGCCGCGCTCGCCCCCGGCGCCGCGCTGGACGCGCTTTCCGACCTGGTCGCGCTCGTTTGCGGATCTGCGCCCGTGGATCCTCCCTGACCGCCGTCACCGCTTCTGGATCATCGCCTCCAGGTTGTACATCCTGCGCGCCTTGCTGGGCATCGGGGCCGGGGGCGCTTTCTCGTCGAGCGCCATCGGTGCGGCGGCGTTCGCGAGCTGGCTCTCCTCGGCCGCTTGCTGCGCCTCGAAGCGCTCCCACATCGCGCGGGGCACCGTCAGCGAGTAGCTGAAGTCGACCCGCTCCTTGCGCCCGGACGGGACGTCGCAGCGCCAGGTCAGCATTCCGTTTTCGTCCTTGCGATCCGTCGCGCGGCTCGTGCCCACGAGCTCCGCCTCGATGCTCGGGTCGGCGGACACGGGGTACTGGTCATGCACCACGACCTGCCTCGGCTTGCCCGAGTAGTTCGCGATCTCGATCTGCCACTGGTTCGTGATCTTGACCTTCTTGGAGAAGAAGCCCGAGCCCTCGACCTCGCCCTTGACGAGCGTGCGCTTGACCTGCAGGCGCTGGTCGGGGCCGAGGTAGATGTCGAAGTCCTCGCCCGCCGCAGCGAGGTGGCTGAACGCCGAGGTGCCGACGAAGTTGCCGTCGAGGAACACGGCGACCGGGCCGCCGAGGAGCGGCATACCCGTCGCATTTTGCAGCCGCGCCCGCAGGAACACCTGCGCGGTCAGGGACGGGATGGCCACGTGCGTGAGCGTGGCGCCGAGCCGACTCGTCTTGAGCGTGACGCGGTGGTCGGAGCTGTCGCTCGCGATGGTCTCGCGCCCCGGCAGCTGCACCGTCATCGTGGTCGACGCGCCGGCCGTGCCGCCCGAAGTAGCGCCCGCGTTGCTGTCGATCTCGCCGGCGGCCGTCTTGCGCGTGCTCGACGCCGGCGGCGCCAGCGCGCGCTCGTGCAAGCGCCAGGGTTGCAGCGCCCCCGGGGCGGTCCCGACGGCCGGGCGCGCGGTCGACAGCGTGATCTTCGCGCTGTCCCACGCCTCGCCCGAGGTGTGGCGGATGTTGGCGTGCGAGATGAGCTGGAAAGGCCCGCCCTCGGCCGAGCCGCGCAGGTCGTAGACCGCCGTCCAGGACACGTTCGTGACCGTGTACTCGAGCGTCACCTCGGCGTTCGTGCCGGCGGTGCCCACGTAGGCGACCTCGACCTCGAACGGCGAGCTCCGCCTCGCGAGCTGCGCGGCGCCGAGCTTGTTCGCCGCGTCGGTGCGCTCGCGCTGCAGCTTGTCCATCGCCAGCTGGCTCGCGCGGATCTTGGCCTGGTAGGCCTCGCGCTTGTCCTCGAGGAACTCGACGGCGGCCTTCCAGCCGTCGGTCTTGATGGTGCCGAGCCGCAGCTCCTGGTCACTCTTGGCCGTCGTCAGCCCCCCGAGGCTCCCGACCAGCCGCAGCTGCTCGTTGTACGTGGACACCTTGTCCTGTTCGATGCGCAGCTTCTGGTCGAGCCGGTCGACCTCCACCTTGAGCGGGTCGTCGAGCCACTCGCGCTCCGTCGCCGGCGCCGTCGGCCGCACCGCGACGCCCGTGATCGAAAGGCCCCGCCCGGAGGCGCGCACCGCCTCGCGCACCAGCGCGGCCGGCAGGCTGTGGAAGCGCAGGACGCCGCCGCTGCCTGGCACGACGAGCGCCTGGGTGCGGCGCACGACCGCGCGGTCGGAGAACACCGTCACGGCATCGACCTTGCCGGTGACGCGTTGGACCGCCGCGGGCGGCTCCTTCGCGAGGGTCGCAGCGGCGACCAGGATGAGACCTGCCACGAGGTTGAGCATGCCCGTGGGACGGCCGGACCGCCGTCGGGATCCCACCAGGCGATTGACGCGCATGACGCGCTGCGGCATGCTGCGCCCATGCCCTCGCTCGACACCGCCCTCACCCGCACGCTCGGCATCGAGGTCCCGCTCATCTGTGGCGCCATGTACCCGTGCTCGAACCCCGAGCTGGTCGCCGCGGCCTCGGCCGCCGGCGGGATCGGCATCGTGCAGCCGATCTCGATGACCTTCGTGCACAACCACGACCTGCGCGAGGGCATCCGCCTGGTGAACCGCCTCGCGGGCGGAAAGCCCATCGGCTTCAACGCCATCGTCGAGAAGTCCTCGAAGATCTACGAGGACCGCATGCGCAAGTGGATCGACGTCGCGCTCGAGGAGGGCGTGCGCTTCTTCATCACCGCGCTCGGCAACCCGCGCTGGGTGGTGGAGAAGGTGCACGCGGTCGGCGGCACCGTCTACCACGACGTCACCGACCTGCGCTGGGCGAAGCTCGCGCTCGAGCACGGCGTGGACGGTCTCATCTGCGTCAACGCCCGCGCGGGCGGCCACGCGGGCACGCAGTCGCCCGAGCAGCTCTTCGCCGAGCTCGGAGGGCTCGGCGTACCGCTCGTCTGCGCCGGCGGCGTGGGCGACGAGGCCACGTTCGCGCGCATGCTCGAGCTCGGCTACGCCGGCGTGCAGCTCGGCACGCGCTTCATCGCGACCACGGAGTGC
>JAHFDS010000172.1 GCA_023248855.1 Myxococcales bacterium
CGCGGCGTTGCTCGCGGCGCTGCTTGTCGGCTGCGGGGGCGGCGCGGGCGCGACGCTCCCCGAGGGCGGGCCACCGCCCGGCCCACCGGCTCCGCGTCCCGATGGCCCCGCGCTGCCCGTGGACCAGGCCTTTCCCCCGGGCGCCCCCGACGTCGGCTGGTTCCACGACGTCACGGAGACCAGCGGCCTGGCCGCCTCGCACGTGGCGATGGCGGGTGACTTCGTGCAGGCGTCCCGCGGCAACGGGGTGGGGATCGCCGACCTCGACGGCGACGGCCGGCTCGATCTCGTGGTGACGACCGGGCGCGGCCCCGCGCGCGTGTTCCAGAACCTGGGCGGCCTGCGCTTTGCCGATGTCACGGACGCAAGCGGCCTGGGCGCATACCCGGCGCGTGCGGTCGCGCTCGGCGACGTGGACGGCGACGGCGACGCCGATGTGGTGCTGACAGCGGACCTCGAGCCGAACGCGGCCGCGTTCGCGGGCAACGTGCGCCTGTTCGAAAACGACGGGCACGGCCGCTTCTCGGACGTGACCGCGGCGGCCGGGCTCGACGATCGCCGCAGCGCTCAGGGGGCGCTCATCGCCGATCTCGACGGCGATGGCCTGTCCGATCTGCTGCTGCTCTCCGGGGGCTTTGGCCTCGGCGAGCGCGGCGAGGGCCGTGGCAACCTGCTCTTTCGCAACCGGGGCGACGGGACCTTCGCGGAGGTGTCGGCCCAGGCGGGCCTGTCCGAGCGCGGCTACAGCTGGGTCGCGACGGCGCTCGACCACGACGGTGACGGCGTGACGGACCTGTTCATCGGCAACGACACCTTCGTGGTGGACGACGGGACACGGCCCGCGCGAACCTCGCCGCTCGAGGACGCCGTCCCCGACCTGCTCTACCGGGGCCTCGGGCCCGGCCCGGATGGCCTGTCCCGCTTCGAGGAGGTGGGCCTCGGGACGGGGGTGCGCGACGCCCGCTCCGACATGGGCGCGCTGCTCGCCGATCTGGACGGCGACGGCCGGCTCGACCTCTACCTGTCCGACTACGGGCGCAAGGAGGCGCTCATCGCGCGCCCGAACGGCACCTTCGAGGACCGGACGGACACGCTCGGGCTCGGCCTCGTACGGCGGGACGATCGCAACTGCGGGCCGAGCGGTGGCGAGGGTTGCCTGCTCGTCAGCTGGGGGGCCGTGCAGGGCGACTTCGATCTCGATGGCCTGCCGGACCTGCTGGTCGGCAACGGCTCGCTCCTGGCGGTCGATCCGCGCCAGCCGGTCGCCGCGTTCCGGCAGACCGCACCGGGACGCTACGCGCCGGTGTGGACGGCGCTCGGCTGGCTCGACGCGCGCGCGGTGGTGGCGGCGGATCTCGACGGCGACGGCGACCTCGACCTCGTGGTGACCACGCGCGGCGGCCCCGTGCGCCTGTTCGCCGGAACGGCGCGCGATCGCGGGGCCGGGGGCCACTGGCTGGTGGTCGCGCCGTCGTCGGCGCACGGGGGACCGCGCGACGGCAGTGGCGCGGAGGTGCGCGTCACGCTGGGTGACGGACGTACGCTGGTGCAGCGGATCGGAGCCGGCGGCGTCGTGCACTCGTCGCCGGCGCGCGAGGCGCACTTCGGCCTCGGCGTGGAGGCCCGCGTGCAGCTGGACGTGCGCTTCGCGAGCGGAGGCCACTTCACCCAGCTCGTCGCCGCCGACCAGCGGCTCATGGCCGCGGATGACGGGTGGCTCGAGGTGTCGCCGCGGGTGCTGCCGGCAGACGGGCGCTCCACGGCCCTGGTGATCGCGGGTCGGTCGATCCTCGGCGCCAGCGTCACCCCCTCGCTCGGCCGCGTCCTCGACGCGTCGACCGACGGCGAGGGCCTGACGAGGGTGCGCATCGTCGCCCCCACCACGCCGGGCGTCGCCGTCGTGCGCGTCCGGATCGGCGACGTGGCCGTCGCGACCCTGCCGCGCCTCGAGTTCCGCTGACAGCCCGGCCAGGCCCGATCCCGGGATCGGTGCGATAATCGACGCCTCGAATGGCCACGGCGGACCTTGCGATCGAAGCCCTGACCGCGCAGCTGGCCGAGGCCACGCCTGAGGAGGCGGCGCGCGTGGGGGTGGCCCTGGCGGAGGCGCTGCTGCGCCGCGGCGACACCGAGGACGCGCTGGCGCGCATCCACGCCACGCGCCGGCTGTCCGAGGCCGATCCCGTGAACGCCGAGCTCGATCGGCTCGCTGCCGAGGCGTGCCTGGTGCGCGGCGAGGTCGATCAGGCGTTCGCGTTCCTCGACGAGGCGGCGCGCCTGACGGCCGCCACGGAGGATCCTGCGCTGGCCGCGATCGTGACGCTCTCGCGGGCGCAAGCGGTGCTGGCGCGCGGCGAGAAGGAGGCCGCCGAGACGCTGCTCGAGCGCGCGCGGGGGGCGCTCGAACAGCTCGAGTGTCCGGTGGCGCTGGCGCGTTGCCTGCGGGGGCTGGCGGAGCTCGCGCTCGCCAAGGGGCGCCGTCCCGAGGCGCAGAAGCTGCTCGAGCGCGCGATCGAGGCCGCGCGTGCCGGGCAGGACCCGCTCGAGTTCGGCCGCGTGCACGTGATCGAGGCCGACCTGGCGATGGCCAACGGACAGCTGCGCGCCGCGCGCCGGCGCTACCGGCGGGCCCTCGCCATCTTCGAGCAGCACGGCTTCTTGCGCGATCTGGCCGACGCGTACCTGCGCTTCGGCGTCGCGGTCGGTGAGCTCAACCTGGCCGAGGGCCCGGACGCGTCGGTGGAGCCCGCGGCGGTGTGGGTGGCGCGCGCCCAGGAGCTGTTCCGCCAGCGCGGGACGCTGGCCGACCTCGAGCGCGTGCGCGACGCGTTCAAGCGCTTCGGCCGGCGCTCGACCGACCGCGCCGCGGGCCTCGACGTGGCGCCCGCGATCGAGGAGTTCCAGAGCGCGCGCAAGGCGATCGTGGGCGAGCTGAGCCGCTTCGCCGACGTGATCCTGGCGCGAGTACAGCGCGTGACGCGCAATCACCCCGAGCTCGGCGACGAGATCGACGCCGCACGCGAGGAGGTCGATCGCCTGCGGCGCTTCTTGGCCCTCGGCATCGACGCGCTGGCCGGCGCCGAGGGGCGCCTCATCGGGGCGCTCCACCACATGACGCAGGAACGCGAGAAGACGCGGACGCTGCTCGAGCTGTCGCGGCGGCTCTCGGAGCTCGGGGACCCGGCGCGCGTGGTCGAGGACGCCGCGCGGATGATCGGCCAGCTCACCGGGGCCGACCGCACGGTCCTCGCCGAGTGGCGCGGCGGTGAGCTGGTCGCCCGCGCGCGGCAACGCTTCTCCGACGCCGATCAGACCTGGCGGCTGCCGCTCGGGCGCGCCGTGGCCGCGGGCGCGCCGATCCTGGTCGAACGCGACGAGGAGGACTCGCGCGGGCGGCAGGAGCCGGAGGACGTGCGCCTCGGCGTGGCGATGGCGGTGCCGCTGCGCCTCGGTGCCGAGGTCGTGGGCGGCGTCTTCGTCGACAAGGCCCTGTGCGGAGGCTCGTTCACGGAGCGCGACCTCGAGCTATGCGTGATCTTCTGCGCGCAGCTCGCCACCATCCTCGAGAACGCGCGCATCACGCAGGCGCTCGATCTCGAGGCGCGACAGAAGAACACGACGCTCGACGCGATCACCGACGGCGTCGTGCTGGTGTCGGGCGAGGGTGTCATCGTGTCGTGCAACCGCATCGCGCTGCGCATGCTGGGGCTGCCCCAGCTCGGCGGGGTACCGCTCGTGCAGGTGCAGGGCCTGGCCTTCCTGGGCGCGTTGCTCGATCGCGGCGAGGACCTGGACGGACGCGTGGTGCGCATCGACGAGGGCGAATACGTGCTCAACCTGCGCGGCGTCCAGGACGAGGCGGGCAAGCGGATCGCGCACGTCGTCACGCTCCAGGGCATGAAGCGCGTGGCGCGCCTGGCCCAGCGCATCGTCGGCTCGGGCGCGCGCTTCTCCCTCGGCGACGTCATCGGCAGCTCGACCGCGATCCGCCGGTGCGTGCAGATCGCCGCCGCGGCCGCCCGCTCGGACTCGAGCGTGCTCGTGACCGGCGAGAGCGGCACCGGCAAGGAGGTGCTGGCGCAGGCCATCCACAACGCCGGGGCGCGCGCGCAAGGGCCCTTCGTCGGCATCAACTGCGCCGCCATCCCGCGCGAGCTGCTCGAGAGCGAGCTGTTCGGCTACGAGGCCGGCGCCTTCACGGGCGCCAAGCGCGGCGGCCACCCCGGCAAGTTCGAGCTCGCCGACGGCGGCACGCTGCTGCTCGACGAGATCGGCGACATGCCGCTCGAGCTGCAGGCGAAGCTCCTGCGCGTGCTCCAGGAGCGTTCCGTCACGCGCGTGGGCGGGGCGCACGCGGTGCCGTTCGACACGCGCATCATCGCGACGACCAACCGCGACCTCGGCGAGGACGCGGTCTCGGAGCGCTTCCGCCAGGACCTCTACTTCCGCCTGCGGGTCATCCACGTCGAGCTGCCGCCGCTTCGCGAGCGGCCCGAGGACATCCGGGCGCTCATCGACCACTTCCTGGCGCTGTTCTCGGCGCGCTCGGGGCGTGCGGCGATCACGCTCGCGCCGCCGGTGCTCGACGCGTGCCTGCGCTACCCGTGGCCGGGCAACATCCGCGAGCTCGAGCACGTGCTCGAGGCCGAGATCAGCCTCGCACCAGCGGGGGAGACCGTGCTGCGCCGCATCCCCAAGGCGGTCGAGCTCGCCGGGGCACGCCGAAGGTCGGCCCCGCCGACCTTCGGGGCCTCGACCAGCCTCGAGGACGCCGAGCGCGCGCTCATCGTGTCAGCGCTGACCGACACCCGGGGCGATGTCCTGCAGGCCGCTCGGCGCCTCGGCATCAGCCGCGGCACCGTGTACAACAAGATGGCGCGCTTCGGCCTCGTGGCCCGGCAGTTCCGCGAACGCCGCGGCGCCGAGGAGTGAGCGCGCGCGCTACGGCAGGAACTGCTCGGCCACCCCGTCCAGCTCCATCGGGGTCCCGCAACTGCAGCACGGCGCGTGACGATCGGCCGCGCCCCGCTCGAACGGGACCGTGTGGTCGCGTTCGTCACCGCAGCGCGGACACGAGAACGGCAGCCGCGCCGATTCGATCCGCACGGCCGAGAACAGCCCTGGCAGGATGCAGAGCTGGCGCGCCAGCACGGGAGAGACGTCCACGAACACGACCTGGCTGCGCTTGATTCCGTCGATGCATCGCGTGAAGGCCTGAAGGCCCATCGACGTGATGCCGGTGACCTGCGACAGGTCGAGCACGAGCCGGTTGCCGCGCAAGAGGCCGCGTAGCGCCCTTTCGTCGAAGCGCTCGTCGATCTTGCCGTGCACCGACACCTGCGTCGTCCCGTCCGAGAGATACGTGTGGACGAATGTGCTCATCAGCCCGAGCCCCCTTCCCCGTGCTCCTCGAACTCGAGGTGCACCGCAGTTCCGAACTGCTGGATCTCGCGCCCGCTGCCTGCGATGCGCAGGACCGCCGTCACCTCGGTGGTCCGGCCGGGCGCCACCCGGAACCAGAGCTGGCTCGACGAGGCATACGCCATGATGAGCCCGAGCCCGGCGCCGCCCGGGCCGTCCGCGGGGCTGAGCTCCGGATCGCCGACCCGCTGCAGCCGATCGACCACGCTCGCCCGGTCGAGGGTGCCAAACGAGTCCGACACCGACACGACGATCATTTGACTGTCGCATCCGTACCGCAGCATCACCGACTCGCTCGGCTCGAGCGCGACCTCGCCCGCGCCGACCCGGTGGCGGGGCCTCCCGCGGGCGTCCCGCGGAGCATCGTAGAGGGCGTTCATGAGCAGCTCCTCCGCGATGAGGCCCACGCGCGCGCCCCGGTCCGGTCGCAACGTCAGGGCGCACAGGAGCGACTCGAGCCCCGCGACCGCCTCCCACCTGCCGGCCGAGCTGCGAACCGAGATCTCGTGCAGGTCCGCGCCGGCCAGGAGCAAGCCGCCCGGTCCCTTGGACAGGCCGATCCGGCGTCGTGCCAGCGTGTAGACCGCGTGCTCGTCAGGCCAGGCGGTGTTGCCGAGCGCCTCGACGCCGGGCGGGACCGCCGTGCGGCCGGTGCCGCGCTTCGGGATGATGGACGCGACCAGCGGCTCGGACAGCGCGGCGAGCAGCCGCTCCTCCGCGTACACCCCCGCCACCGCGACGATGGGCACGCGGGGACAGGCCTCGGCAGCCCGCTCGACAAGCTCGCTCACCGGCGCGCTGGCGTCGAGATCCAGGTCCACGAGGACAAGGCGCGCGCGGGCAGACTCCGCCGGATCCAGGCGCAAGGTGTCAGTGCAGACGACATCGAGGCCGGAGGCCACCAGCGCCTGCGCGGCATGCCGGCGCGTGAGCGCATGGCGGCTCAGGACCACGGCCAGAGGACGCACCGTTTTATCGTACCTCACCGCTGCCTCGCTGGCTCCTGGCATCGATCACCCGACCGACGGAGGCGCTACCCTAGGGCGGTGAGCGAGGACGAGCCCAGCCTGCCCGCACACCTGGCCGAGGTGCTGTCGCGCCTGCCGGAGTCGCCCGGCGTGTACCTCATGAAGGACAAGCGCGGGCGGGTGGTGTACGTGGGCAAGGCGGCGAGCCTGCGGCAGCGCGTGCGCGCCTACTTCACCAAGAGCTCCTCGGACACGCGCTACTTCGTGCCGCTTCTGGCGGGGCTCCTCTCGGACATCGAGACCGTGGTCACGAACAGCGAGAAGGAGGCGCTGCTGCTCGAGAACACGCTCATCAAGCAGCACCAGCCGCGCTTCAACGCCAAGCTCACCGACGACAAGAACTTCATCGTGCTGCGGCTCGATCCCCGGCAGAAGTGGCCCCGGCTCGAGGTGCGGCGGAGGCTCGGCGACGACGGCGCCTACTATTTCGGCCCCTACCACTCCGCGACCGCGGCGCGCGAGACCCTGCGCGTCGTGAACCGGCACTTCAAGCTGCGCACGTGCACCGACTTCGTCCTGAAGTCGCGCCGGCGACCGTGCCTGCAGTACCAGATCAAGCGCTGCGACGCGCCTTGCGTGCTGCCGGTCCCCTCGGCGCAGTACGACGAGGACGTGCGCGACGTGGCGCTGTTCCTCCAGGGCAAGGACGACGAGGTGCTGGTGCGGCTCGAAGGGCGCATGCGGCAGGCGGCCCAGACGCTCGAGTTCGAGCGCGCGGGGGCGGTGCGCGACCAGATCGCGGCGCTCAAGTCCACGCTCGAGCGGCAGCGCGTCGTGTCGAGCACGTTCTCCGACCAGGACGCGGTGGGGCTCTACCGCGAGGGCCCCGAGGTCGACATCGCCGTCCTCTTCGTGCGAAGGGGCAAGCTGGTGGGCCGGCAGACCTGGTCCCTGCGGCAGCAGGAGATGCCCGACGTGGAGGTGCTGTCGTCGTTCGTGGACCTGCACTACGACCTCGCGGCGTTCGTGCCCGACGAGGTGCTCCTGCCGCTCGCGCTCGACGACCTCGGGGTCAAGGCCGACGTGCTCCGGGACAAGAAGGGTGCCAAGGTCGAGGTGCTGGCGCCGCAGCGCGGGCCGCGCGCGGAGCTCGTGCGGCTCGCGCAGAAGAACGCCGAGAGCGCGTTCAAGTCGCGGCGCGACCACGAGCGCGACGCCGAGGAGTCGCTGGCCAAGATGCAGCGACGCCTGCGGCTCAACCGTCCGCCGAACCGCATCGAGTGCTACGACATCGCGAACCTGCAGGGCAGCGCGATCGTCGCGTCGATGGTCGTGTTCGAGGCGGGGCTGCCGAAGAAGAGCGCCTACAAGCGCTTCCAGATCAAGAGCGTCAGCGGCTCGCCCGACGACTTCGCGTCGATCTACGAGGTCCTGTCGCGGCGCTTTCGGCGCGCGCGCGACGCCTCACCAGGCTGGGAGCTGCCGGACCTCATCGTGGTGGACGGCGGCCGTGGGCAGCTCGGTGCGGCGCTGGCGGCGGCGCGCGATCAGGGGGTCGACGCGGGGCCGCAGGGGCTGCCGATCGTGGGGCTGGCGAAGGAGCGACCGGCGGAGGTGGCGGCCGAAGGAGGCGGGCGGTACGCAGGCGAAACGGGCGAGGGCGCCCCGGAGACGGGGAGCCGGCAGCGCCAGAAGAAAACATCTGCGAATGCAGATGTGTCGGGGAAGCGACCGGACCGCGTGTTCCTGCCGCGCATCAAGGACCCCATCCCGCTGCGCGACTCGAGCGCCGAGATGTTCGTGCTCGCGCGCATCCGCGACGAGGCGCATCGCTTCGCCAACGCCTACCACCAGGTCCTTCGCAAGCAGCGCGCCATCAGGACACAGCTGGCGCTGATCCCGGGCATCGGCGCCAAGCGGCAGCGAGAGCTGCTCAAGCACTTCGGCTCGGTCCGAAAGCTGCGTGAGGCCACGGTGGCGGAGATCACGGGCGTGCAGGGCATGAGCGGCCGGGCCGCCGAGGCGGTGTGGGCGTTCCTGCACGGGGCGGCGGAGGAGCCGCGGCACGAGCGCCCCGACGTGGGCAGCGTGGAGGACGCGGAGCTCGTGGCCCTGGCCGACGCAGGCCTCGGCGACGAGGATGCTCTCGACGACGAGGAGCTCGCGGAGGTCGACGCCGCCGCCTCCGACGAGGACGCCCCCGACGAAGGCGACGGCGGTCCGCCGGCGGAGTAGGATCCGGCCATGCCGCGGGCGTTCGTGGAGATCTCGTTCACCGACCTCTTGCGCATCGTGGACGAGCTGGGCGCGGTCGAGCGGCTCGCCCTCATGCGCCACCTGGGCGTGGACATCCCACGCGCCGACGAGCCGTTCTTCGAGGGGGCCGAGCCCACCGCGCCGCGCGGCCACCGTCCGACCCGCCCACCCAGCGACGACGAGCCGCCCGCGACCGTCGGCCAGCGCGACGACACGACCCGCACCGGCGAGGTCCTCATCCTCGGCCGCACCGGCGAGCACCCGAGCGACTGACGCAAACCCCGAATCGCACGAACGCACGGGCACGATCGCCGCGGATGGTGTAGAAGGCGCCGATGCCGTCCCAGCCGTCGAAGGCCCTCGCGACCTTTTCGAATCCGAAGCCCGAGCGCGACTACGAGATCGTGTTCGAGTGCCCCGAGTTCACGTGTCTGTGCCCGCTGACCGGCCAGCCCGACTTCGCGACCTTCCGCATCCGCTACGTGCCGGACCAGCTCTGCCTCGAGCTCAAGTCGCTCAAGCTCTACCTGTGGTCGTTCCGGAACGAAGGCGCCTTCCACGAGGCGGTGACGAACCGCATCGCCGACGACCTCGTCGCCGCGATCGCCCCGCGCAAGCTGCGTGTCGAGGGTGACTTCGCCGTCCGCGGCGGCATCGGCACCCTCGTGATCGTCGAGCACGGCGCCTAGCCGTGCTAAAAGAAGGCACTATGTCCGAGACCCCCGGCTTCGTTCATGGCCTCGCGGGCGTGCCGGTCGCGCACTCCCGCATCTGCTTCATCGACGGCGAGAAGGGGATCCTCGAGTATCGCGGCTACCCCATCGAGGTGCTGGCCGAGCGGAGCACCTTCGAGGAGGTCGCCTTCCTGCTCATCCGCGGCAAGCTCCCGACGCGCGCCGAGCTCGACGACTGGCAGAGCCAGATGAAGCGGCTGCGCAGGATCAAGTACAAGCTCATCGATCTGCTCAAGTGCCTGCCGGAGACGGGGCACCCGATGGAGGCGCTGCAGGCCGGCGTGGCGGCGCTCGGCATGTTCTACCCGGGTCGCAAGTCGCGCGAGCTCGAGCCGGCGATTCGCCTCACCGCGAAGCTTCCGACGCTCGTCGCCGCGTACCATCGCCTGCGCGCGGGCGACGCCGACGTCATGCCCAAGGACGAGCTCGACCACGGGCAGAACTTCCTCTACATGCTGTCCGAGCGCATGCCCGACGCCGTCGAGGCGCGCATCTTCGACCAGTGCTTGATCCTGCACGCCGAGCACTCGATGAACGCCTCGACGTTCTCGGCGCGGGTCACCGGCTCGACCGAGGCCGACGCCTACGCGGTGATCTCGTCGGCGGTCGGCACGCTCATGGGGTCCCTGCACGGCGGCGCCAACGAGGAGGTGCTCGAGCTGCTCGGCCGCCTCGGCACGCCCGACAAGGTCAAGCCGTACCTCGACGACGCGATGGCGAAGAAGGAGAAGATCCCGGGCTTCGGCCACCGCGTCTACAAGACCAAGGACCCGCGCGCGCTCATCTTGCAGGGCCTGGCGGAGCGGCTGTTCCAGCACCGCGGCTCCACGCCGCTGTACGACGTCGCGCGTGAGCTCGAAAAGCAGATGCTCGAGCGCGTGGGCAAGAAGGGCATCCACCCGAACGTCGACTACTTTTCGGGCATCGTCTACCACCTGCTCGGCATCCAGACCGACCTCTTCACGCCCATCTTCGCGATCGCTCGGGTGGCCGGGTGGCTCGCGCACTGGGTCGAGCAGATGGAGGACAACCGCATCTTCCGGCCGAGCGAGATCTACACGGGGGGCCGCGAGGTCGCCTACGTGCCGATCGACCGCCGCTAGGGGGCTACCGGAGGTGCCGGTCGATCCACCCCGTCATCGTGCCGATCCAGAGCCGGTAGTTGACGGGCTTCAAGATCCAGTGGCCCTCGTCGGGGAACGCGAGGAATTCGCTCTCGACGCCGCGGCGCTGCAGCGCGGTGAACATCGAGATGCCCTGCGCGAAGCTCACGCGGTAGTCGAGCTCTCCGTGTACGACCAGCGTCGGCGTGCGAAACCTCGTGACCGCGCGGGACGGTGACCACTTGGCGTAGACGGCGCGCTCGTCCCAGGGCGTGCCGCGCATCTCCCACTCGGGAAACCACAGCTCCTCGGTCTGGTAGTAGTCGCTCTCGAGGTCAAACAGGCCCGCGTGCGAGATCAGGCAGCGGAAACGATCCGAGTGACCGGCCAGCCAGTTGACGAGGTAGCCGCCGTACGAAGCGCCCGCCGCGCAGGCGCGTCCCTTGTCCACATGGGGCAGCTTCTCCGCGTCGTCGAGCGCGGCCAGGAGATCGCGGAACGGCCCGCCCCCCCAGTCGCCGCGGATGGCGTCCGTGAAGGCCTGGCCGTAACCGGTCGAGCCACGGAAGTTGGGCGCCACCACCACGTGGCCCGGGGCCGCAAAGAGCGCGGGGTTCCAGCGCCAGCTCCAGCGATCCGTCCACGCCCCTTGCGGCCCGCCGTGGACGAGCACGACCAGCCCGTGGCGCTTTCTCGGATCGGACCCCGGCGGCAGGAGCACCAGCGAATGCACCGTGTGGCCCTCGGCGGTGCGCGTGCGCAGCTCGCTGCGCGTACCGAGATCCTTGCCGCGCAGGCTGCCCGCCGCCAGCTGCGTGAGCGGCGTGACCTTGCCGGTCGAAAGGTCGATCCGCACGACGTCGGGCGGTGCGATCACCGACGAGCGCATCGCGACCGCGAACGATCCATCTGCCGATACGGATACGTCGACCAGGCTGCCGTCGCTGGGGATCTCGACGAGCGGCGCACGTGGACCCTCGAGCGAGAGCCGGTAGAGCCGGTCTTTTCCGTCGACCTCGCAGACCACGAGCGCTTCGCGCCCCGACGGCAGGAGCGCGAGCTCGTTCACCGAGGCATCGATCGCGAGCGGCACCGCCTCGGCCGCCTGGGCCGCGTGCGCCTTTCTGTGGATGACCCAGCGATCGGCCTCGTAGCCCGGGCGCGCCTGCGCGAGCCAGTACAACGTCTTGCCGTCGGCGGTCCACTGCGGCGCCGCATCGTCGGCGGGATTTCCGCCAGTCAGCCGGCGTGGGGTGCCGCCGCTCGTCGCGACCGAAAAGAGATCGCCGTTCGTGCTCCAGGCGGCGTTCGGGTCGGTGTTGCGCGCGAACACCAGCTCGGCCCCGTCCGGGGAGAGCGCGTAGCCTGTTGGCCCGCCGAGCGAAAACGGCGGCGCGTCGAAGTCGCCCGGCGTCACGTCGCGCAGGGTGCCGCTTGCGACCTCGACCACGAACACGTGGTCACGCTTGCCGTCCTTCCAGCTCGACCAGTGGCGGTAGAGCAGCTGCGAGCTGTGCTTGGCCTGCGTGCCCGCGAGGGCGGCGCGCCGGGCGGTGCAGGCGACGTCGCAGGGGGGCAGGACCGCGGCCTGCACCGCCACGAAGCGGCCGTCGGCCGACACCACCGGCTCGTCGAGGCCGTCCGGCAGCGCGGCCAGCTTGTGCGTGGAGACGTTCTTCGGATCGAACAGCCAGAGCGCCGAGGCTCCGCCCACGTCGGACACGTAGACCAGGCGTCCGTCGCGGAGCCAGCGCGGCGCGTGCGACTTCTGGCCGGCTTGCACCAGCGGGCGCGGCTCGCCGCCGGTCGCCGCGACCGCCCAGATCTCGCTGCGCAGTGCCTGCGTGCGCGGATCCACGCGACCTAGCTCGAACGCAACGAGCCGTCCGTCCGGCGATGGTCGCGGGTCGGACAGGCGAGGGATCGCGAGCACGTCGTTGGCGGACAGGACGGACAGGACGGACAGGACGAGCGCCACCATTGGTAGATCCTACTTTCTCCTGCCCGCTGAGCAGGTGTCGGCAAGACCCCCTTTCAAACCGTGCATGCGGATTTCCCGCACACGGCTTGCCGGCGGTCTCTCGAAGCTCCCAGTCGTCTCTGGAGTCGTCGCACTTTGTCGTCGGGACCTTGCCCGCCGGGGTGGTTGGATCGGCAGCCCTGCCCGACCATGCCCTCGCGCTTACCTCCGTTGACGACGTGACCACCGCAGGGACCTCTCCCTCCGGACAGGTTCTTCTGCCTGTCCATCGTCGGTACTACGATCCCCTCGGACTCCCGCTGCGCAGCGGCCGTTTTCGCACTCGGCTTATGCGACTCGCCTCGCCCTGACGTGGGCCGCGCAGACGGGCCTCTCGTGTGCCACACTCCTCCTTGAACGCGTGCTGCTCCCCGTATCCCGCCGGAACCTGTCACGCATCCGGACTCTCGCGCAGCAGGCGTGGCCTTCGCTGTGACATGAGCGGCTCGGCTCCCGGATTGTTTCTCTGTCGAGGCTGCAGGCTTCACTTCATGTTGCGGCCCGCGTTCTTGCTCCCTCCGTAGAGGCTCTTGACGCCCCGCCTGGGCCACGGCCTCTCGACCGCTGACCTGGGGCCTGCTACCCGGCGCTCCGGCGCCTACCGGGACGGGACTCGCACCCGCTGGAGAAGTGCAGCGGACGACCTCGCCTCGCGGCTTCGCCGCTCGCTCGGCTTCTTCACGACGCACCATGCGCGGGAGTCTACCGGCTCGGACCAAGAGTCGGTCCGTCATTCACCGCCGTACGAAGCACCGAACGCCTTCATGTGCGCCCGGACTAGAAGTTGAACGCCTGGCCGAACTGCGCGAAGAGGTACGTGGCGCCGTAGTCGTTCCGTAGTGGCACCGCGACGTCGATGCGGAGCGTCTGGTTGTTCACCTGCGGGAACATCAGGCGCAGTCCCCCGCCCACGCTCGCGACGACACCTACCTGCGAGGGCCGGTCGAACGCGTCGCCGGCGTCCGCGAACGCAACCAGGCCCCCGTGGATCGTGCGCCACACGAAGGGCTGGGTGCGCAGCTCGGCGGTCGCGTTCCACATCTGGTCGCCCGACAACACGTTGGTCGGGTAGCCGCGCAGCGTCCCTTCGCCGCCGAACGTGATCGGCGAGGGAGTGGCCGGGCGGTCGCGCAGCCGCACCAGCGCCATCGTATGCAGACGCGACCACAGGAACGTGGGGGTGACGTTGTAGAGGAGGGCGCCCGCGGTGCGGTTGACCGCGGTCGTGTCGACGAAGATACCCTCCTGGCGCCTCAGTCCACCGTCGATGGCGCCGAGCAGCATGTCGCCCCCGAAGCGGAAGCGCCACGAGGCGCTCGCGCTCGCGTCGAGGTAGCGCACGCCGAAGCCGAACGCCGGGTCGGCCCACGAAAGGTCGAGCGCCAGGCCTGGCCCGAAGCGAAAGTCCTCGGTGAGCGCGAAGCGATTGACGTCGGTGAAGGTCTCGTAGGCCGCGCGGAAGGCGCCGAGGTGCAGGTAGAGCGCCGCCGCGTCCTCGTCGCGCGGGACCCGCGTGCGCAGGAACCAGTCTCGCGCGGCGTCGCTCACGACCGGGAACCCCCGCGGCAGCGTGCTACGGCGCAGAGAGCCGCGCCAGCCGCCCGCCACGTTGAGCTTGTCGTCCTCCCCGAACGAGCGCGTCAGCTCCGCGAGGCCCACGAAGCTCCGCCGATCGAAGGAATAGGGCAAGGCCTCCTTCTCGGCCGTATCGGGATCGTCGAGCAGGCGCACACGCCCGCCGACGAAGCTACGGAAGACGTCCTCGGTGAAGCCGGCCTCGACGCGCCAGGCCCACGTCGTTGACAGCGAGTACAGCGGCTGGCCGAACGCGAGCCCGCTCGTGAAGCCCTCCACCTGGTGGTCGGCGCGCGTGAAGATGAGGTTGGCGGTCGGCTGCAAGTAGAGGCGTGAGCCGAGAAGACGCGGGTCGGTGTAGGTGGCGCCGAGCAGGTAGCTCGCCGGATCGAGCGAAAAATTGAGGGACGTGGACTTGTTGAGGCCGAAGAGGTTGGCCTCGGTGAACCGGAACGTCAGCGACTGCGTGTCGAAGCCCGAGATCGCGAAGTTCATGTTGAGTCGTAGGCTCCACAGATCCTTCGTGGTGACCAGGATATCGACCTCGTCGGCCTTCGGTGAGCGCACGGGCGTGATGCGCGCCAGCGCCAGGAACAGGTTGCGCCGTAGGTTCCGGCCGCTCTCGGCGACTCGGTCCGCGCGCCAGGCGTCGCCCTCGGAGAACAGGAGCTCCTGCCGCACGATGCGCGCACGGGTGGTGGCGTGCAGGAGGTTGAACACCTGCAGCTGTGCGGCGACGTCGGTCGGCAGGATGACGTCGTGCGGCAGCACCAGGATCCTGCCGATGCGCTTGCCCTCCGGCGTCGGGTCGCGCTCGAGCCAGCGCTCGGCCAGCTCCGCGCCGATGAGCGAGTCCTCGTAGGGCGCTGGATCGGGCCGCAGGACCGGCCCCGCCGGGCGCTCGAGCTGCGTCAGCCGGGCGATGCGCAGGGCTCGGTCGAACGCCGGACGATCGCCACCCAAGAGGAGCGAGAGCGTACCCGCGCCGCCCGGCCCGAGCTCGGCTGCCGCCACCGCGAGCAGTGCCGGCAGGTCGTAGGCGCCGCGCTTTCCGAGCGCGCGCAGGAGCGGATCGAACCCGCCGCTGGCGCCACGGCCGAGCGCGCGATCGAACGCGAACAGCGCCACGAACGCGCGATCCGAAGGATCGCCGCGCAGGTAGCCGGGCAGGCGCGCCGACACGCGCGCGAGGAGCTCGCCCTCGGTGAGGAAGAAGCCCTCGGCGAGCAGGCGCAGCGGGTAGTAGGCACGGATGGCCTGGTCGAACGCGAGCACGTCCTCGCCGGGGCTCCGGCGCGGCACGACCCCCTCGAGCACGGCGGCCGCCAGCGCCTCGGCGGTTCGGGGCTCGGCGCCGAGCGCGGTGTCGCGCGGCACGATGAGCGCAGCATCCCCACCGGGCTCGACGGATGCGAGCGGGGCCGAGCCATCCACGAGCGACTGGTCGAGCGCAAGGAGCGCGCGGCCCGGCGCGACACCGCCCATCTGGCGCGCCGAGGCCGCGAGCTGCCCGATGACCTCGAC
>JAHFDS010000591.1 GCA_023248855.1 Myxococcales bacterium
GCGCGCGCGGGGGGCGTGCGGCCGGAGCGAGGCGAGACCGGCGCGGGGGCCGATGGGGGGCGCATCGCCGGGGTCGCGGGAGCGGGCGGCGCTGGGGCGCCCGCGGGCGACGACCCGAAGCAGGGGAAGTTCGGGCTCGGCGAGGCGGTGGAGGGTGTGACCGGCAAGGGGGCGCTCCTGGCCACGATGGACCTCGGCAAGCTCGGCAAGCTCACGTGTGAGCTGTACGAGGAGGCCGCGCCGAACGTGGTCGCGAACTTCGTGGGCCTCGCCCGCGGGCTGCGCCCGTTCAAGGACCCGGAGACCAAGGTCTGGGGGACGCGCCCCTTCTACGATGGGCTCGCCTGTCACAAGGTGATCCCGCAATTCGTCGTGCACTGCGGCGATCCGCTCGGCAAGGGGACCGGTGATCCCGGGTACCTGTTGCCGGCCGAGGTCACGCCCGACCTGGCGTTCGATCGTCCGGGGCGTCTCGCGATGGCGAACCGGGCGGGCGCGGACTCGCGCTTCGGTAGCCAGTTCTTCGTCACCGAGCGGGCGGCCCAGTATCTGAACGGGCGGTTCTCGATCTTCGGGCAATGCCAGCCCGTGGCGCTGATCGAGAAGCTCACGCGCGTTCCTGTGGACTCGCCGATGAACAACCGGCCGGTCGAGCCGATCGTCCTGCAGAAGGTGACCATCTCGCGCGGTCGCCCGGTGCGCGGGCGGTAGCCCTGGAGATCTTCCTCTCGATCGATGACGACGGGCCGGAGCGCCTCGCGGCCGAGGTCGCGGCAGTGGCGCCCGGTCGCGCGTTCATCGTCGTCCGCCGGTCGCTCGATGCGCGCCGGGGCGCGCCGATCGGGTATCGGTATCGCGTCGCGCTCGAGTCGTCGCCCGTGGCGCATGTCCATCCGGGGCTCCATCCGGGGGCGCGCGGGCGCAGCGTGCTGGTCGTCGGCGCCGGCCCGGCGGGGCTATTCGCGGCCTACCGGCTGGCCCACGCGGGTGCTCGCGTCACCCTGGTCGAGCAGGGCAAGCCCGTACAGCCGCGCCGGCACGACCTGGCGAGCCTCACCCAGCGTGGGGAGCTGTCGCCCTCCTCGAACTACTGCTTCGGCGAGGGCGGGGCGGGTACGTTCTCGGACGGCAAGCTCTACACGCGAGTCAAGGATCGAGCGGCGGTGGCCTTCGTGCTGGGGACGCTGGTGCGCATGGGAGGACCGCCGGAGATCGCCTTCGAGGCGCGTGCGCACGTCGGGTCGAACCGGCTGCCGAAGATCCTCACCGCGCTACGCGAGCACCTCGTCGCCGAGGGCGTTTCGTACCGCTTCGAGGCGGCGCTGGAGGACCTCGTCGTGGAGCGCGGCGTGGTGCGTGGAGGGCTCGTGCGCACGGGGGACGGGCTCGAGGAGATGCGGGCCGACGCGGTGCTTCTGGCGACCGGACACAGCGCGAGACCCGTGTACGAGATGCTGCACAAGCGGGCCGTGGCGCTCGAGCCGAAGCCGCTCGCCGTGGGGGTGCGGGCGGAGCACCCGCAACCGCTCATCGACGAGCTCCAGTACGGCAAGCATGGCCGGCCGCGGCATCCTCGGCTGCCAGCGGCGTTGTACGAGCTCACCTGCGACCTCGGTGAGAAGCGCGGCGCGTATTCGTTCTGCATGTGCCCGGGCGGGTGGATCGTGCCGTGCGCGACCGAGCCAGGGGGTCTCGTGACGAACGGGATGAGCCTGGCGCGACGCGACTCGCCACACGCCAACGCCGCGCTCGTGGTGTCGGTGGACGCCCGCGACTATGGCGAGGGGCCCCTGGCGGCGCTCGCGTTTCAGCGCAAGCTCGAGCGGGCGGCGTTCGCGGCGGGAGGTGGCGGATTCGTGGCGGCCGCCACGCGTGTGGACGACTTCCTGGCCGGGCGAGGGTCCTCGGAGGTCGCGCGCTCGAGCTACCTGCCCGGTGTGGTGGCCGGCGACGTCGCGGCGGCGTTGCCCGGACGCGTGGTCGAGGGGCTGCGGATCGCCATCTTGCGCTGGGACAAGGTGCTGCGCGGGTTCGGCAGCCGGGAGGGGCAGCTGGTCGGAGTCGAGACCCGCACGAGCGCGCCGGTGCGCGTGGTGCGAGATCGCCACACGCTCGCCTCTCCGAGCCACCCGGGGCTCTATCCCGTGGGAGAAGGTGCCGGTTTCGCCGGTGGAATCGTCTCGGCCGCGATCGACGGGCTGCGCGCGTCCGAGTCCCTGTTGCAGACGCCTCGGTAGGTTACTCGTCGTGCGGATCGGGGTCGTCGGGCGCGACCCGCGTCAGGGGTCGGCGGTAGGAGCGCGGCGTGTCGCCGGCGAGGTCCGCGAGGATGAAGGCCAGCCGTTCCTGCAGGGGCGGCTCGAGGGCCTCGAACTTCCCGCCGACCTGATAGCCGGTGCCCGCCGCGGTGCACCAGACGACGCGGATCGGCAGACGCACCGGCTCCTGCACGTCGCGACGCCCGGGGGACAGCTCGATGAGGGTCTGCAGGCCCGGATCGAGGGGGAATCCCACTTCGAAGCAGATGCCGCCCTCCGCGAGGTCCCGCATCTGCGCCTGGTGTGTGTCGCCACCGATGGAGACGAAGCCCAGGCGTCCGCTCGAAAAGCGCGGGTATTGACGGCGATCCTGCGGCGAGCTCATGGCGGCGTCCCCTCCCGGGGGTCCATCTTGCGCGAGGCGGCCGGGGCAGGTCCACCAGCATCGTGGTCTCGCTGCGCCAGCGCGGAAGGACCGCACAGCGCGAGCAGCAGGGCCTCGAGCTCGGCCCGGCGAACGTCGCGCGCGGCCTCGGTCTCGGGGTCGGCGGGCGGTAGGACCTCGAGGCGGCGCAGGTCGAAGTACAGGTCCACGACGCGCTCCTCGAGCTCGCGCCGCTTGGTGGTGCCGAGGCGCTTTTCCCGCAGGATATCGAGCTCCGCGGATTCGAACAGCAGACGATCGAGGTGCCAGGTCGCCCAGGCGGACAACCGGAGGTCGTCGACCCGCCGCAGCCGCGAGTCGAGCTCGGGATTGTCGATCGTCTCGCGGGTCCCGAACGTGCGCGCGACCTCGACCCGCAGCTGAGGGAGCCACGGCGCGTTTCGAGCCCGACGAGCGAGCCCATCCTCGAGCTCGCCACCGAGACCCGCGCGCGCCACCGCGAGCGCGGCCAGCCGCACCGCGGCGCGGCGATCGGCGTCGACGCCCCTTGATCGCAGGCGAGGCATCGCAGCGGGGGCTTGCGCAGGAGCGGCCGGCGGCGGTGTGGTCGAGGGCGGCGGAGCCGGTGGCAGTCTTTGGGAGGACGCGTGCAGCGCAAGCAGGAGCAGCAGGGAGCCCATGAAGCCGGGCATGATGCAGGGGCGGGGCCAGCGCGCAGGGGCTGGGGCGTTGCGGGCTTGCGAGGCGCTTTCGTCCCGGTGGACGGCCGGCCGTCCCGGCTGACCGGAATACCGCTCACGCGGACGGAATACCGGTTCGCGTAGAAAATCCCACCGACGAGGGCCGGAGGCTCGGAGTTGGCCCTCGCCGGTGGGTGGGCTCGAGTTACGTTCGCGCGCGGCGCCGCCGGAGCAGCCAGAGCAGGGGCAGGAGCAGGCCCAGGCCCCCGCGGCTCGCGCCACCGGGCACCGCCGAGCAGTTGCCCACGAGGTGCATCTCGGCGCCGTTCGGGGCGGCCCCGCTTCCGGCGGCTCCCGACGGAGCGACCTTGAACACGCACGCCTTGACCGTCTCCACGGCCACGCATTCGGCGCCGACCGGACACATGCCGTCGGCGCAGTCGCGCGAGCAGTACTGCCGGCTGTTCGCGCGGTCGTTCAGGCAGATGCCGCTCTGGCAGTCGACCGGGCCGGCGCAGGTCTCGCCCATGCCCTTGGGCGAGCCACCT
>JAHFDS010000173.1:0-14107 GCA_023248855.1 Myxococcales bacterium
AACCTCGTCGACTGGTCGTCGGCCAGCGCCGCTCCCTGGTGGCCGGCTCATGCCCAAGCCTCATCCTCCCCGTTCACGCAGGCCGCTGCATGACGTCGACCCCATTCCCGGACCGCACCCACGACGGGGTTGCTCGCTGCACTGCGAGGGCCGCGAGAGCAGCGGCGGCGCGAGCGCCTTCGTCTGCCCGACGAGTCGGCACCCTTCGGCACTCTGCTGGGTTTCTACGCGTTCGTGCTGGCGCTCGCCGCGATGCGCTACTTCGTCGCTCAGTGACAGGGTCGAGCTTCGCCGCGCTGCTCACGCTCGGACGCCCGCGCACGGCGCTCTTGCGCCGTCTGGTTGGCCTCGCGGTCCTTCTCGCGCTGGCTCTTCCAGGGCTTGCACATCAGGCAGCCGGCTCGTCGCGACTTCGGGCGCCCGCGCTTGTGGTGCATGGATTCGAGTGTAGCGCCTGCCCCGTCGGGCGGGCCAGGCGCATCGTGCGGTACCGTTGGCGGATGGGAGCGAGCATGCGCGATGTCGGCGACGGGACCTAGACGGAGGGTTCGCCGCGATGACCTGCACAAGCAGCCGTGGCTGTGCTGGAACGCCTTCCTGGAGGTGCTCGCTGAAGAACCCTGGGAGGCACTGACTCCGCCTCAACGGGTGTGGAAGCGCCCGGAGACCACTTCCTCGACGGCTGGCTCGAAGGCAGCGGGATCGGCGCCGGTGGACTCCAGGTACCACCCGAGCACGATCTCGAACGTCGAGTACCAGGCGTCCTCGTTGGCGGTTCGTTCCAGGACCAGGGGCAGGAGGCTCGACGCCGCACGCTCGACCGCTTCGGCCAAGACGAGCCCTGCGGCCTCCGACCGCAGGGAAAGCGACGGCTCGTGACATGGACACGCGGCTTCGGTTCCTTCTGCTTCACGGGGGTTCCACCGGGCCAGTACGACATCTACTACTGGGGTGAAGACCCGGACCAGCGCGCTTCAGACACCGTGCACGGCGTCTTCGTCCGTCCGCTCGTTAAGACATCGATCCGTGCGTGGGCTGACGTGACCGATGGCGCGTGGATTGTGAATCAACGCGTGTCCCGACCGTGATGGCTGCCCAGGCGCAACGGCTCCATGCTTGCTCGCGGCCACACGGTAGGGACGTTCAGTCACCGAGGTCACAAGATGCGTAGCGTCTGCGACGAACCTCCCTTCGCTGTTGGGCCAAGTGAGCCTTCGCTCTCCGTTGGACTCGGCGCGCGTCACGCGACCGACTATGTCAGTGCGCTCGGCGAGCAAGTAGGAGAGGTAACCCTCGACGGAATCAGATCGAAACTACGAGAGCACTTGCTCCAGGTTCGCAAGTCTCTGGGAGAAGCCGAGCGCGAACTCGCCTTTGGCGCGAGCGCAATCGGTTTCGAGGCAACCATCAGAGCCGCTGTCGAGGGCGGGCAGGGCCGCAAGGATCTTGAATGGGAGGCTTCGCGCTCCTTTGTTGTCGATGTAAGGACGACGGTCCAGATCTTGGGCGACCTCCTCGAGCGTTTTGCTTCACGCAGTCCCTTCCAGGATCTCCTTAGGGAGGCGGACGATGAACCCTCCACGCGCGCAGGGGTAAAGGGACAGATCAGAAGGACCAGGCTCAGCAAGATCCAGGAGATTCTGCTCCTGACCGTGACGGCCCCAGAGCACCTCTCAACGCCTTACTCACGCTCCCGCGAAGGCAACAGCATCAACCATTTCACGCCTCGCGAGGTCACTGAGATCCTTCTTCGTGCCAAGCTGGTCAAGAAGTTCGAGGCGGGCCTGCTACTTGGCCGCGTCAAATCGCTTGCGTCAACCTTGGACGGGCGCACGGATCGTCGCGTCTGGCCGAGGTGGTGGTGGGCCGATGAGGATGCAGCAGATCTTTGGCGGCGAGAGTGGAGCAAGCCCCATGTGACGGGTAGGAAGATTATTCCGGCGCCTCCGCGCCCTCTGAAGCGCGGTCGGTAGCGGATGCAAAAGAGCTAACTACCGCCCTAGGCGAGATGATTCCAGGCATAGACGGGAGATGCCAGACGTATCTTCCCCTCGCAGCGTCGTTGAAAGCGGTACTCAGTCGGTATTAACGGTTGACGAAGTAGCCACGCTGCTGCGCGTCGATCGCAAGACTGTTTACGCAATGATTCGTCGAGGCGACCTGCCAGGCGTTCGGCGCGTGGGTCGGACCATTAGGATCAGTCATGAGGCCGTGTTAACCTGGCTGTCTAATGGCCAAGGTCGCGTCCCGCGTTCACGAAGGAGTGACATGTGAGCGTACGACGCGAGACGCGACGCGACCCGAGAACGGGCGCAGCGCGGGAGTTCTGGATGATTGATGTCGTTTTCCAATACCCGGATGGGCTAGAGCGGCGTGTTCGCAAGGTCAGCCCCGTGCAGACCAAGCGAGGAGCCGAGCAATACGAGCGCGAGCTTCGGCAGGCGCTGCTCGACGGCACGTTCGGAAATGACAAGGAGGTGAAAGCTCCGACGATGAAAGTGTTCGCCCCTGAGTTCCTTTCGCATTCGGAGACGAACAACAAGCCCTCTTCTTTCGAGACCAAGACGTCGATCGTCAACGTACATCTGTTGCCAGTGTTCGGCGACATGCGGATGTCGGAGATCGGGGATCGCGAGATCGAGGCATACAAGGCTCAGAAGCTGCGTGAAGGGTCAGCAGCCAAGACGGTCAACAACCAGCTGGCGGTGCTTGGGAGGATGCGCTCACTTGCTTCCAAGTGGTTCACCCTGCCAACGCCGTCAAAGATCGAGTGGCTGAGGTTGGAAGAGGTTGATTTCGACTTCCTGGACTTCAACGAGTCAGAGCGCCTGCTTGCTGCCGCGGAGGTCGAGTGGAGGCCGATGATCACGATGGGCCTCAAGGCGGGGTTGCGGCTTGGCGAGATGCTGGCACTGCGGTGGGAGGATGCCGACCTTGTCGCAGGGCGGATCGTTGTGCGGCGGTCGGTATCCAGAGGGAAGGTGACCTCACCGAAGGGTGGGCGATCTCGGGAGCTGCCACTGGGAGAAGGCGTGCGGCGGGCGCTCAAGGAGCATCGGCATCTCCGAGGCGAGCTTGTCCTGTGCGGACAGGACGGGCGGATGTTCACGAAGAACGAGTGCAAGTGGCCCCTCTGGCGGGCATGCAAGCGGGCGGGGTTGCGCAGGATCGGGTGGCACGTGCTTCGGCACACCTTCGCCAGTCATCTGGTCATGCGGGGCGTGCCGCTCAAGGCAGTTCAGGAGCTGCTCGGGCACTCCGACATCCGTACAACGATGAGGTACGCCCACCTGAGCCCGGACGTAACGCGGCATGCCGTCAGGCTGCTCGACAACGGCAACCTGACGGCAATTCTGGGAGAAGACGAGGCAAGTAGCTAGAAAGTGGGTGGAGGCGCCGGGAGTCGAACCCGGCAGAAAACAACCAAAACAGCTAATGATTCCGCGCTGTTCTCCCGGTTTTCAAGCCCTCTGCTCTGGTCCAGTTGCTCTCAATAATTCCACAGGTTTGAACCCGCGCACTCCGCTTCCTGGGCACCAGTTGGGATCTGGTTTCCGCCGGGCGTCACCGCGGCTTGGACGATCCAGCCAGCCACCTGTTACGAGGTCGGAAGTCCCGTCGGGGTCGCATGCTCGGCCACGGCTGCGAGCAGTGCATTGAGGCTGGTGAGCGGCTTGACCAGCAGCGCCACCACCGCCAGGCCCTCGAGCGAGCCGAGCGAAGCGCCCGACAAGACCACGATCGGGATCGCCGAGAACCGCGGATCGCGGTGCACCGCCTCGATGAGCTGCCAGCCGTTGAGGTTCGGCATGTTCATGTCGGTGATGATGAGCGCCGGCAGGCGTCCCGCGCCGTGTGTGGTTTGTAGACAGGAAAGCGCCTCGCGGCCATCGCCGGCACTGACCACGCGATGGCCCGCCCGTTCGAGCATCTGCGCCAGCGGGACGCGAACATCACGATCGTCCTCGACGAGCAGAAGGAAGGACAAGCTTCGGCGTGTCCGGCTGCAGTTGGCATGCCGCGGCGCAACTGCTCGTAACTCGTTCGCGCCCTGCTCCGAATTCGTATCAACTGCTCCGAAGTCGTAACGGGTGCGCCCCTCCGGCCGCCTCGTCCGTCGCGCTCGCATCGGCCCCCGGATCGGGCATGATCGGATTGATGTGCTTCCAGCCGCATGAACCAGAAAGCGGCCCTTGCCCCTCAGGCGCTCCGCTCGATCATCTGGCGCAGTATCTCGAGGCGCGCGCCCGGTGCGTGTCCGGCGCCGGCTCGTTTGCGGTCCTGTGCGTGCGGATCGAGCAGATGGTTCGCTGCGCGCCCTGCTGGGCTGCCTGGCCCCCGGGCATCGTTCGAGTAGGGCGGACATAACAAGCGGCTTCCAACACTGTCCGAAGACGCGTGGCGCTGCCTCGAGAAACGGGCTGGGCTGTCGCGGAACTCCTCCGCACCTCACCGGCAGAACCCGTTCATGGTGGCGATGTAGTCGGCGAGGGGCTCGAGCCCCACGGCGACGCGCCGCTCATCGACTGTGTCGCGATCCTTGATGGGACGTGGCTCCCAGCAGCCAGGCCCGACGCAGCGTCCCTGGGTGCCGTAGCGCTGCGGGCGTGCCTCTGCGACGGCGACTCGATCGAAGAGGTACGCGTGGTGCGCCGGCGCGGTGTCGCCGATGGCCACGAGGGGCTCGAGGATCCCGAGGACCTCGCGCTGGAAGGCGCGGTCGTGATCCGCGTGCTGGGCGATGGCCCAGGCGTTGTTGTCGGCGCTGTGGCCGAACCGGCCGATGGTCGGCCAACCGTGCGTCGCCAGGATGCGCTTGAGCACCGAGGTGTTCGAGTCGTCGATCGGAACCCACCGCGCGCGGACGAGCTCGTCGAACTGGACGCGCTCGTCTGCGTCGAAGCCCCGCTCGTGAGGCAGCTCGCAGAAGCTCCGCAGATGCTGGTCGAGCTGGAACATCCTGGCCAGCAGGTCGGGGACGGCGGCAGGTCGCTCGAGGTCCTCCGCGAGGCGCGCGATGGCGGCCTGCGCCTCTCTGACTGCCTGGTCGAACTCGGCGAGAGCGGAGTGCACCCGACTGCTCATATCCCGGCGCTGGCCTCAGTCCAGGTATTTCCAGGTGGACGCTCCATCGAGGCGCCGGATACGTGCGCCGCTGACGTCGCCTGGATCAAAGTTGCGCGCGTTGACGCCCATGCGGCTGGTGACAGCAGGCTGCGTGGCCTCCCAGTGCGTGACGCAGCCGCAGCGCGCGCACCGCACGAACCTGATGCGCTTGTCGCCCCAGACGTATCCCGCAAGCGCCTTCGGTGCGCCGTGGACCCGGACGGTGTTCGCCTGGTAGTAGGCCCACAGGACGCCGTAGCGTCGGCAGATGGAGCAGTTGCAGTCGGTAAGGCTTCGCGGGCGGCGGGGCGCTTCGATCCGTATGGCACCGCAATGGCAGGTCGCGACGATCATGATTCGCGCTCCTCGGCTCAGCCCATCTTCGGCGGCGTGACGCCGCCGGTGGCGGGTGAACCCGGACCGAACGTCGAATCGACCTCGAGCAGCTCGACCGCGTCGGGCTTCAGACCCAGCGGGCCACCAGGAAACACTCGGTCCTTCATCGCCATCACGGCCTCGCGGCTTTCCCAGACGCTGATGGAGCGGTGCTTCCCGGTCGCCGGATCGTGCGCGTGGTAGCCGGCGAGGATGCCGGGCTGGCTCCCCATCCATTCCCTGAACTGGTCGTACTTCTCCGGGTCGACGTTCGGTAGCTGGTTGAACGTTGCCATGCGGATCACCATGCCTCATCGTACCCGACAATGGGCCGAGTTGACCCGCCAGGTCGGCCCGAGAATCCTGGTGTGCAGTCAGACTCTGCGACTTCGGGGTGCGAGATGATCACCACTGCGGAAGGCGACCTACTTCTGGCTGAGGCAGAGGCACTCGTCAACCCAGTCAACTGCGTTGGCGTCATGGGCAAGGGCCTTGCCCTGCAGTTCCGGAAGGCGTACCCGGAAATGTTCCGTGCGTACGGGCGGGCGTGCCGCGCGGGCGAGATCCTTCCGGGACACATCCATGCCTGGGCGACCGAGGAGGGGGTGGGTCCGCGGTTCATCCTCAACTTCCCAACGAAGCGGCACTGGCGAGATCGATCGCGACTCGACGACATCGAGGCCGGCCTCGCTGATCTCGTCACCGTGATTGAGCGCCATGAGATCCGCTCGGTCGCGATCCCCGCCCTGGGCGCAGGGCTCGGCGGGCTGGACTGGTCTACGGTGCGCCCACTGATCGTGCGGACGCTGGACAAGCTGTCTGGCGTGGATGTGCTGCTCTACGAGCCGCCGGCTTAGGCTTAGGTGGGCGCTCGCGGCATCCCGACGTCGGGAGCAGGTCGCACACAGTCCTGCTCGAGGGAGCCCGCACCTCGGCTATCTGGGGGAGCCTTCCTCAGGTGATCAAGCAGATCGCGGGTGATCGCGCTGACCAGGTCGATCTCGGCGACCGTGCAGTCGGCGACCGCGTGGATCAGCCGATCCAGCGCGGCATCTCGTGCGCTGTCACTCTGACACGAACGAAGGAGCACATGCACCCCCACTCCGAGGGCGCACGCGATGTCATCGAGGCGCGCGAGCGACGGAACCGCCGCGCCCGTCTCGAGGCGGCCGATGGTCTCCACAGAGACCCCAACTCTCTCTGCGAGCTGCGCCTGCGTGATCCCGATCCGGCGCCTGTACGCTGAAACACTTCTTCCGAGAACCTGCTCGATCTGACCCATCAGATTACCTCCGGTTGTTGAACAACAACCGGCGTTCTGCTTCATGTTCAGTGCCGATCTGCGGAGGTAGCGTGTCGGCCGTTCGCTGCGCATCCTCGGCGCGTGCGGCGCAAACATGGGACTGCGTCGCGCGCGACGGGGGCACAGCAGGAGAGACGTTGCACTCGGCAGGCGGGGACCTGCCCACTTCGAAGAACGATGACGAGGGTCCGAAATGCGTGCCGCGCAGTACGTGCGAATGTCGACCGAACACCAGCAGTACTCGACGGAGAACCAGGCCGACGTGATCCGCGAGTACGCCGCAAAGCGCGGCATGACGCTCGTGAGGACCTTCGAGGACTCGGGAAAGAGCGGCCTCCGGATCGAGGGTCGGGACTCACTCAGACAGCTCATCGAAGTCGTGCAGACCGGCCAGGCCGACTTCGAGGCCATCCTCGTCTACGACGTCAGCCGCTGGGGACGGTTTCAGGACGCAGACGAGAGCGCCTACTACGAGTACATCTGCAAGCGTGCGGGCATCCTCGTCCACTACTGCGCCGAGCAGTTCGAGAACGACGGCAGCCCCGTCGCCACGATCGTCAAGGGCGTGAAGCGCGCGATGGCGGGCGAGTACAGCCGCGAGCTGTCGACCAAGGTGTTCAAGGGTCAGTGCCGACTCATCGAGCTCGGCTTCCGGCAGGGAGGCCCAGCGGGTTACGGCCTCAGGCGGATGCTCGTGGACGTGTCTGGCACCGCGAAGAGCGAGCTCAAGCGCGGCGAGCAGAAGAGCCTCCAGACCGACCGCGTCATCCTGGTGCCGGGCCCTGCGGACGAGCTCGACAACGTGCGAGAAATCTACCGGCTCTTCATCCACGAGGGCTTTCGTGAATCGGAGATCGCGAAGTTACTCAACGAGCGAGGCGTCCCATCCGATCGTGGATGTCCGTGGACACGCGGCGCCGTGCACGGTGTGCTGACGAACGAGAAGTACATCGGTCACAACGTCTACAACCGTGTCTCCTTCAAGCTGAAGCGCAAGCGCGTGCGCAACACGCCGGAGATGTGGGTCCGGGCCAACGGGGCGTTCGCGCCAATCGTCGATCCGCACGAGTTCCAGTCGGTGCTCGAAATCATCCTCGAGCGCCATACGCGGCTCTCCGATGAAGAGCTCCTCGATCGCCTCCGCGCACTCTGCGAGCGTACCGGGGCGCTGTCGGGCTTCATCATCGACGAGACCGAGGGGATGCCCTCGAGCACGATCTACAGAAGCCGGTTCGGCAGCCTGGTACGCGCCTACCAGCTGGTGGGCTACGAGCCCGAGCGCGACTACGCGTTCATCGAGATCAACCGGGCGCTCCGGCGGCTCCACCCCCAGATCGTCGCCGATGTCGTGGCTTCGCTGGAGCGAGTGGGTGGCGATGTCGAGCAGGAACCTAACAGTGACATCCTGCTCCTCAACCGGGAGATCACTGTCTCGATCATCCTCGCGCGGTGCATCTCCAGGTCCGCTGGCGCACGATGGCAGGTTCATCTCGAGCGTGGGCTCCTGCCGGACATCACGGTCGCGGTCCGCATGGATCCCACCAACGAGTCCGCCCTGGACTACTACCTGCTGCCATCTGTCGACATGGCGGCCCGAAGGCTGCGGCTCTCCGAAGACAACGGGATCTGGCTCGACGCGTACCGCTTCGACACGCTCGAGTACTTCTTTGGCATCGCCCAACGAGTGAAGGTGGTTCAGGTAGCATGAGCAAGATCGAGAGGATCCCGATCGCGGCGATTCGCGTCCCCAACCCGAGAGCGCGGAACAAGGTGCGGTTCCGCGAGATCGTCACCAACATCGAGCGGATCGGGCTCAAGCGCCCGATCACCGTGAGCCCCCGCGCCGATGGGGAGGGCTACGATCTGGTCTGCGGGCAGGGGCGCATGGAGGCGTACGCAGCGCTGGGCCAGACGGAGGTGCCGGCGCTCGTCCAACAGCTGACGATCGAGGAGCAGTACCTGATGGGCCTCGTCGAGAACCTCGCCCGCCGGAGGCACCCGACGCTGGCGCTGGTCCGCGAGCTCGCCAACCTCGAGCAGCAGGGCCTCTCGCTCGAGCAGATCGGCGAGAAGGTTGGCATCAGTGGCACCTACGTGTCCGTGCTCCTGAACCTTCTCAAGAACGGCGAGGAGCGCCTCCTGCGGGCCGTCGACCGCGGAGAAATCCCGGTCACGATCGCGACCCAGATTGCCGCCTCCGGCGACAAGGACATGCAAGAGAGCCTCACCGCGGCCTACGAGAGCGGCAAGCTGCGCGGCAAGGCGCTCTTCCGTGTGCGCAAGCTGGTCGAGGAGCGAAAGCTGCGGGGCAAGCAGCTGCGCGGTCGGGTCAAGGGCAAGGCGAAGGGCAGTTCAGCCCCCTCTGCCGATGACCTGGTGCGGACGTACCGCCGCGAAACGCAACGCCAGGCGTTGCTCGTCAAGAAGGCTCGCCTCGGTGAGGAGCGGCTCCTCTTCATCGTCAACGCCCTCAAGAACCTGCTCGGGGACGAGCACTTCAAGACCCTGCTCCGGGCCGAGAAGCTCGAGAGCATGCCGAAGTACCTGTTCGATCGGCTGGCGACGTGAGACGCGGCCGGCCCCCATCGGAGGGCGACAAATCCGGCCGCTCGCGCAAGCCCGTGGGCGACGCATTCGAGGGCGAGGTCATCACGCTCGCCCTGGATGAGGTCCTCCCCACTCGCCAGCTCAGCCCCTCGGCCAAGGCTTCGACGACATACAAGGCGATCGTGGCGTCCATCCGAGAGGTCGGCATCATTGAGCCGCTGGTCGTGCATCGACAACCCAGCGGGTTCGTTCTCCTCGATGGCCACGCCCGCCTGGCTGCCCTGCGCGAGCTCGGCAAGCCAGACGTGAAGTGCCTCGTGTCGAAGGACAACGAGGCGTTCACCTACAACCACAAGGTCAACCACATTCCCCCGGTCCAGGCCCAGCGGATGCTCGAGAAGGCAATCAAGGCAGGCGTCCCGGAGGAGCGCATCGCGCGCGCCTTGAACATGGACGTGCAGACGCTCCGGAAGCGCCATCAAGGGCTGAGCGGAGTGTGCCCCGAGGCCGTGGACTTGCTCAAGGACAAGCCCGTGCCCTGGACCGCCTTCCGGCACTTCAAGAAGGTGAGCCCACTGCGCCAGGTCGAGATGGCCGAGCTCATGGCCACGGCGGGCAACTACTCGTCCGCCTACGCCGGCGCGCTGGTCATTGCGACGCCACCGGAGCAGAAGCGCGACAAGGAACCGCCCAAGGGGATGTCGCCCGACGAGATATCGCGCATGGAGAACGAGATGCGGTCCGTCGAGCGCGACGTGCTGATGCTCAACGACTCCTACGGCCAGAACGTCGTCGACCTCACGGTCGCTCGGGGGTACCTGAAGAAGCTCCTCGACAACGGCAGTGTGGTGCGGTTCCTCGCGAAGAAGCAGCCCGAGATCCTCGCCGAGTTCCAGAAGATCATCGAGGCGAGCTCGCTCGAGTCATGAACCTCGTGAGCCTTCGTAGCGAGACGGGCGGACCTGCAGACGGCGGGGCCACCCCGCTCGACGTGCTGCCGGTCGGGCAGGTGGCGCCGCTCCCGGCAGGGCAGCAGTGGCTCATCGATCACCTGTGGGCCGAGGAGGGCGTCGGCGTCATCGGTGGAGCGCCAAAGTGCTGCAAGACCTGGCTCGCGCTGGACCTCGCCATCAGCGTGGCCAGCGGAACGCCCGCCCTCGGCCGGTTCCCGGTGTCCCGGCCAGGGCCGGTCCTGTTCTACGGAGCCGAGGACTCTCCAGCTCACGTCCGGAAACGCGTGGAAGAGCTCGCGCTCACGCGCGGCCTCGCGTTGGCCTCCCTCGACCTTCATCTCATCCTGGCGCCCAGCCTGCGCCTCGATGACCCCCAGGACGTGGCTCGGCTCGATCGCACGCTGAATCGGCACGCTCCCCGAATGCTCGTGCTCGACCCACTCGTGCGGCTCCACCGCGCGCACGAGAACTCGGCCGGCACGATGTCGGCGATCCTCGGTGACCTCCGAGAGCTCCAGCGATGCCACAAGGTGGCGATCATCGTCGTGCACCACCTGCGCAAGAAGGGTGGGTCGCGCGAAGCGGACGGGCAGTTGTTGCGCGGTTCCGGAGACCTCCATGCCTGGGGTGACAGCAACCTCTACCTCAGGCGACGTGGCACCGGCTTGCTGCTGTCGCCCGAGCATCGGTCCGACGCATCTCCAGACCCCACAGCGCTCGAGTTGACGACCGAGCCAGCGCCGCATCTGCGGGTTGTTGATGGCCCGAGCGAAGACGAGCCTCCAGATGAGCGAGTGCGACAGCAGCTGCTTGCGGTCCTGGCCTCATCAGGCGAGCCAGTCCCTCGAGAAGGTCTGAGGATCCAGCTGCGCGTGCGGAATGCAACCCTCGGTGAAGTGCTCCGACGCCTTCGGTCGGCCGGCGAGATCGAGCAGACGGAGCGTGGCTTCTCCCTTCGCCGCACCAACGAGGTGACCATTCCGATTCCCGCACCCTAGGGAGGCGCCTGGGAACGGAATCGGGAACGGCACCTCAGTCGTGTCGCATCTGTGGCTACAACGTGGCGTCGGGGCGAAATCCGCTGAACATCCATCCGAGTTCGCGCGCACTGACCACGACTCGATCTTTCTTCTTGGTACGCATCGCAACCCGAAGTGCCTGTTCGACATCGGCGACAACCGGCAGCGGATCAGACCACGCGAGATCATCGTATCCGACGGGCTTTTCTCGAGGCTCTGCTGTCGGCCAGTACCCGAAGAGTTCGTACGCGCGGTACCGCAACAGCGCACGGATAGGCACGTCCGTGTCGGTGAGCTTGGCAACAAACGCAGGCGTGAGGCACAGGTTTGCCAGGCCGTGTATGCGGTGATGTCCTGGGATCTCGACCACACGTGGTTTACCTGTACGTCTGGGCGTTCGCGAATCCCGTGGGTCCACTCGAAAGCAACCGCTGGCCCCCGGTTGTCGTCGAGCATGACCCTGCCCCCCTCGCGATCTTGCGTCTCGACGAAGGTCCCGCGGTCGCGCTGTTGGCGCAATCGCACGATGAGAAACAGGTTCTTGCTTTGCGTCTGCGCCACCGTGCTCGGGTGCGCGAAGACCGTGAGCGACGCCACCGCTTGTGCAATGGAGCGGTATTCGGACTGCTCGATCACTCGGACCAGGGCCGCCCGACCGTCGAACTGGAACCCCGGCAAGGTAGGCAGAGCCACCCTGGCAAGCTACACCTCGGGCCGAGGATGTGGAACTCTGGGGCCGCTCTGCCGCGACCCGGAGTGTACTGCTCGCTCCGGCGCTCGGAGCGCGCTCACTGCGCGCACGATCCGGCTGCGACGGTCTTGCCCTGCTGATACCCTGATGAGGTGCTTCGAGCAGTCGCCCTGCTCCTCCTCGGGTGCGCAGGATACTTGATTCCGGCAGCGGCGCCCGCTCTCGCAGCCGTGTCGGATTGGCTCGCTCCGCAGCCGCTCGATGGGCCGTACACCGACGAGAATGCGGCGTGTCGTGCGCTGGTCGACAATCTCGTGCGGCGCGACGGCCCCCCCGAGGCCGAGGTGGACCGGCTCACGTACTCCTGCGGGTCCGATCCCGGCCACACCGTGGTGAAGATGAAGACCGCGGCCGCGCTCGCCGCGCCGTTCCTGGGAGCGCTCCCGATCGTCGTGTTGCGTCGGGGCGGCGCGGTGCCCGCCGACAGTTGCACGCTCGCGCTCCGCAAGACGGACGGCTGGTGGCTGATCGGATCGGACGCCTTCGTCTGCCAGGGGCCCGTGGGCACCGGCCACGACTTCGAAGGGATCGAGGTCGACGAGATCTCCGTGGTGCCACTGTTTCCGGACCGCCCGCGCGTGCTCCGCTACCGGTACAGCCGCGTGGAGTACTTGCTCTCGCAGGCCCCCGGTCCCGGTGGCAGAGGTCGCCAGGAGCACCGCGCCCGGCGACGTCAGGGATTCGTCATGTTCTGCGGCCTCGGCGCCTCGGGGCGTCCGAGTTGTACGCCACCCATTCCGGAGCGGTTCGCGCCCTGGAGCTCCAAACCGGTGACGCTCCGCTTCACGACGCGACCGGGCGGCCGGCTCGTCATCAGCGGTCCCCGTCAGCAGCAGCCCGACGACCTCGATGACGAAGAGTGGGCACGCTTGCTCGGCGAGCACCTCATCCAGTTCCCGTAGCCGCGTGGATCAGCCGCGCCCCTTGCCACTCTCACTGGGCCGCGGCGTGACCATCTGCATCCGGATCCGCTGCGTGCTGGTGTCGTGCTCCACCTCGGACAGGACGCCTGCGCGCTCGCAGCGGTCGATGCAGCGCTCGCAGATGGCAACGCGAATCGGATCGAGGCTGGCCGCCCGGTAGGTGGCCGTGGCGACTGCGCGCGTGCGCCCGCACAGGTCGCAACCCGGGGGCGGTCGCTCGCTCATCAGCTCGGCGCGCCTTCCGTTTCGGCGAGCAGGCGCTGATAGACCGCCATGCAGCGCATGCAGAGCGCGAGCGGGACCTGCTCACCGGTGGGGCCGACCCACAGCACCCCGCGCGCCTCGATCGGCCGCTCGCGGCAACAGTCGCACACCACAGGAGTGACCGACGCCCTGCCCAGCTCGTCCATGCACCACCCCGCCTGCAAGCTGATTCTATCGCATCCGATGGCAGAACAGTTTAGCGTTCGCGGCAGGAGGTCTCGTGCTGCTCTTCGACAATGCGTTCAGCCCGTTCGCGCGCAAGGTGCGCCTCGCGCTCCGCGCCAAGGGGCTCGCCTTCGAGTCGGTCGACGCCCTGGCGAACGACGAGCGGGCGCGGCTTGCGAGCGTAAACGCCCGCGTCGAGGTGCCGGTGCTGGTCGACGGCGAGCTCACCATCGGAGGCTCGGCCGACATCCTGGCCTACCTCGAAGATCAGTACTCGGAGCCGCCCCTCCTGCCTGCCGAGCCCGGCGCCCGGGTGAAAGCGCGGGAGTGGCAGCGCCTCGCGGACACGGTCTTCGACGCCATCGTTCACGACGTGTCGCTGTGGATGTGGCCGATGCTGCGGCGCACCGACCAGCCCCCTGCTGGGCTGCGCGAAGCGGCCGCGGCGGATCTCGGCAAGCTCTATGCGAAGCTCGACCACGCGATCGGTGCCGGGCCGTTCGTTTTCGGCGCCGCGGTCTCGATCGCGGACCTCGCGCTCCTCCCGCACGTGAGCGCGGCCAAGGTGGTCGGGCTGCCCTTCGACGCTGCGGCGCACCCGAGCCTCGCGCGGTGGAGCAAGGCGCTGCGAGAGCTCCCCTTCGTGCGGGAGGAGAACGTGGCCCTCCAGGCGAGTGTGGGTCGGCTGATGGCGGACCCAC
>JAHFDS010000173.1:14160-15567 GCA_023248855.1 Myxococcales bacterium
TACGAGTCGACCAAGATCGTCTGGCGCGGCGATCGCCTCGAGTGGCTATTCGAGAAGGGCTGCTTCGATTTCTGGGTGCGCGAGCTGCGCGAAGGGCGGGTCATCATCCCCTCGTCGCTGTGACCGCGCTCAGGGGCCCGAGGATCTCTCCGCGGCTCACCGTGACGGCGTGGCCGCCGAGCAGCACGCGCTCGCCGCGCAGGGTGACCTGCACGATGCCGCCCCGGGCCGAGGCCTGGTAGGCCGAGAGCTCGGTCTTGCCCAGCCGAGCGCCCCAGAACGGCCCGAGCGCGCAGTGCGCCGAGCCGGTCACCGGATCCTCGGCCACCCCGGACCCCGGCGCGAAGAAACGCGACACGAAGTCGAACGGCGCGGTCCCTGCGGCGGCCGTGACGATGACGCCGCGAACCGGCAGCGCCGCCAGGGCGCCATGATCGGGGGCAAGGCCACGCACGAGGTCTTCGGAGGCGAGCTCGATGAGATAGTCGAACTGGTTGCGCCCGACGAGGGCTGGATCGGCCCCGAGCGCGGCGGCCAGCCCCGTTGGCGCCTCGCATGGCTGGATCGGCTTGGCCGGGAAGTCGAGCTCGATCATGCCCCCTCGCTGGATCGCAGTGAGGAGACCGCTGCGGGTGTGGAAGCGCGCCTGCACGCCAGGAGCGAGCCGGCCCGACTCCCACAGCACGTGCGCGCTCGCCAGCGTCGCGTGACCGCAAAGGTCCACCTCGACCGCGGGCGTGAGCCAACGCAAGCGGTAGCCATCCGCCTCGGGATGCAGGAAGGCCGTTTCCGAGAGGTTCATCTCGCGCGCCACGTTGCGCATCCATGTCTCGTCGGCGGGCCGCTCGAGGATGCACACGGCGGCGGGATTGCCGGCGAACGGACGCTCGGTGAACGCGTCGACCACGACGAAGGGCTGAATCGCCGTCACTTGGTCGCCTTGCGCTGGGCATCCGGCAGGCCGTCGTGGTCACCGAGCGGCCGTGACGGAGCGTCATCCCACCACTCCTCCGCGGGCAACTGTGTGCGCCGATGGGCGTGGAGCGGGTAGACGATGCGGTTGTCCTTCTTAGTGGCCTCGCCCCCGATGAGCAGGCGCGCCTCGCGGGTGCCGTTGTTGATGAACGTGTGGCAGATGCCGGTGGCAGCCGGGAAGGCCGCCAGGTCACCCTCATTCATCGGGTGCAGCACACCGTCGATCCAGGCCTCGACCTCGCCCTCGAGCACGTAGACGAACTCCTCCTCCTTCTCTTCCGCGTGGGGGTAGGAGGTGCGCTGGCCCGGCGGCAACCGGTCGTCGTGCAGCCCGATCCGGACCAGGCCCGCGGCGCGCCCGACGGCGCGGCCGTGCCCCAGGATCTCCTCACTGCCGGGGTACATGCCAGGCTTCTCCGGGACGTCCTCGGT
>JAHFDS010000592.1 GCA_023248855.1 Myxococcales bacterium
ACCAGAAGAGCGGCCGTCGCCCTCGGCATGCTCCGCCGGAGCATGCGTGTCGTATAACAGCCAGGCTGCGGGGATGTCAAGGGTGCGTTGCGAGACGGCTCGAGGTCGTTGACAGGCCCACCCCCAAAGAGTAGCATCGCGTCCGCGGGCGTGACATGCACTGCCGCCACTGTCAGGCCGAAGTAGCACCCCACGCCGCGTTCTGCGACGAATGCGGCGCTAGCCTGGAGACGATGTGCCCGTCCTGCTCCTGCCCGAACCGGCCCGACGCGAAGTACTGCCGGCAGTGCGGCGGGGGGCTCACGACCGGCCGGGCGGCGGTCCGGTCCCCAACCCGCTTTGTCTCGCCCCGATCCTACACGCCTCGTCACCTGGCCGAGCGCATCCTGACGACGCGCAGCGCAGTGGAGGGCGAGCGCAAGCAGGTGACGGTTCTCTTCGCTGACGTGGAAAACTTCACGAGACTCGCCCACGAGCTCGATCCAGAGTCTCTCCACGAGCTAATGGACGGCATGTTCACGGCGCTCCTCGACGTGATCCACCGGTACGAGGGCACCGTGAACCAGTTCACCGGCGACGGCATCATGGCGCTCTTTGGGGCGCCCCTCGCCCTGGAGAACCACCCGCTGCGGGCCGTTCAAGCGGCGCTCGAGATCCAGCAGGTGATGCGCCAGTCGGCCGACGAGTTCCAGACGCGCTGGGGGCACGCCCCAATGCTCCGCATCGGGCTCCACACCGGCCGCGTCGTGGTCGGGAAGATCGGCGACGACCTGCGCATGGACTATACGGCCCAGGGCGACACGGTGAACCTCGCGGCACGGCTCCAGGAGGCAGCGGAGCCCGGGACGGTCACGATGAGCGCGGCGACCCACAGTCTGGTGGCGGGCGAGGTCGAGGCCACCTCCCTCGGCCCCCGCAGCCTCAAGGGGCACCCGGCGCCGGTTGAGCTGTTCCGGCCCGAGCGGCTAGTCAAGCGCCGGGTCCCCGGCGTCGGCGCGGCGGGTCCCGCCCCCTCGCCCCTCGTGGCGCGCGAGGTCGAGCTGGCCGCCCTCTTCGACCTCTTCGAGGAGGTCCGCGCGACAGGCCGGCCGCGGATGGTGCTGGTGACGGGCGAGGCCGGAGTCGGCAAGTCGCGGCTGCTCGCGGAGCTGCGGCAGCGCCTGGTCCCGATCGGGACGAACTGGGTCGAAGGCCACTGCGTCCCCTACGGCCGCAACACGCCGTACCGGCCCATCATCGAGATCGTTCGGAGCCTCTGCGGCCTCCAGGAGTCCGACTCCGAGCCGGCGGCCATCGACAAGCTTCGGGAGTCTCTGGACTGGCTGAAGGAGGAAGGGCGCCGGATCGAACCCGCCCTCCGCTACCTGCTGGGTCTTGGGTCGCCGGACACCGAGATGATGCTGCTCTCCCCGTCGGAGCGGAAGGCGGTACTGACGCTCGCGATCGACCGGCTGCTGCGGTGGCGGGCTCGCCTCGGGCCACACGTGATCGTGGTCGAGGGCTCGCAGTGGATCGATTCTGCGAGCAACGAGTATCTCACGCGGGTGGCCGGCGAGCTGACCCACGGGCCGATCTTATTCGCTGTCACCGGCCGCCCAGACCCGAGCAGCCAGACCGATGTGGGGCCGATAAGAGCGCGAATCGACCTCCGGCCGCTGCTTCCCTCCGAGTCTCGAGCACTGGTCCAGCTCCTCACTGCGTCGTCGCCGCTCGGCGAGGAATTGGTGACCCTGATCGTGGATCGAGCGGGCGGCAACCCGCTGTTCATCGAGGAGGTGATCCGGACCCTTCGCGAGGGGGGGTCGGCGGACGTGCCACCTACAGTCGCCGACGTGCTGGCGGCACGGATCGACCGTCTCCCGCCGGCGGCCAAGTCGATCCTTCAGGTCGCCTCGGTGATCGGGCGCGAGTTCTCCCGTAGCCAGCTCGAGCGTGCGCCAGAGGCCGACGGCGACATGAGCGCGTTGGAGCTACTGACCGACCTCGGGCTCATCACCGAGCGGGAGGGTGCACCAGGCGCGTACGCGTTCCGGCAGGGCCTTCTCCAGGAGGTCGCCTACGACGCGATGCTCCTGCAGCGGAGGCGGGTCCTGCACCGCCGCGTCGGCGAGGCCCTTGAGGATCTGTACCGGGATCGCCCGTTCGAGCACGTCGACGTCCTGGCCCGGCACTTCTTCCGCGCTGAGGAGTGGGAGCGGGCGGCGTTCTACTTGCGTGAGGCCGGCCGCAAGGCGGGGGCCCTGTGCGCCAACACTGAGGCGATCCAGCGGCTGGAGCGGGCGCTGGAAGCGGTGCGCAGGCTACCGGAGACGCTCGAGCGGACCCGAGCGGTTCTCGACATCCGGCTCGAGCAGTACGGCCCGCTGCTCCAGCTCGGCCGGCTCGAGGAGGTTCTGGGCTTCGCCCGGGAGGCGGAGGAGCTGGCGCGGGTGCTCGGCGACGAGCGGCGCCTCGCCCGCGTGTACACGACGCTCGTCAACTACCACTATCTCAGGGGCGAGCCCGAGGTCGCGATCGACTTCGGCCGACGCGGCCTCGAGATTGCGGCCCTCGCCGACGCGCCCAGCGCCGAGCGGAGTGCCCGGCAGTACCTGGCGATGAGCTATCACGTGCTCGGTCGTTACCGGGCCGCCGCCGAGGTGCTGGCCGGCAACGTCGCCGCGCTCGAGCAGAAGCGGAGTGAGTTCGCGCGCGCCGGCCCCGAGAACCTGCACTACGTGACCTCGTGCGGCTGGCTGGCCTGGACGCGCGTAGAAACCGGCGACTTCCCCGGCGCGCACGCCGCGGCGGGCGAGGCAGTGCGCGCGGCCGAGGCCGCCGGCAACGTGTATGCGCGGGCGATCGCGCATTCGCTCTCCGGGCTGGTCGCGCTGCGCCAGGGAGATTTCGACGGCGCGCTGCCCCAGGTGGAGACCGCGCTGAGCCTGTGCCACGAGCACTGCCTGATCGTGTGGGAGCCCATCCCGTCGTCGCTTCTCGGCCTGGTTTCGGTCCTTCGCGGGGATCTCGAGCGCGGGCTCGAACTCCTCCAGCTCGCCGGGTCGCGGACAGAGACGCTCGGCGTGAACGCGTATCGCGCCCTCTGGCAAACGCAGCTCGCCATGGGGTTGCTCGTGGCGGGTCAGGTAGGTCGGGCCACCAAGGTGGCCCACGACGCCGTTGCCCTGGCCGAGCGTTTCCGGGAGGCGGGAAACCATGCCCGCGCGCTGCTCACACTGGGCGAGGCCTACCACCGCTCGGCGAATCTGTCCCGGGCGGGCGAGACGATCCGCCAGGCAATGATCGAGGCCGAGGAACTCGGCATGCGGCCGCTCGTCGCCTCCTGCTACCTCGCGCTGGCCGAGCTCGCCGGCACCCGCGACGATGGCGAGCGGCGAGCCGAGTACCTCCAGACCGCCTCTACTCAGGCGCAGGCGCTGGGGATGCGCTTGTGTACAGACGTCATTAAGGTCACCACCGGAACTCCGCAGGGCCACCCGGCCTGATCGTCCACACCGGCGCAAACCCCTTCCGCACGTGCGCGGGACGGGGCGGTGGAACTCATGCTATTGGACTTGAGCCCTTGGACCCTGCGAGCCGAGGGGATATCCAGAGGGTAGGCCCCCATGTAGCCAGCGTGTCACGGAAATGTCGTCTTGACGGTCGAAATGTCGCATCCGCCCCCGTATGCCGAGCGTTTTTGGGATTTTCCGGGTTGGGTCGGCGTGGCTCTATACTTGCAGCGGGTGTCGGATTCGGAGACGGGGATCGGATGCTGACCGTCGACAACAAGGACATACCACGCGAGACCCGACGATTGCCTGAGCCGGAGCGGAACGATAGGGCGCAGATCTTCGCGCCGCTGATGAACGTCCTCGGCGA
>JAHFDS010000174.1 GCA_023248855.1 Myxococcales bacterium
CCAGCACCATCGCGAGACCTCGCATGCGCATGGCTGGCCGCAGAGCAGGAAGCGTGCCGCCTGCGCCGGTCCCTACATCCGTGGGTTGCACGCCGGCTGCTGGCCGATGCAGTGGCCACAAGCACACAGCTTGCTGGATCGAGTCCGCATCCGCAGCCCTCGCGAGGGCTGCGGAGCCGCCCGGACTACAGGACGAAGCGCAGGATGCCGTTCGCGAACGAGAAGATCGCCGCCAGGTACAGCAGGGAACGGAGATCCTGGATGTCGAACTTGTCCTTCGCGTAATGATCGAGCGCGTAGAGCAAGGCGACCGCCGTCGCGAACGAGCCGACGAAGCCGAACAGGCCCAGGGTCACGATCGCCACGATCCCCGCGAGCAGCCAGCCGACGCTGACCTGCACGGCCGCGTACGCGAGGCCCACCAGCGGCGCCCATGGCTTGTAAACCTTGACCTTGATGCGCGGGAAGAAGCGCGGCGCGAACAGGATCGTCGCCGTCACGAAGGCCGCCAGGATCCCCAGGTGGAGCAGATGCCGCATGCCGAGAGGATAGCGCCCTTGCGGCGGATCGGCCACGAGTACCGTGCGACTTGCGCTGCGCTACCGCGAGGCGAGCTCCAGCAGGCCGCGGCGGAATTCGAACCAGGCGAACGGGTCGGTGGGCCAGGCCGGCGCGCCCTTGCCCTCGCCCAGGGCCCGCGGGATGAAGCGCTCGAGGGCGCGGTCGATCTCCGCGCCGTGGCCGCGCTCGCGAGCGAGCGCGACGAGGTCGGCGAGGTAGAGGCCGCGGCGCAGCGCGCGCAGGCGCATCGACGGCAGCGGCTCGATGAGGGCGGGCAGGCCCACCTGCGGTAGCGCGGGCCCGGGGTAGAGCAGCGTCCCGTTGCCGAAGCGGTCATCCTCGGCCTTGTACGTGGGGCGGGCGAACGGCGCCCCGGGATCGCCGAGGTTCGCGGCCCACACGAAGAAGCCGGACAGCCCGTAGCGCGCCGCGACCAGCGGCCAGCTCGCGAGCTCGGCTCCCGGCGCATTCACGACCAGGGTGCCGAGGTAGGGATGGCCCGCATGGTAAAACCACGCGCGCTCGCCGGTCGCGACGCGCGCGCGCAGGAACGTCGGGTCCGCGGCGCGGGCGTTCGGCGCCCACAGGCGGATCGCGCCGACCAGGTCGCGCGCCGCATCGCCGATCCAGCGGCGCGCATCCTGGTGGCTCGTCCACAGGAGATCGATGCGCGTGGGCGCCGCGCCGGCGTCGAGGGCGGCCTGCACGTGCCGCATCTCGCCGTGCACGCGCGCCACGTAGGCCGGCTCCAGGGCGGCGCCCGCTTCGTCCGTGCCGCCGTCGACCTCGTCGAACAGGTATGCGAAGAAGCGGGTCTTGCTCCACCCGAGGGCGCGCGCGCGCTCGCCGAATCGGGCCGCGCGAGCCGCAAGGCGCGCGATCTCGGCCTTGTCGATCGGGGTTGCGACACGCTCGGACCACGGCTGCGGCCACGGCGTGCGCCATACCGCGACCGGCGTGCTCGCGCCCGGGCCGCGGTAGCCCAGGGCGGGATCGAACAGCGAGCCGTCCAGCGCGCCGCCGAACGTCTGCGCATAGGCGTCGCCCGCGCCGGCCTGCCCGTCCTCCGGTGCGCCCCAGCCGGCTGGCACCCGATCGGTTCGTTCCACCATCACCATCCGGTGGCGGTGGGCCAGACGCTGCGTGCACGCGGCGATCCGGCGGAACGCTTCGGAGCCGAGCTCCGCGCCGCCACCCTCGCGCACGTAGGGCTCGTAGAGCTCCGCCACCGCGTCGAGGCTCGGCGCGAGCGGCAGCGTGGCCTGCTTCACGTCGACCACGACCTCGATCTCCGCGCGCGCGCCCTCGACGGTCACGGCGAGCTTGCCGGAGTAGCGGCCCGGGGCCGCCTCGCGCGGCACGTGGAGGTCGACCCACACGGCCTGCGTCTGGCCCGCCGGCACCGGCACGTCGGCAAGGGGCGCGCCCGAGCGGTCGTCGCAGCGGCGCGACAGCGGCACGAGCGCGTCCGGGTACCGCTCCGGCCACGCCAGCACCCTGCTGGGCTCCCCCCAGCGGTGGCCTGCGTGGTCGACTCGGACGTAGACGGCCTGCGCGAGCTCGACCCATTCGCTTGCACGGATGTGTCCTGGGCCGGCGAGATCGCCGAGCTCCACCGCGGCGTGCGTGGCGTGCTGGCCGCGCAGGAGGAGCTGGAACGCCACCGTCTCGTCCCGCGCGGCCTCGAGCCCGACGCGCGGGGTGACTGGATCGTAGAGCCAGGGCGCCGCTGGCACACGCGCCGAGGGTGGCAGGCGATCGAGCTCGCTGGCGACGCACAGGGCGACCCCGGCGGGCCCCGGGCGGCAAGCCTCGGGCCCGCGTACGCCGCGCACGGCGACGAAGCCGACCGTGGCCACGAGCGGGCCGGCCACCAGGATGCCGAGGGCCGCGCGAAAGCCGGTCCTCACGGCGTGCGCCCGGCCAGGCCAGGCAGCGCCTCGACCAGGCCGTCGAGGACGAACTGCGCGGCGATGGCCGCGAGCAAGAGGCCCATCACGCGGTGGAGCACGTTGAGGCCGGTCTTGCCGAGGCGACGCTCGGCCAGCTTTCCGAAGCTCAGGATGACGAAGGTCAGAAGGCCACAGGCGCCGATGGCGCCGAGGACCGCGAGCTTGCGCGGCAGATCCGTGGCCTGGCCCATGAGCACCATCACCGTGGCCATCGACCCAGGCCCCGACAGCATCGGCACCGCGAGCGGGAAGATCGACACGTCGGGCTTCTCGACGCCTTCGGATTCCTCCTCGGGGGTCAGGCGCTCGCGGGACGGCTGCGCCCGCAGCATGTCCACCGCCATGAGAAAGAGCAGGGTGCCGCCCGCGATCCGGAAGGCGGCGATGGTGATCCCGAAGAAGCGCAGGATGCCGGCGCCCGCGAGCGCGAACGCGCCGAGGGCCACCACCATCGCGATCGCGGCGCGCAGGGCCGTCCTGCGCGCGTGCGCGACGGAGTCCTGACCCGTCAGCGTGATGTAGACGGGGACCACGCCGAACGGGTCGACCACCGAGAAGATCGCCGAGAACGCGGCGATGGAGAACGCGATCAGGGACACCGGCGCGGCAGGGTAGTGGCTCGGCGGGCGGGAGTCCACAGCGCGGCCTGCGGGCCGCAACCAAACGACGTCTCGTTGTGGAGCAGCCCTTGGCCGCGCCTACTGTTTTCTCCCGCTACGCCCTCCGGGCTACGCGGGTCCCTGGTTCGCCTGGTGGTATTACCGGAGTATGAAAACCTTGTCGGCGCACGAGCATTCGCGGAGTGAGTAGCACACAGCGCCCCGGTGTTCGCAGCCGGACGGTCGGGCGTCGCAGCCGGACAGGGCGCTTCGGGGCCCTGTCGCGCGCCCGGGGCGAAGGTGTTCGTATCCGGACGCTGCAACTTGCACAAGCCAGTGCAATCGCGTCGGCGGGCTCGCAACGGAGCCCGCGCCAGCTCCGGGTGCTCGCTGGCATGGGTCTCGCTATTGGAAGGAGCGAGGGGCGAGAGCGGAGATCGAAAGGAGCTCGTCATGCGGTTCTTCTGTGGAGCATTGTTGTTCGGAGCCTCCCTCGTGGGTCTGGCTGGCTGCGGAGGCGAGCCCGCGCCGGGGCCGCCGCAGACAGCGGTCCGCCGAGCCCCGTCCGGGGGGGGCCAGGCCGGCGTGGCGCTGGACCACTGCGAGGTCCTGCGGCGCTGCTGCCTGCGCGAAGCGAGCGCCCTCAAGCCGGTCTGTCTCGAGACCGCGGTCACGCTGGACGGCCAGGCGTGCGAGGGGGCGCTCGTGGCGTACGAGTGCGACGAGGCGCCGCCCCCGGTCGCGCACGACGCGCGCTATCTGTGATCGGCCAGGTGCGCGCGTAGCGAATCGAAGAATCGGCGTCCCGCCGCGGCCGCGTCCTCGTCGTAGGCGCGGTCGAAGCGCGGCAGAAGGCCCACCACATTGCCGTCGTCGTTGCAGACGCCGGCGATGTTCCCCCCTGGCTCCGCCGCGGCCGAGCCGCCGGCTTCATCACACCACCGAAGGAGCACGAGATCGCGCGCCTCGAGCGCGTCCGGTCGATCGTGGACGTAGACCCGGGGCCCGGTCGTCGCGCGCAGGATCGACCCCGCTGCGAGATGCGCGGTGACGGGGGTCGGCTGGCCCTCGACCCTGACGTATTCGTGGGAACGAATGAGTTGCGCTGGGTTCACCGCGCCCTCGAGCAACCCGAGCGCGCACAGCGCAGCGAAGCCGTCGCCGAGGCCCAGCACCGGAGCGCCGCGGGCCGAAAGGCGCGCGATGCTGGCCGCGGCGAGGTGGCCCGGCCGGTCGAGGAGGACGAGGGCGTCGAGCTCGGCGGGGTCGATCGGGTCGGGTGGAGCGAACGGGCGCGCGTAGAGAGCGCGTTCGAGCGCGCCTGATGCGGCCGCGCGGAGGACGCCAATGCGCACGGCTTCCAGGATAGCGCCGCCCAGGGCGCGGTGCGCAAGGTCCGCGTCTGCATCGCAGGCAGGGTCGTGCTACGAGTGCCGGGGTGCGCGCGCGCGTGACGCGAGAGAAGACGAGGTCTGGGTGGCGTGCGGCCGGGCACCCGGTCGCAGCTGCGCCATCAGTGCGTGGGTTCCGGCTGGTGGTGGCCGAGGGACCGGACGGTGGGCGCACCTGGGAGTCCGTTGGCGATCGAGCGGCGGTTGGAACCGAAGCCCCGAACGATCTGCGCCTCTCGGACGAGACGGCGTCGCGCTTTCACTGCGAGGTGCGCATCGAGGCCTCGGGCGCCGCGCGCGTGCGTGACCTCGGCAGCGCGAACGGCACGCTGCTCGATGGCGTGCAGGTGGTCGAGGCTTTCCTGCGCGACGGCAGCCAGCTGCGCCTCGGGGGCACGCTCCTGCGCTTCGAGCTCCTGGACGCGCAGCGCCCGTTGCCGGTCAGCGAGCGCACGACGTTCGGCTCGCTGCACGGTGTCTCGGCGCCGATGCGGAGCGCCTTCGCCGTGCTCGAGCGCGCCGCGCGAACCGACGTCGCGGTATTGCTCGAGGGCGAGAGCGGCACGGGCAAGAGCCAGGCCGCGCGCTCGATCCACCGCGAGAGCGCCCGCGCCGGCGGCCCGTTCGTGGCGCTCGACTGCAGCGCCGTTCCGGCGAACCTGCTCGAGAGCGAGCTGTTTGGCCACGAAAAGGGCGCCTTCACGGGGGCGGTCGCGCGGCGCACGGGCGCGTTCGAGGAGGCCAGCGGCGGCACCCTCTTTCTCGACGAGATCGGCGAGCTCGGCGTCGACCTGCAGCCAAAGCTCCTGGCGGCGCTGGAGAACCGTGCGGTCTGCCGCGTCGGGGGCCACCTCGTACCCGTCGACGTCCGCGTGGTTGCGGCCACGAATCGCGACGTGCGCGCCGAAGTGAACGCGGGGCGCTTTCACGCAGACCTGTACCTTCGCCTCGCGGTGGTCAAGATCTCGCTGCCGCCCTTGCGACAGCGGCCCGATGATCTGCCGGCGCTCGTGACCGAGCTGCTCGCGCAGATGGGCGCGGAAGAAGCCGGCAAGCGGCTCGTGTCCGAAGCCTTCCTGGCCGCGCTCGTCCAGGCGGCATGGCCTGGCAACGTGCGCGAGCTGCGCAACTACCTGGAGCGCTGTGTCGTCTTCCAGGAGGCGATGCCGCTCGGCGACGACGTGCGCGCTGCGGCGCGCGAAGGCCGGGTCATGCCGGTGGATCCGGCTGTGCCATACGCGCTCGGCCGCGACCGCGCGATGGGCGAATGGGAGCGCCGCTACCTCGAGGCGCTGCTCGAGCGCCACGGCGGCCGGATGCTGCGCGCCGCGGAGGCGGCCGGGATCGGCCGCGTGTACCTCTACAAGCTCCTGCGCAAGCACGGCTTGCCCAAGCGGGACGCGCGTCAGGCACGCTCGACGCGGCGCGGTCGCGACACCTGAGGGCAGCCAGGGCGCCTTGACAGGGCAGGGGGCCTCGGGTAGCGTCACCCGGCTTCGCGAAAGTGGCGGAACTGGCAGACGCGCTGGATTCAGGTTCCAGTGGGGTAACACTCGTGGGGGTTCGACTCCCCCCTTTCGCACCAAGGGGTTAGGCTCATTCCTCCCGACCCCACTTCCCAGCTTCACCTTCCTTCGCCACGCCTTCGCCACGGCCGCGCCCCGCCGGCAAGTCCAGCAGGCTAATCGAGGTCACGAGGGCCCCGGGCGACAGGTGCATGTAGCGCATGGTCGTGGTCAAGTCCGCGTGGCCAGCCAGCTCCTGGATGGCCTTCGGCGTCGCCCCCCGCATCGCGAGGTGCGAGCAGAACGTGTGGCGGAGCGCGTGCCACCCGATGACGCGCAGCCCGGCCCGCTTGCAGGCCCTGGGTAGGGACCACCGCATGGCCTCCCAGGTCCAGGGCGAGCCGTCCTCACGGCAGAACACCGTGGGGTTGAGGTGCCTGCACCGTTTGAGCGCGCGTGTGAGGCGGTCGGAGAGGGGCACCTTGCGCGCGCGGCCCCCCTTGGGCGATGTGAGGTGCCCCTTCCAGCTCGACCACCGCACGGTCAACTGGGGCGTCGTCGCCTTCAGGTCGATGTCCTCCCACCGCAGCGCGATCAGCTCGCCCCGGCGCAGGCCCGCATGCCCCGCGGCGACGATGGCAGCCAGCACCATCGGCTCGTCCTCGGCAGCCTGGCAGAGCCGATCGAACTCCTCGAACGCCAGGAAGTCGAACGGCGAGGGCATGACCTTGATCGGGCGGATGCGCGGCGCCCGATCGATCACCCCGGCTTCGGCCGCGTAGCGCAGGACGCGCACGAGCAGCCCTGTGATGTGGTTCACCGTCCGTGGGTTGCGGCCCTCCATGACCGCGGCCCTGAGTGCGTCCACCTCGCGGACGCCGATCTCGTCGAGGCGCATGTCGCCGAACCGGGGCGACAGGTGCTTGGCTAGGATGCCCCGCTTGGTGGCTTGCTCCGAGGGCTTGTTGCTCGCCTTGACGTAGCCCTCCATGTACTCCTCCGCGAACTCCCCGAACGTTGGCACCTCCTTCCTTTCGTGTGTTGGCGCGGGCGGGTTGAGCACGCGCAGGATGTGGTCGCGCTCGGCGATGCGCGCCGCGTCCTTCGTGTCGATGTTGGGCGTCCCGCCGATCCGCATCTTCTCCACATCCGGCAGCGTCACCGTCACGCGGTAGCGCCACCGTCCGTGTTCACGTCGTACTGCCATGGTTGCCTCCATGGCGGCCGACGCGGCCTTGCTCGAACGACTCTACCGCGGACACGGGGATGCGAACCAGCCGGCCGACGCGCACGCGCCGGAGCTCACCGCGATCGATGCGGGCCCGCACGGTCTTGCGGTCGACGCCCCAGCGCTCGGCGACCTCCTCGATGGAGAGCAAGGTACGGGTCATGACGGCCTCTCCTCGCGCGCTTGCACCCCGACCGCGCACATACCGGTGGATAGTTCGAGACGTTCGGGGTGGTCTGCTGGCACGTTCCGGGTCCCATCTGGATTCCGCCAGTCGCGTAGGTGCTCCTTCGCCCCTCCGCGTCGCCGGGAACGTGCCGCAGAGGAGTGCCGTCCGCGCGGTTCCGACCCGCTGCGGCGGGCAGCGTCTCGAGGGATCCCGATAGCGATCGAGAGAAAAGCGGCAAGCGCGCGGCTGGGACAGCACCCGCGGGCGCCGCTCCGACGAGTACGTGCTCCATCTGGTCGCGAGGGAGGCCCTGCATGGCTCTGCTACCGAGCCTAGGGACCGAGGCCCCCACGCTCGCTTCCGGACGCAGGGCATGGCAGCCCGCCCAGCAGAACCCGTAGATCGTCCGACCTGCTCGCTCCTGGACCCGGGACCGGGAGGTCCCATGCCGAACCAGGACGCGGGCAGTGCCGTCACGGCGCTCACGCCGCTGCGAGCACACCCGGCGGCCGAGCTGTTCCCGCTCATGGGCGAGGACCGGCTCGGGCAACTCGCCCAGAGCATCCGCGAGCACGGGCAGCGCTCGCCCATCGTGCTCTGCGAGGGGCTCGTCCTCGACGGTCGCAACCGCTGGCTGGCGTGTCAGCGCGCCGGCGTCGCACCGAGGACGATCGAGTGGGACGGCGTGGGTTCGCCGTGGCGGTTCGTATGGGACCAGAACGGCCAGCGCCGCGATCTGCCCGCCGATCAGCGCGTGGCCATCCGCTACAAGGTCAAGCAAGCCGACCAGGCCTGGGAGGCCGAGCACGCGCGGCGAAGAGACGCCGCCAACCGCGCGAGGAGCGAGGCCGCCAAGGGGCAACCGCGGGCCATCAAGCCGGACGGCAGGGGAGGCTTCTCAGGCGCGGAATCAGGTGAGACCGCACCTGAAACGCGAGTGGCGAAGGGCGTCGAGCGCCAGCGCGACTGTCTCGCCGCCGAGACCAGCACGTCGCCCGCGACCGCGGGCCGCGTGCTCGCCGTTGCGCACGTGCGTCCCGACCTCTTCGAGCAGATCGCGAACGGCAACCTCAGCGCCACCGAAGCCCAGCGCATCGCGAAGCGCGACGCCGTCGCTGTCCAGTGCGGGACCCTGCCAGCCCACACGCGGTACCGGGTGATCTACGCAGACCCACCCTGGCATTACCACGACACGAGAGCGGGCCTGGCCGGCTACGCCGGGAGCGCTGCGGCCGATCACTACCCGACCATGAGCGTCGCCGAGTTCTGTGCCCTCGACGTGCGCGGACTCGCAGACGACGACGCGGTCCTCTTCTGCTGGGCCACGAGCCCGCTCTTGCCCGACGCGCTCGCGGTCATCAAGGCGTGGGGCTTTGCCTTCACGACCTTCTTCGTCTGGGCCAAGGGCCGACCCAACTTCGGGCACTAACACGACGCGTCCGCCGAACTCCTGATCGTGGCGACCCGCGGGAGCTGCCTGCCCACCGCCGATCGGCGCGAGCACCAGGTGCAGCCGATCGAGCGCAGCGGTCGCCACTCCGAGAAGCCCGGGCATTTCCGCCAGATGATCGACCGGCTCTACCCGCACGGCCGGCGCATCGAGCTGTTCCGTCGCGGGGACGTGCCGGAGGGTATCCTTCCTTGGAAGGCCTCATTCATGCACCGTGGACGTGCGAAAATAGGGCCAGCGGGTGTGCCTGATTTCCGATTCGAGCCCAACGAGCGCCTGCGCGCGAGCGCCCCTGACGAGCGGGCTGACCGTTCGCGCACTCGTGGCCGGGGTCGGTCTGGGTGCCGTGCTGGCCGCTGGCAATGTCTACGTCTGCCTCAAGACCGGCTATGTCGACGGGGGCTCCATCCCGGCCGCCATCACCGGCTTCGCGCTCCTCGGCCTCGGCCGCCGAAAACCGCCCTGCGCCGACGAGAACAACGTCACTCAGGCGGTGGCCGCATCCGCCGCCATCACCACGGTGGCCCTCGGCCTGTCCGGATCGGTGCCCGCGCTGGCGCTGCTCGGTGCGGAGATCCCAACGTGGGCCCTCCTCGCGGCGGGCCTCTTGTGCTCGCTCCTTGGCGTCCAGATCGCCTGCGCGCTGCGGTCGCGGCTCATCGAGCAGGAATCGCTGCCATTTCCGACCGGCCTGGCGACGGGCGAGGTGATCCGGGCGATGCACGAGGTGGCAGATGCCGGGCGCAGGCGTGCCCAGGTGCTGGGCGCGAGTGCGGCAGCGGCCGGCGTGGCCACCTGGCTCCGCGACGGTCCGCCGGGGTGGATCCCCACGTTCACCCCCCTGCCCTGGCTCTGCAGCGCCGAAGGGCTGGCGGTACCGGGGGTGAGCTGGAGCCCGCTTCTGTTCTCGACCGGCCTGCTGATCGGCCTTCGCGGCGCGGCCAGCATCCTGCTCGGGAGCGTGATCGGCTGGATCCTGCTCGCGCCGAGGCTCTTGCCGGCCGGGGCACGGCCCAGCTACGAGCAGTTGTCGGGCCTTTTGCTGTGGCCCGGCCTGGCGATGACCTTCGGCGCCACGCTGGTCGGCTTGGTGCGTGATGCCCGCACCGTCGGGCGCTCCGTGCGCGACGGTGCGCTCGTGGTAACCGGACGCTGGCGGCCGCTGGCCGTCGTGGTCGCTCCTCTTTGGCCTCGGCCTCTACGCCTTTTCGCTGTCGCTCCCCCAGGCCCTCCTCGCGCTCGCGCTCGCGCTCGCGGCCGCCCTCGTATGCGCGCGGGCGGTTGGTGAGACCGACCAGGGGCCGCTCGGCGCGCTCGGCCAGCTGAGCCAGCTCGCGCTCGGTCGGCTGGGCGCGGCCACGCCCGCACAGACCGTCGCAGGTGCGGGGCTCGCGGCCAACACGGGCGCCCACCTGGCGCAGATGCTCTGGGCCTTCCGCGCCGGACGCGTGGTGGGCACCCCCCCTTCCGTGCTGGTGCGCGCGCAGCTCCTCGGGATTGGCGTCGGGGTGCTGGTCGCCTGGCCGGTGTACACGCTCATCACCCACCAGAGCCCCCCCGGGTCCGAGGCCTTCCCGGCGCCGTCCGCTCGTCTGTGGGCCGCCATGGCGAGCGTCGCGCGCGAGGGCAGCGCTGCTGTCAGCTCCGAGACGCTCGTCGCGAGCGCGGTTTCGCTCGGCCTCGCCATGTCGCTGGCGCTCCTCGAGGCCGCGCCCCGGCTCGGCCGTCGGGTGCCGTCCGCCGTGGGGATCGGGATGGGTCTTCTGCTGCCGCCCTCGTACGGCCTCAGCATGTTCCTTGGAGCCACGCTGCTCGTCGCATTGCGGCAAAAGCCGGCCAAATGGCGCGAAATGCACGTGACGGCGGCGGGCGCCGGGGGCATTGCCGGCGAGGCCGTCCTGGGCGTCGTGATTGCGGCCCTGATGGCGGCCGGCTGGATGGACGGACGGTAGCCGCCCCAGGGCCATCGCATCTTCTGCTACCGGGCTGACCCGAGGACTCGCTCCCGTCGGGCGCCATCGCGCGCGAAATCACTCGCCGGTCCGATCGTGGCCGCGTTCGTCTCGTCCGGCCTCCCCCAGCCGAGGCGGCCTGCCCGCCACCTCGGGTCTCCGCCTTGGAAGGTCATCGATCGCAAGACCGTGCATTCCCCTTCGCGTCCAGACGACGCGGCAGGTGAACTCGTAGACCGTACTCGTCCAGGAAACCGAAAGCTCGATCCGGTCACCCACGACCAGGTCTCGATCGCATTCGATGCAGAAGCCCGCCATCGATGCGTCCACGATCAGCGCGGGGAAGGCTGCGATCTCCCCGCGCAAGCGGAGCGGGACTCGGGCCCACCGCCGTTCATCGCCGTGGCTCGAGAACAACCGCTCGAGCGCCTCCAACCGCTTCTGCTCAGCGTCTGTCCTTGGACGCCCGCCGAATGCCGGAAGGGATGACAGCGTCAAGAACTCATGTACCAGACCGAGCATCGCTCAAGACAACTGCATTGCTCACGCCACCGCTTGGCAGCTTGCCGATGGTCACGCGGTGGCACTGCACGCCAGGCAGGCACACAGCTTGCCCCCCGAAGGGGCAGTGTCGAGCTGGAGGCGTCGCCCGCCAGGTACGAAAGGCGCTGCCCCCACCGGCGGTCGCCGCACTACACTGATAGGCGCGCTCGGTCGCGAAGGCGAAGCCCACGTGCCTACTCCGCTGCTGCTCGTTCGCCCACCAGCTGTCTGGCGTTGGGAGGGGGCTCCCGACGGCGCGGGTGGAGCGCCAGCTCCGTGGCAGACCGTGATCGAGCAGGCCCGGAGCCTAGCACACGGCTTCCTCGGCGAGCTCGAAGTGGTGGTTTGTCAGGCGCTGGCCGAACACCCAGCGCGGCACTGGAGCACGGCCTGCTGCTATCACGGCATCGTTCTCGCCCTGATCGGGCGGGGCATCGAGGGGATCCCCTGGCTGGAGGCAGCCAGCGCCAGCGCGGAGGACGAGCCCTCCAGGTTGCTGGCGTCGGCCTACCAGGCGCTCGCCGCGAGCTGGAGTGACGCCGAGATCGATCGCCGTTCCCTGCATGCGCTCGGTGACGCGGTCTCGAGCGCTTCGCTGCCAGCCCGCGAGATCGTCTGCGCCCAGCTGCGACAGGCCGCAGGTGACCATGCTGCCGCGCGACGGCTGGTCGACGATGCGACGAGAGCTACCGATTCCGGAGAGCGCGTCAGGGCCGCGAGCGAGGCCCGCGGCCGGATGATCCGGGGGAGCCTTGCCAGCCAAGCTGGTGATTCGGCCACCGCGGTGCGCCTCGCGCGCGAGGCACGGATCCAGGACCTCGGCTCGCCGCTCTCGCTCGGGTGGAGCTGCCTCTGGGGCGCTCGCGCCGCGCGCAGCTTGCGCGAGGCCGACCTTGCCGTCGACCTCATCGCGGCGTCGCGAAAGGCGTTCCTCGGGGCCCGCTGCTTCTCGGGCCTCTCGGCGACCCTGCGCTGCGAGGCGCGCCTCGAGCGTGAGCTCACCGGCGCCGCGCATTCGATGCGGATGCTCCGTCTGCTCAACGAAGCGCTCGACTACGACCTCGCATGCCACAGCCCCGGCGGGCTCGCCCGCACCGAGCTCGAACGTCTTCGCGTCTATCATGCCCTGGCGCAGCACCGCGAATGCGTACGGGCGAGCTCCAGGATCGAGGACCAGATCCGTGCGCTGGTCCCGGCCGGCTCCGTCGGGAGCCACCCGCTGACGGTCATGGCACGGCGCGCCTGCGCGTACGATTCCGTGGAGGCGGGGACGGAGGGGTCTGGGTCCCAGGGCGCCGATCGCCCCCTGGGCGCGCAGGTCGAGCGCATCGCGGCCACCTCCGTCTCGGTGTTGCTCCGCGGCGAGACGGGCGCGGGCAAGAGTGTGCTGGCTCGCCTCATCCACGACAAGAGCCGACGCGCGGCCGGGCCGTTCGTGCACCTCAACTGCGCCGCAATCCCAGACACCCTGATCGAGGCCGAGCTGTTCGGCCATGCGCGGGGCGCGTTCACGGGCGCCACCGACCGCCGTCCTGGCAAGTTCGAGCTGGCCCGCGACGGCAGCCTGTTCCTGGACGAGGTCGCCGATCTGTCGCTCGCCAGCCAGGCCAAGATCCTCCACGCGCTCGACGCCGGTCGGTTCTTCCCCGTCGGTGCGACGGAGGAAGTGCGCGTGGACCTCCGGATCCTCGCGGCCACGAACCAGGACCTCGGCGCGCTCGTCGTCGCCGGCCGATTCCGGCAGGATCTCTACTATCGGCTCGCGGGTGTGACCCTCTTGGTGCCTCCGCTCCGGGAGCGCCGCGAGGAGATCGTCCCGCTCGCTGGCATCATGCTGGAGGACATCGCGCGTCGCAGCGGGCGGCTGGCGCTGGCGATCTCGCCCCTGGCGGCCGAGCTCCTGATCGCCCAGCCCTGGCCCGGCAACCTCCGCCAGTTGCACCATGCGCTCGAGAGCGCAGCGGCGCTGTCCGATGGTCCGGTCATCGACGCGGAGGTGCTACGCGACGTCTACACGCAGCACCAGTCCGTGGCAGCGGCACGTCCGGGCCTCCCGGCGGCGGGCCAGGCGCGGGCCGCCGCCGAGGAGGCCCCGCGACCGCTCGACCTCTCTGCGGAACCACTCGAGGCCCGCCAGGAGCGCGCGCTGCGCGCCCTCGCCGGCCGGCGCATGTTCAAGGCCTCGGAATACCGGGCGCTGGCCCAGACCACGACGCGCACGGCGACACGGGATCTCGCCCAGCTGGTGGCGCTCGGGCTGCTCGGGTCGCGTGGCACGGGCAGCGCCCGGCGCTACTGGGTGGCCAGCCGCGATGCGCTATGATGGAAGCTGGCGCGGCCCGAGCCGTCGCCACAGATGCGCTGTCCCAGCTGTCACCGCAGGATCCCGTCCGGAGCGGGCTGCCATCGCCACCCCGAGCAGCGCTGCCCTCCGCAACCACCGCCGCTTCCGGTCACGCTCAGTCTCCCTGGCTTCGCCGCGTTCAGCTGGCTCGGCGCTGGCGGCTTTGCCACGGTCTTGCGCGCCCGCCGCGTCCACGACGGGCGCTTGGTGGCGCTCAAGATCGGCCATGACCCCGACGACGAGCGGCTGACGCAGGAGGCCAGCGCGCTCGAGCGGGTCGGCGGGGCCATCGCGCCTGAGCTCCTCGGGCGTGGCAAGCTGGACGATGGGCGTCCGTACCTCGTGCTCGAGCTGCTCGAAGGCGAGACGCTTGGCGACCGCGTGGCTCGCGCACCCGCGGACGGGCTCGACCCGCACGAGCTCGAGTCGCTGGCGATGGGGCTATGCGACCGGCTCCAGGCCATGCACGGTCGGGGCTTCGTCCACCGCGACCTCAAGCCCGACAACGTCTTCCTGCTCGCCTCGGCGAAGCAGCGGCTCATCGACTTCGGGCTCGCGCTCGCGTTGGACACGGACGACGCAGTGACCACGTCGCGCTTGACGCGTACCGGCATGCGCATCGGCACCCCCGCCTACATGGCGCCCGAGCAATGCCTGGGCCGGGGGCGCATCGATGTGCGCACCGATGTCTACGCGCTCGGCGTGACGCTGTTCGAGCTCGTCACCGGGCGTCCACCGTTCGTGGGCGACGACCTCGAGATCGAGCAGGCGCACGTGCTGCAGCGGCCGCCCTCTCTGCAGGGGCTCGCGCTGCGCCCGTACGGCCCGATGCTCGAGGGCGTCCTGCACTGCTGTCTGGCCAAGGATCCGGCCCAGCGGTTCGCCACGGTGGCCGAGCTCGCCAGCGCCCTCGCACCGGCGCTTCGCGAGGACGGGCCACGCGAGCGCCCGCGCGTGGTCGCCGAGGTGCAGCCAGCGCGATCCAGGACGCTGTCCGTCGCGCTGCTCGGCGTGCGCTCGTCCATCCCGGTCCACCGGGTAACCGAGGTGGCGGCCGTGCACGGTGGGCAGCTCGTGCGCGTCGAGGGGGACCGCTACGTCGTGGCCTTCCCCGCGCCCGGACCGCCGCTTCTCGGCGTGCGCTCGGCCCTCGCTGCGGCCGAGGTGCTCTCGATCGAGTGTGGGCTCGTGCACGTGAGCCCCCTGCGCGTGCGCGAGTCCTCGCGAGGGCTGCTGCTGCTCGGCAAGGCGGTCGACGGCACCTCGTCGTGGTGGCCCCCGAGCCTCGCCGCGGATCCGAGCTCCCGGATCCTGCTGACGGAGGATGCCGCGGCTACGCTGGATGCCCGGGCCGTCCGCCCCGCGCAGGCCCCCGGCTTCTACGTCCCGAGGCTCCGCTCCGCGAGCGACGAAGGCACGGAGGTCCACGGGCGCACCGAGCTTCTCGAGGCGCTGCGTCTCGAGGCCGAATGGGCGCTGGCGCGGCGACGCCCGTTCCTGAGCCTGGTCACGGGGAGCGCCGGACATGGCAAGACCACGCTCCTCGGCGGCCTCGCACGGGAGCTCCGCAGGGGCTCCGGCTGGAGCGTGCTCGTGCTGGAGGTGCCCTCGCCCGAGCGAGCGAGCCCGCGGGACTGCTTCGGCGCCCTGTGCGGTCGGTTGCTCCTCGGCGTGAACGAGGTCTTGACGGCGGGGCAAGGGGCGCTGCAGATCGAGCAGGGCTGTCGGCGCCTGCTCGGAGACGACGAGGGGCGCCGGGCGGCGGGCGCGCTGGCGCTCGTGCTGGAGGCGGGCCACGACGACGCCGCGACCGGGCCGTCAGCACTGGCAGCCCGCCAG
>JAHFDS010000593.1 GCA_023248855.1 Myxococcales bacterium
TGCGACGGCCGCGGCGGCCGCGACGGCTTCCGCTGCGCCGGCCGCCGTGGCGGAGGCGTCCGACGGGGCCGCGGAGCGCGCGCACGGGTTCCTGATCGGCGTCGACCTCGGCTACGGCTCGGGCACCGGCAGCCCCGCCGGCGGCTACTTCGTCCCGGCGTCTGGCGTGGGCTGGACCTCGAACGCCTCGGGCGGCGTAGCGGTCGGTCTGACGCTCTACGGGCGGCCCTCCCGCTGGCTCGCGATCGGCGGCGGTTTGGCGTACGCGAAGCTCGGCGTCAAGAACGACGTCGGTGGGACGACGTCCGAGCTCGGCGGCTACACCCTGACGCTCAACGTGCTCGGGCTGGAGGTGTTCCCGCTCGGCGGCCGCTACGCGATCGATCCGTGGGTGCGCTTCGCGGCGGGCTACGGCATGTGGGCGAGCGAGGCCACGGTCGTCGGCCGCCCCGAGGTGTTTCGCGTGCACGGCCTGACGTTCGAGGTCGCCTTCGGCGCACCGTTCTACGTGACGCGATGGCTCGCGCTCGGGCCGGTCCTGCGCATCTTCCCCGCATGGTGGATCCAGGAGTGCCTGACCGGCGACCCCGGCACGCCCGGCTGCAAGAGCATCAGCGAGATCCCAGTCGCGGCGGACCGCGCGGCCTTCGAGAAGACGCTGCCGGCGCTGTGGATGCTGGGCGTCGAGGCACAGTTCCACCTGTAGGTCCACGTCCAGTGGCGTCGGGTCCGGATCGCGTCAGCTACCGCTGCCCGCGCGCGATCGAATAGAGGAGCAGCTCGCCGAACGGCTCCTCCCGCGAGCCCACCTTCTGCATGCCGACCTTCTCGAGCACGCGCTGCGACGCGCGGTTGATCGCGTGAGCGGTCGCCGTGACCGACAGCACGGCCGGTTGGTCGAGCGCCCACGCGATGCACACCCGCGCCGCCTCGGTCGCGAGGCCGAGCCCGCGCGCAGCCTCGTCGACGCCGTAGCCGATCTCGGCCACGCCCTCCTCGTCCGGATGGCCATGGAAGACGACGCTGCCGAGGATGCGCCGCTCGCCGTCGCGAGCGATCATCAGGCGGTCGCCCCACAGGCGCCACTCGGGGTTCCTGCGAATGCGGTCGATCGACCAGCCGAAGCCGCGGTGAAAGAGCTCCGGCCCGGGCCGTACGGAGGGCCCCTGGGCGTTCGCGAGCACCTCGAGTCGCTCCCACCGGCCGGTCATGGCGGCCTCGATCATCGAGATCGTGATCGGCTCGAGCACGAGCCGATCGGTGAACAGCACATCGTCCCTTCCGCTCACCGGATCCTCCGGGCCGAGGATACGCCCGAGCGCCGGCGATCGCGCCGGCGAGCTACCCATCGAGCGGGCGTCCCTCGCCGAGGCGCCTGCGCACCTCGTCCATCGCGGCAGCGACGCGGGTGGCGCGCGCGCCCACGCGGCCGTCTGCGGACACCAGGCCATGCCGACCCTCGAGCTTCCACAGAAAGCACGCCTGGTAGCCCCAGCGCGCGGCGTTCCAGACGTAATTCGAGATCGTGTCCTCGGCGTCGACGTCTCGGGGCTCGCTCGCGGTGCCGCACTCGCCGGCGATGACGGCGCGGTCCGCGGGCACGCCGAGATCGCCGAGCGGCGGCAAGGAGCCATCGTCGCAGTAGCGGTGCAGGTCGAGCAGGTCCAGAAAGGGCATGGCGCGTGAGAGCGCCGGCAGGATGCCGTGCTGCGCGCTCGCCGAGATACGTAGCCCCGGGTGCTCGGCCCGGGCCGCGTCGCGCACCGCCGAGAACAGGTGCGCCATCGTCGCCCAGGCCACGCCGCGCGCCCCCGCGCCCTCGGCCGTCATCTGCTCGGGCTCGTTCATCGGCTCGAGCGCGAGCGTGCGCGCAGGATCCAGCGCCCGTGCCAGCGGCGCCGCGACATATTCTGAAAAGCGCATGCGACAATCGGCGTCGCGAGCCAGCCGCTCGAGCAACGCATCCCCGTCGCGCACCCAGGCGTTGCCGTCGAGCAGACACGGGTACACCACCAGATCCGCCCGGGCGGCCTCCTCGTAGATCGTGCGGACCGCCGCGAGCAGGCGCGGGGCGACGCCGACGGGGCCCCGCGCATCGACCAGCACGCCCTCTCCGCGCTCGCACAGCCACACGCGCACCGCGGAAAAGCCCAGCCGGCGCGCGCGCTGCATCGCGACCCGCACGTCCCGAGCGGTCGCGTCCACCGGCCAGCCCGGGTGTGCAGGGTTCTCCGCGAGATCATGGCCGTACGCGCCGCACAGCCACGGCAGGTTGATTCCGTAAAGCGGCACCGCAGCGGCAACGACGGTCAACGCGCTGACTTTCGCACACCGCGCCGCGTTACGCTGCGGCGGTCGTGGGCTCCGCCACCCGCCCCGTGCGAGTCGCCGTGATCGCGCTCGGCCTCCTCGTGCCGCTCGCGGTCGCCGAGATCGTGCTCCGCCTGACCTTTCGCATCGACCCCGGTCCGAAGCTCTACGAGTCCGCCGACAAGCGCGTCGGCCTCGAGTGCTACCCCGACGACCCGCGCGGCGACCGCCAGGTCCGGCTCGCCGACACCGACACGTTCACGCGCTGGTCGGATCGCATCGCCGGCCTCGACGAGGCCCGCGCGCTCCGTCCCCGCTGCCTCGAGCTCCGCTGGAACAGCCGCGGCTGGCGCGGCGACGAGCCCCATCCCGGGGTGATCGTCCTCGGCGACTCGTTCACCGAGGGGCAGGGTGTTCGCGAGGAGGACACCTTCGTCGCCCGGCTCGGACGCCTGGGCGTCGTCGGCGCCGGTCGCCGGGGCCTCGATTTCCCGCGCCTCGAGCACGAGCTCGGAAAGCTCACCGGCACCCACGCGGTCCTCTATGCGCTGGTCCCCAACGACGCCGAGCGCTCGCCCGAGCTCGACCGACGCTTCCCCGCTGCCAACGACTTCATCGTCCACCGCGGCGCGCGCGCTGCGCCCGAAGGGCTCGGCCGATACATTCGCCTGTACGAATGGATCCGGCGGCTCCTGGCCGCCCGGCGCCTCGCGACCGAGACCCTGGCGTGGTACGGGGCTCTCTGGAGCCCCGAGAACCCGGGGGCCGAGCGGACCTTCGCGGCGATCGGCCGCATGGCCGCGGCGACGCGCGCGCACGGCGGCGCCTTCGCGGTGGCCCTCCTGCCGCTCCTCGCCCGCGAGGACGGGCGCTATCCCCTGGCTGCGTTGCACGCCCAGATCGCCGCGCGTCTTGTCGCCATGCACATCGTCGTCGTCGATCTCGCTCTCTTGTTCGATGGCGAGGACCCGGCGACGCTGTGGGTCGCGCCGACGGACATGCACCCGAACGCGTCCGCGCACGCCCGGATCGCCGAGGCGCTGGCCGGCACGATCCGCGACCTGCGCGCCGCCACGGGCGCGAAGTAGCCGCTCGTCCGCCGCCCGGTCGCCGGTTTCCGCCTTTCCTCGTACCCTTGCTGGCTCGTGATCGACCGCCCCTGCTTCTGGCTGGCCCTCGCGGTGCCGTGGCTCCTGCTTCCGCTGCACCTCGAGCGCGGGCACGCGGGCGATCTCGAAAACCACCTGCGCTGGGTGGCGCAGACGCAAGGCAGCCTGCGGCAGGCCTACGTGCGGGCCCCCGACCTCAACTACCCGGCGGTGGGCGCAGCGGCCCTGTTGCTGCCGTCCGCCTTCTCCAGCTCGCCCCGAGGCTATCGCCACGCGCTCAAGGTCGAGCTCGCGCTCGCCGAGTCGGCCCTCGCGCTCGGCGCCTTCGCCGTGGCGCGCCGCCGCCGCCTGGCTCGGCCGGGCGCGCTCGCGCTCGCCATCACGGCCTCGCCCGCCACCTGGGCGGTCGGCAGCTGGTTCGGCCAGCTCGACCTTT
>JAHFDS010000594.1 GCA_023248855.1 Myxococcales bacterium
GCTCGCGCGCCTTCGGCCGCGCGCTCGCTCTGACGCCCGCCCGACGTCGGCGAACCACCGAGCTGGATGGCGGGCGCAGACTCGCCCGCCCGGAGGCCCGCGGACGCCGCCACCCGCCCCCTCCGACGCCGGTCACCGCTCCTTGAAGGAAAAAAGAGTGGGACGGTCGACGTAGGAGATCGACGTGGTGCGGCCGATGTGATCGAGTGGAGGCGTGAGCAAGACTATCGGCCCTACGAGCCGCGGCAGATGTATCTGTTGCCGCCGTCGCCGCAGGAATGGCTGCCCGAGAGCCACCTGGCGTACTTCCTGATGGACGTGGTCGATGCGCTGGACCTGCGCGCCATCCCGGCGAAGTACGAGGCCGAGCTGCGCGGGTACCCGCCGTACGACCCGCGGATGATGCTGACGCTGTTGATCTACGGCTACTGCGTGGGCGTGCGCTCGTCGCGGCAGATCGAGCGGAAGACCCACGAGGACGTCGCGTTCCGCGTGATCGCGGCGGGGCAGCATCCCGACCACAGCCGGATCAGCGACTTTCGGCGCGTGCATCTCGCAGGCGGCGGTCGACGCTGCGCACCAGATCATCGTGGCGCAAGCCGTCACGAATCAGCCGCCTGACGTCGAGCACTTCGCGCCGATGCTGGCGCAGACGATCGAGAACTGTGGCCGAGCACCCGACCACACGAGCGCCGACAGCGGCTACTTTTCCGAGGCCAACGTCACATTCGTACAGGCGCATGGAACGGAACCCCTGCTTGCGACAAGGCGGCACAAGCACGGCGACACGCCCATCTGCGTGCGAGGGCGCCCCCCTGCCGGCATGACGCCGAAACAGCGGATGGCGCGAAAGCTCGCGACCAAGCGCGGTCGAGCCCTCTACTCGCGCCGCAAGGTGATCGTCGAGCCGGTCTTCGGCCAGATCAAGGCCGCTCGCGGCATTCGCGACTTCCTCCTGCGCGGCGTCCGCAAGGGTGCGGGCAGAGTGGGCGTTCATCACCGCGACGCACAACCTGCTCAAGCGGCGTCTGGTTCCTTCCTAAGGAGCAGGAACGGTGGCTGCCGGCGGGTGGCGGCGTCCGCGGGGCTCTGGGCGGGCGAGTCTGCGCCCGCCATCCACCGCCCCGGTTTGCCAGCGAGTAAAATCGCGAAGGCCCGCCCAGACGGAGCCCCCGCCGCCCGCGGACACGAGCTCGGGGCCGCCAGTCTGTGAGATGGCGGCGAGCAGTCAGCGTGGACAGGCGCATCACGGAAAGAGGTATCGGCGCCGGCGCCCGGCAGTTGCGTGGAGGGCGCCGGCCAGCAGTTTCGAGTGGCCAGGCGCGCGCGTTGATGCTTGCATCAGGAGATGGATCCCGATCGCCTGGTCCAGATCGCCACGCGGAAGCGGCGGCCGGACTGGCTCAAGGTGCGCCTGCCGAGCGGAGACACGTACTTCGAGGTCAAGCGCCTGGTCGAGGAGCAGTCGCTCCACACGGTCTGCCAGTCGGCGTCCTGCCCCAACATCGGCGAGTGCTGGAACCGGCGCTCGCTCACGATCATGATCCTCGGGGGCATCTGCACGCGCTCGTGTCGGTTCTGCGACGTACCGACCGGGCGACCCCTGCCGCCCGATGCGGACGAGCCGCGCCGCGTCGGCGAGGTGCTGTCGCGCCTGGGCCTTCTGCACACCGTGATCACGTGCGTGGACCGGGACGACCTGCCGGACGGCGGGGCGGCACACTGGGCCGAGACCATCCGGGAGATCCGGACGCGCTGTCCGGACATGACGCTCGAGGTGCTCGTGGGTGACTTCAAGGGGCGCACGGAGGACGTGGACGCGGTGCTCGCCGCGGGGCCGGACATCTTCGCGCACAACCTCGAGACCGTGCCGCGGCTGTCGCGGCAGGTGCGCGTCCAGGCCAGCTACCCGCGCTCGTATGCCGTCCTCTCCCACGCGTCCGCGCGGGGCGCCACCACCAAGACCGGGCTCATGCTGGGTCTCGGCGAGACGCTGTCCGAGGTCGAAGAGGTGCTGCGCGAGGTGCGCGACTGTGGCGTGCGCATCGTGACGCTCGGGCAGTATCTATCGCCCTCGCGGGAGCACCTGCCGGTCGCGCGGTTCGTGTCGCCCGCCGAGTTCTCGGAGCTGCGCGCGCTCGCGCTCGGGCTGGGCTTTGCGCACGTGGAGGCGGGCCCGCTGGTCCGGTCGAGCTACCACGCCGACGGCCAGGCCGAGATCGCCCGCGCCGCGCGCAAGGTCTGACGGCCACTACCGGGTCGCGGCCCAGATCCAGAGGCCGAGGTTGGCGGCCACGGAGACCACGGCCAGCGTCGCGAGAAAGCGCATCAGGAAGGTGGTCACCAGGGTGTCGGGGTCGTGCGCGTGCTCGTGGTCGGACATGGTCAGCTCCTCGTGACGCGGGTGCCCGGCGGCACCGATTCGGTGATCCAGCAGTTGCCGCCGATGATCGCCCCGCGTCCGATGAGGGTCTCCCCACCGAGGATGGTGGCGTTCGCGTAGATGATGACGTCGTCTTCGATCGTCGGGTGGCGCTTCTTGCCCTGCAGGCTGCGCGCGGTCTCCTTGGGCACCGAGAGGGCGCCGAGCGTGACGCCCTGGTAGATGCGGACCCGGGAGCCGATCTCGGCCGTCTCGCCGATCACCACGCCGGTCCCGTGGTCGATGAAGAAGCGCTCGCCCACGTGCGCGCCGGGGTGGATGTCGATGCCGGTCCTGGAGTGCGCGAACTCGGCCATCATGCGCGGGATGACGGGGGCGCCTGCGGCCACGAGCTGGTGGGCGAGCCGGTGCACCGCGATGGCAAACAGGCCCGGGTAGCAGAACATCACCTCGTCGGCGCCGCTCGCGGCCGGATCGGCGTCGTACGAGGCGGCCGCGTCGAGGTCGAGCTTGCTGCGCAAGGCCGGCAGGCTCCCCAGGAACGACTCGACGATCTGCCACGCCTTTTTCCGGCAGGGCGACTCGTTCGGGGCGCAGTCGAAGCCCAGGCCGAGCAGCACCTGGCGATGCAGGCGTGGCGCGAGATCGGCGACGTGATCGGCCGCGAAGCGCTCGAGGTCGAGCGGCTTGGGGATCGCCATCTCGGGGATGAGCAGCTCCCGGAGCGATTCGGAGATGCGCGCCACCTCCTCGAACGAGGGCAGCTCGCGCCCGGCGAGCGCACGCAGGGCGGTTCCTTCGGCGCGATAGGCGGCCACGAGCCCGGAGGCGATCTCTCGCTGCTTGGCCGCGTCCATCGGCGCGAGGATAGCAGCCTCGAGGATTGCCGCAACGCGCCCGGGCGCGCGGATGGGCCCTAGCCCTCCGCATCGCCGGGTTTGTCTCGCGCCACCTCGTGCTTGTCGGCGGTGCGCTCGCCCTTGAACGTGCCGAGCAGCGACGGGGCGCGCTCGCGTGCCGGGTCGGTCTCGAAGAAGCCGTTCTCGAACAGCCACATCACCTGCTTGCCGTCGAGCTCGCGCAGGAAGTCGCGACGCAGGATGGCCTGGCGCTGCAGCTCGGCGATCGCGCGCGGCGTGTCGAGCTCACCGCCGGCGGCACGCCCGAGCTCGCTCGCGAGATCCCCGAGCCGGTCGGCGTAGCGCTGGGCCCGGTCCGTCAGCGCCGCCAGCTCCTCGACCGAGAAGACCTGGAAGCGATCGGCCGGTAGCGCTGCCCCCTCGGCCGCCGCGCGCCGCCGCGACAGCTCGGGCAGGGCGCGCAGGCGGCTGGCTTCCCGCTCGGCGGCTTGCTTGGCCTCGATCACAGCGCGGTGGTGGGGCGAGCGTCGCGCCACTTCACGCTCGGGTGTACGGCGCGCCGCGCGCGGCGGCACCGGCGGCATCGCGGGCGCGTCCAGTTCGGGCGCCGGC
>JAHFDS010000595.1 GCA_023248855.1 Myxococcales bacterium
CCGGCGGCGGCGGCGGCGTGGTCCGGCGCGCGCGCTCCGCGGGCAAGGTGTGTTCCACCTGCTCGAACAGCGGCGCGAGCTCCGGGATGTCACCCAGGCGCTTCCAGGCTTCCCCGCTCCGCGAGATCTCGTCGGCTCGCCGCGCGCGCCCCGAGTGGATGAGCTGCTGCAGCATGGGCAGATCGCGGAATCGCACGATCTCGCCGCTGCCGCTGCGGAGCATCCAGGAGAGCTCGGCCGCGCTCTGGCCCCGAAACACACGGAACACGTGGTGACACTTCTGGCACTGCACCTGGAGGCCGCTGTCGGCCACACGCGCATCGTCGATCTCGTACTCGGTCTGACACCGCTCGCAGCGAACGTCCACGGAGCTCGGAGCATAGCATCCGTGCGGCCGGGGCAAGGCGCAGGGGTTTGCGGCCGAGGGGATCGGTAGCGCCGGCGGCGTCCCACCTTATACTCGGGACGTGTTCCGCATCCTCGACGTGCTCGCGCTGGCGCTGGTGGCCCTGGTGCTGCTCATGCCCAAGCCGGGCATCAAGACCAAGGCGGGGCTCGACGGTCTCGACGACGCCCAGCGCGCCCGCAGCGCCGACCTCGAGCGCCTGCGCACGGCCCGCCCGGACGACGTCGGGGTCGCAGCCGCCCTGGCCGACCTCTACCTGCGCGGGCATCGACCCGAGTGGGCGCTCCAGACGCTGTCACCGCTCGAGGGCCAGCCCGATCACCGGGTCGGCCTCGGCCTGGCGATGGCACACGCCGACCGCTACGAGCTGGCCGAGGCCAAGCGCGCGCTCGATCTCGCCTCGGGCGCGTGCGCGAAGGACGCCGGCTGCACAGAGCCCGAGAGGGCGCGCCTGGCGCTCTTCCACCGCAGCTTCGATCGCGTGGTGGCCGATGGCGTTCGCTTCGACGACGACCCGCACCGCGCGCGCGCGCTGATCCTGGAGGGGCTGCACAACGCCAGGGTGCCCGGTCCTCCGCCCTGAGCGTGGTCCGGCATTCAGGGCTCGCCCACGCGGACGGTCGGGGCCGGTCGGCCGAGCCCGGCCCAGCGGCGCACCCGGGCCGCGATCGCCGAGACGCTGGCGCCGCCCACCGCCAGCACGTCCTCGACGCGTAACCCGTCTGCCACCGCCTCGTCGAGGAGCGGCTCGAGCGCGCCGAGGTTGGCCGGCCCGATCACGATCACGCAGGAGACGCCTGTGCGCCCGGCGGCGTGCTCCTCCAGCAACCAGCGGCGGCCCGCCTGGGCGAGCGCAAACGTCCCCGCGCCCCCGGTCATGGCGTCGTAGCTCGCGCGTTCGGTCCCGAAGCGCTTGAGCACCACGTGCGTGAGCCGACCGCGCAGCGCCGCTTGCCTGGCCGGCTCCCCGAGCGGCACGCCGTTCGAGTGGCAGGTCACGTGGCGCACGCCGAGCCCGCGCGCGTGGTCGAGCAGCGGTTCGAGGTCGGGGTGCTCGAGCGGCTCGCCGCCGAGCAGGTGAAGCGAGCGCGCACCCACGCGCGCCGCGTGGGCCACGCGATCATAGAGCTCATGGCGCGGCGTGCCCCCGGCCTGGCAGCGATTGAGCTCGCGGTGGAACGCGCAGTGGTTCCGGCAGCGGCCCCCCATCTCGACGCCCACCGTGTCGGGCCGGCCCACGAGCTCGTCGATGTCGGCGAGCGCCCGGTCGCAGAACGCCGCCAGCGCCGCGTCACCGACGTGATGTTGTCGCAGGACCTCGAGGTTGCGCAGGTACCCCGAAAACGCCGGCCGCTCCGGGCGCGGATCCCGGAAGGGGTTTCGGGGCCGCGCCTCGTCGGGGTCTTGCAAGTGGAAGCCGAGCGCGAAGCGCGAGAAGAGGAGCTCGGCGCCGGCGCGGAAGAGGCGCAGGCCGAGGTCCACGTCCTCGAGGCCCCAGCCCACGAAGTCCCGGGAGAAGCCCCCGACCTCGTCGAGCAGGGCGCGCGACAGCGACAGGTTCCCCGTGTACGACAGGCGCCACGGCTCGGCCAGCCAGTCGAGGTTGTCGAGGCAGGCCCGCAGGGTGGGCTCGCGCGAGCGATCCGGATACACCGGCAGCGCGTCCTCGAGCGTGCCGGGGAGAAGCGGCGCCAGGTCGCCGACGCGGTGGGCAAAGCCGTGATCGTGCAGGTTGTAGCCGGACAGGTAGCCGAGCACGACCGCGCGCGCCGTGCGCTCGTGCGGCCAGGCGGCGTGCCAGAGGAAGTCGCGGTCCACGGCCACGTCGGCGTCGAGGAACTGCACGATGGGGAAACGAGCGTGGTCAGCGCCGAGCTGACGTGCCTGCCCGGCGCGAAAGCTCGCCCCCTCGGGCAGGCGCAGGACCTTGACGCCCGGCCCCTCGGCCGATGCATTCGCCTGGGCGCATGTTTCCGCCAGCCTCCGCCCGCCATCCGCGCTGCCGTCGTCCACCACGATGATCTCGTGACGATCGGCGGGGTACGACGAAAGGCACAGGCGCCGCACGACCTCGGACAGGACCGGCAGCCGGTCGCGCGCGGGCAGCACCACGCTGATGCCGGGCGGCCCTGCGTCCTCGATGAGCGGCCTCGGCACGAGCGGGTCGATGCGCGGGATGGCCAGGAGATCGCCCTGCCACGCGGCGTCGGTGACCGTGAACGCCGCGCGGTAGCCGGCCGCGCGGGCTGCGTCGGCCAGGGCGGGCGTGTGCTCGCCGAACGGGTAGGCGAGCAGCTCGCAGCAGACGCCCAGCCTGCGCTCGAGCGCTTCCCGGCTGCGCGCGCACTCGTCGTGGAGGCGCGCCGCGTGCCGGACGTCGTCCTCGTCGTAGAGGCGATGACGGCCCCGCGGATGCGTCGCCAGGTGCGAGCCGAGGATCCAGCCGGCGTCGCGCAGCGCCGCGAGCTCGGCCCAGGACAGGAACTCCGCCGAGGTACCGACGAAGTCGGTGGGGACGAACAGCGTGGGGCGGATGCCGGCGGCCGAGAGCACCGGGACCGCGAGCGAGACCGACGTGTGCGCGTCATCGAACGAGACGGTGAAGCGCTCGGGCCCCGGCGGTTCGTCGAGGTAGGCCTCGACCGAGCCTGGCGCGCGGTCCTGCTGTTCGCGGCCAAGCAAGGCGGCGAGGTCGCAAGGCGAGATAGCGCCCCGGCGAGCCTCCCCGGGGCGAGCGACATAGTGCAGGCAGAGGTTCCGCGCGGTGCGCACGAAGTAAGGATACGGGAACAGCCCACCCCGGAGGGCGGGACCGCGGACCCGGCGACGCCGCGATAACCTCATGAAACCAGGTCGTGGTGCCTGGCCCGATCCTTGATCTGCATCAAGTGCATGCGCCTTGGCGTGATGGGCCTTTTGCTGCTTGCGGGCGCTTGCGGCTGCTTTTCGGGAGAGCTGGTCTCCACCTCGCCGGACGCAAGGCGTGGGAGCGTCGACGGCGGCACGCGCGCACCCGACGCCGGGGGAGCGGGCATGGGAGGCGCCAAGGTCGACGACCCCGTGCCACCGCCGGCGACGTGTCCCTATGCGGGCCCCGCGGTGGTCAATCCCGCGATGCTCTTCGGGTGCCTGCCGGGCGCGCATTGCCAGGCCGACACTTCGGTGGCGGCGCCGATGCAGTCCCACCTGCAGCGCTGCGCGGATGGCACCTCTTTCTGCGTGCCCGACGAGTACATCCGCACCGGCGGCCAGTTCATCCCGCCGGCCTGTCGCATCGACGGCGGTGAAGGCCGCTGCCTCTCGCTGGCGTTCCGCGAGTCGCGAGACGCACCCCAGGCGAGCTGCGAGGCGGACCATGCGTGTGTGCCGTGCTTCCGCGGCGGCCAGCCGACCGGGATCTGCACGCTCGCCTGTGATCAGCCGGCGGCGGGCGGCGCGGG
>JAHFDS010000175.1 GCA_023248855.1 Myxococcales bacterium
CGGCGCGCGCCCACGCCCAGAGCGGCGCCACCGCGCCGGCGCTCGAGCAGTACGCGCGGGCGGAAGCCGCGGCGCGGCGCGCCGGAGAGCCGAGCCTGCTCGCCGAGGTGGAGCTCGAGCACGGCGCGCTGCTCCTCATGGCGGGCCTGTTCGACCCCGGCATCGAGCGGCTCGATCGCGCGCGCCACGCCGCCGATCCGCAGGTGGCCCGGACGGCCACGCGCGAGCTGCAAGTCGCCTACCTCCGACGAGGCTGCGCGGCGCTCGGCAAGCGGCCCGCCCAGGCCATCGCCGACCTCGAGCACGCCCGTGCCGACCACGACGCCGCCGACGGTGCGCTCGGAACCCTGGCGCTGGCGCTCGCGTACCTCGAGGACAACCAGGGCGGCAAGGCGGCCGCGCTGCTCGCCAGGCTGCGCCCGCCAGAGCTCGAGCGCCTCTTGCGACCGGCCTTCGCCAGCCTCGACGTCCCGTTCTTCGTGGCGTACGCGCGCACCCTCGAGCCCACGCGGCCCGCTGTCGAGCAGGTGGTCCCGGCGTTTCAGCGGGCGCTGCTGGGCAGCTCGGGCGAGCTCGCGCGCGAGCTCGAGCTGCTCCTGCGCACGACGTGGGAGCTCGAGGCCGGCGAACGGTTCAAGCGCGGCGCTCTCGGGTCGGCGCGAGAAGCGCTCAAGAGCGCGAGGGCCTACGCGGGCGCTGCACCGAGCCGGACGCTCGAGCACAACCAGGCCGCACTGGTCATGGACAAGCACCCCGATCAGGCGCGACAGGTGTTCGAGCGCCTGCGAGACGAGCTCCCCGAGGCCCTGGTGAACCTCGGGCTCCTGGTCGAGCGCGACGGCAACGCGAAGCACGCCTACGAGCTGTGGCTGGCCGCGCGCCAGAAGGGCGTGCGCTCGTCCCGGCTCGACGAGTGGATCGACTCCAAGAGGCGAGTGTTTCACCTGCCATGACGGCGCCCACGCTTTGCAAGCTGCTGTGCTCGGGCTCGGCGCTCGTCCTCGCGACCGCCGCCCGTGCGCGTGCCGCGGAGCTCACCGTGGCGCTCTACGCGCCAAGCATGACGTTCGAGAGCTCGACCGCGCGGCTCGAGTACGTGCAGAACGTGGCCCGGGAGGTGGCCGCCGCCACCGGCGCGCCGGCGATCGGCAGAGCCTTTGTTCGCTACGACGATCTGCGCAAGGCCCGGCCCGACGTCGCCATCATCGACGGGCTGTGCCTTGCCGAGCGCCGCGAGGGCACGCTGATCGCGGTGGCGCAGGTGGGCGGCGAGACGGCCCAGCGCTGGGCGCTCCTTGCGCGCCCCGAGCTCGCGCCCGAGGGCATCGGCAGCCTGTCGAGAAAGCGGCTCGCCTTCGTGAGCACGGGCTGCCGCGATCGCGACTTCCTCGCGAACGCGCTCTTCGAGGGTGAGGTGGCCCTCGACGGCTTCGCGGGGCTCGTCGGCAGGCCCGACCTGGCCGGCGCGATCGCCGCCGTTCGCGACTACAAGACCGCCGACGCGGTGTTCGCGCCCGTGGCGGCCGCGTCGGGGCTCGTGCGCGTCTTCGAGAGCCGGGCCGTGCCGACCGCCGGCTGCGTGGTGCGCGACGCGGCCCTCGCCAAGGCCGTGCGCGTCGCCCTCTCCCGGGCCGGCGTGGGCGGCGCGATCGACGGCTGGCGCCCCGCTTCGGAGGGGCCCTACGAGGCGCTCGCGGCACGACTCTTGCCACACCCGAAGACGCCTCTCTTCGCCGCTCCAGCGCGCTTCCGGCTCGCGCTGTCGGAGGCCCTCGTGGCGCCGCCGCTCGCGCTCGAACCGCTCGACGCGGCGCGATTGTTCCAGCGGCCGCCGGCGACCGCGCGCGCGCGCGCAGACACCCTCGAGGAGAGCCGATGACGAAAGGCGCGCTCCGGGCGGGCGGGCTCTTGCTGCTCTCCACGCGTGCGGCGGCCCAGGTGCCGGAGGAGCTGCCCGACATTGCCGTCGAGGACCTGCTCAAACCGGTCGTCTCGGCCAGGAAGGCCGCGACCACCACCTTTCGCGAGGCCCCCGCGACCGTCTACGTGATCACGGACGCGATGATCCGGGACCGCGGCTACAACTTCCTCTACGACGCGCTGCGCGACGCGCCCGGCATCAACACCATCTGGATGGGCGGCCTCTACGGGCCCATCCTCATGTTCCGCGGCATCGATGCGCCGGAGAACAACAAGCTTCTCCTCCTGGTCGACGGGGTGGTCGACAACAACCTGTCTGCAGGCACCGCGCAGGTGTTCATGCAGTACAGCCTGCACGACGTCAAGCGCATCGAGGTGATCTACGGCCCTGCCTCCGCGCTCTTCGGCGCCAATGCGATGACGGGCATCATCAACATCATCACCAGCAATGGCGAGGATCTGCAGGGCGTGCGGGGCCAGGCCGGCACGATGACCTGGGACCCGAAGCTCCGCAGGAAGGGCGGCTTCTTCAACGTGGTCGGCGGGCAGGCCTTTGGCGAAAAGGGCCGGCGCCTGGTGGTGGACGCCTCGTTCAACTACGTGTACACGAACGGGCCGGATCTGCGCCTCGACGGAGGGCCGCGCTCGGACAGGCCCGCCGACCCGGGCGGCGCCAGCTACTACTTCAGCCCGCATTACCTCGGCGCCGGGCAGCTCGGCACCTACATGGCCAAGCTGCGCGCGAGGTACGAGCCGCTGGGGCTGACCCTGGGCGGCTTCGTCTCCGAGACGCGCGCCGGTCAGGGCACCTACTACCACGAGGGCTTCGCGGGCCTAAACGGCCTTTCGAACCGCCCGGACACCTGGAACTTCCGCAACCTGACGGCCTATGCCAAGCACGACTGGAGCTTCGGCGAGCACGTGACGAACAGCGCGAGCCTGGTCTTTCGCACCACCACGCTGCTCGCCGACAGCACCGACGCCTACTTCAATGCCACGGGCACCGGCCCCGACGGCGTGGGCGGGGACGGCTCCGCCCGCTATTTTCGCCCGGACCACTCCACCCGCCTCGAGGATGGCGTCAGCCTCGCGCTCACCGACGGCATGTCGCTCACCGTCGGCGCGTCGCTCGAGGTGGCGCGGGTCGGCGACTACAACAAGGCCGAGGGCATGGGCGAGACGGCCACGGCCTTCGACCACCAGCGGCTCACCCAGTTCGGTCCTGCGCCCACGCTCGACGAGCGGCGGCGCTACGACTACAGCACCCTGGGCGCCTACGCCGAGCACAGCTGGAGCCTCGGCGAGGGCCTGTCCACGGTCGTCGGCCTGCGCGTGGATCGCTTCGCGTTCTCGGGCACCGACGCTCCTCAGCTCGTCGGCACCGCCGACTACGCCATGGACGGCAGCTGCCTGCCCAATGCGCCGCGCTGCGTGTCCCCGGCGGACGCGATGGCGCAAGGTGGCCGGCTCGGGCTCGACGGACAGACCGGCAAGCTCTGGTACCGGTTCGCGCCGGTCGATCGACCGGTCACGACGTTCAACCCGCGGGTCGGCGTGGTCTTTACCGGGCTCGACCACAAGCTGACACTCAAGGCGCTCTATGGCGAGGGCTTCCGGCCTCCGACGGTGCGCGAGATGTTCTCCGTCTCGGGCAGCCGCTACACGAACCCCGAGCTCCTGCCCGAGAAGATGCGCTCCGCCCAGCTCAACGCGATCTACCAGGTGCTGAGCTGGGGCTTTGTCGAGCTCGACGGCTATTACAACAACGCCCGCGACATCATCCAGCTGTCGGAGAGCGACATCAAGCGACCGGGCAAGGACTCCAGGCTCAACCGGTTCCAGAACGTCGGCGACGTCCAGACGGGCGGCTTCGACGCGCGCGTCCAGCTGCGGCCCACGCGCTGGCTCGGCACCTTCGGAAGCTACAGCTTCCTCATCGCGGATTACTCGCGGATCGACCCCGGCGACCTGTCCCACGACACCGGTAGCAGCGACCCCCGAGCGACCTCCACGCGCGTGCCGCGCCAGCCCACGCACCTGGCGACCGTCGGCGCGAGCGCCTACCTGCTCGGCGATCGTCTGGTCTTGACGCCGCGCGTCGACATCGTCGGCAGCCGGCCCTCGATCATCACGAGCCCCATTGCCAAGGTGCCCGCCTACGCGTGCTTGAACGTGTCCGTGGTGCTCAATGACCTGCCGGTCAAGGACCTCTACCTCGAGCTGGTCGGCTACAATCTGACCCATGCGGACATCCTCGATCCCGGCTTTCGGACCGCCGCCAAGAGCGACGATTTCCCGGCCGCACACCCCCAGCCCGGCTTGAGCGCGTTCCTCAAGGTCGGTTATCGGGTCGGGCTGTGAAGCGCGAGACGTTGATCCTCGTCGAGCGTGGGCTCGCCGGCGCGAGCACCATCGAGCGCGCGGTGGTGGCCATGGGCGGACGCGTCGTCTGCCACGCGCACCTGCGGGAAGCGCTGGACGTGCCGGGCGTGGGGGCCACGCTGGTGCTGGCCAGCCTCGAGCACTTGCTCGAGGCCGAGGAGGAGCGGCTCCCGCTCGAGCGGCTGCGCAACTTGTGCGTGGTGGGCGACGGGCGCGCCGAGCGATCGCAGCTGGCGCGCCTGCTCCGCATCTCGGCCTGCGAGCACCTGGTCCTGTCCGCGTCACCGCACCTGACGGATCAGGTGGCGCTCATGATGGCAACGCTCCTGCGCGGGCAGCGCTTCGGGCTCGAGCAGTACCTCCAGCCCTGCGGCGTCCTGGAGCATGCGAGCGTGTGCGACCTCGACAGCCGGAGCGACGCCCTGGCCAGCCTCGCGCTGTTCCTGACCGCACGAGGCCAGGAGCGGCGCATGATCGCGCGCACCCAGAGCGTGGTCGATGAGCTGCTCTGCAACGCGCTGCTGCACACGGCGCGTCCGCCCGGCGTCGCGGTCGAGCTGCGGTACGGCACCGATGGCCGCCGCATCGGGTGGGCCGTCGGTGACGCCGCGGGCGCGCTCCAGGCCAGCGTCGTCCGGAGCTCGCTGGCGCGCTGCTGGCAGGGCGGCCCCCGTCAGCTCAACCTGACCGAGGGCGGCGCGGGCCTGGGCCTGTTCATGGCGCACCAGCAGACGGATCAGCTGGTGTTCCAGCTGTCGCCCGGCCGACTGACGCAGGTGATCGGCATCATCGACACGGAGCGCTCGCAGAAGAACCCACAGGTGGCCGGCTCGATTCACATCTACGCGAGCAGCGGAGATCACGAGCCTGCCAAGAACCAGGGAGATCCCCCATGAAGGCCGATCCGTCGGTCGCTTCCTTCCAGGTCGAGTTCCACCGCCAGCCCTCGGGCGTGCGGGTGGCCTTTCGCGGCTTCATCAACGAATCCACCCAGCTGCCCATCAACCACCGAGACCTCGCCTTCCCGCTCGACATCGACCTGTCGGGCGTGACGCTGATCAACTCGATGGGCCTTCGCACCTGGATGCTCTTCATCGTCGATGTCTCGAAGCGAGGCCCGGTCACGCTGCACCGGGTGCCGGAGGTGATGGTCCGCCAGTTCTGCATGGTGGCCGGGTCGCACGGCGGTGCCGTGGTTCGCTCCGTGCTGGCGCCCTACCGCTGCGACGCGTGCGGCGCCGCCTCGACGCAGGAGCTGACGATCGGGGTCGATGTCGTCCCTGCCACGTACTCGAAGCCGCCCCCGCGCAAACCGTGCGCACGATGCGCCGCGCCGAGCTCCTTCGACGACATCGCGGACGCGTTCTTCTCGTTCACCCTCGCGACCCCCTGATCCGCGCCACTGGCACGCCAGATGCTTCCGTCAAGAGGGCGACCTGGCGATCACGCAGGCCGATTTCTGGGCACGCGCGGTGGGTGATCGAGAACAACCCGCACCCGCGAGTCTCGCCCGCACGTGCGGTCTGGACCAGCTCCGCTCCGCCAAGGCGACGCGAGCTCGCTGCGTGGCAGGTGCACGAGCTGTTCGACATCAAAGGCTAGAGTTTCGACCCGCTCGTGCTCTACCCGCCAAGAGCAAATGTAACTCCCAAGAGGGTCGTGCTCGGGCTGGCGCCCGCGTGCTCAGGCACGGGGCGCCCGTCGACCACCAGGGAGACGGCGAGCCGCAGCTTGCCCCCGGAGGAGAGCGGCACGTTCTGCGGCGTGTGGACGAAGCGCGCCATCCATACCCCATGTCGACCATCCTAGGTCGAACCCGCAGCTCAGGGGCAGTGAACCCGTTTTCGATCGGTGTCGTCAAGCCCTTCGCGCGCTACTCCTGCAGTGGGACGCGCGTCCTTGTCAAGGGCATGGGCTGGCTGACGGACAACAACATCATCTTCGCAAACCACATCGCCGCGGTCTCGTGTCTTGCGTGGCCGTCCGGCCACGGGCTTGTGGATGCGGGTCCACGATCGAGCACGAAACCCTGCGAAAGCGTGATCCAGCAGGCTGGCATCGCGCATGCTTCAAGGTGAACACTGCCGCCAACGCTCAATGGCGTCGTTCGACGCGATGGAGACTTGCATGCTGCCACGCACAGCCTTCTTTCTACTGTCGCTCGTCCTGTCCGGCTGTGGTGAAGGCACGCGGACCACCCAATACGATGCGAACGCGCCCGCGGTGGACGCTGCCCCGCGGGATGCTCCGCTCGTGCCGCCCGATGCACCAACCCCGGCGCCGGACGCAGCGCGCGACTACCAAGATCTCACCCAGATCCGGCACCGGATCGAGGGCACCCTCGGCGATCTGGAGGCTCTCGGCAACAAGCGCGCCGGGACGCGCGAGGGCATGGCGGCGGGGGATTGCGTCCGCGACCGATTCAATGGAGCGGGCTTACCACACGTCGAGAGACACGATGGACAAGGTCGACGCCGCGTTCCTGGCGCGGTCCGTGCGCGCGTTCGAGGAGGCGATCGATCGCTTCGATGACATGGACGCGAGCGCGTTTCGCGCGCCGGACCCGAACCTCTGGAGGCTGGCAGCCACAAACCGATTCGTGGCGAAAGGCCTCCAGGTCGACCTCACGCTCCACCGTGCCGACGGCACGCCGGCAGAAATGGCCGTGATCACTGGCGACGCGATGGTCGACGACTTCACACCCGCATGGTCGGGCACGACGGTGACCGATGCTGCCGGCCACGCTTCCATGCTGGTGCCCGATGCGGTGCTCACCATGGGCAGCGCTTCGCGCTGGTTGCACCTCAGATCCGGCGAGGACTACCCGCTCACGGAGCACATCATCGCGCTGCACCGGCGTTGAGCAGCAGACGCCATGCACGGGACCCTGGGAGGGTGCACGGAAGAGGCGGTGCTGGCGCTGGCGCGGCAGGCCTATGACAACGGCGAGGCGTCGTTCGAGCTCGATCCGTCGCGGACGCGTTCTTCTCGTTCACCCTCGCGACCCCTGATCCGCGCCGCTGGCACACGAGATGCTTCCGTCAACCCCGGGAGCAGGACATGAAGCGAATCCTCGCGGCGACCGACCTTAGCGTCGAGGGCGACCTGGCGATAGAGCAGGCCGATTTCTGGGCACGCGCGGTGGGCGCGGAGCTCTGCGTCTACCACGTCCTGCCGGTCGCTCCGGCCCTCGTGATGCCTCTCGTGCCGGTCGTGGCGCCCCCGCAGCTCGGCGAAACCCTCGCCCTGCGTCTGGCCGCGGAGGATGCGGTGTGCACGCGCGTGCAGGCGGTGACCGGACGCGGGCCTGACGCCTTCCGCCTGCTGCTCGAGGAGGGCGCGCCGCGGTCTGCCATCGCGGAGAAGGCCGAGGCCTTGGCCGTCGACCTGGTCGTGATTGGCGCCCACGGCAGCGGCCGGGTCGTGGGCGCCCTTCTGGGGAGCGTCGCGAGCTCGGTGATCCGCCACGCGCACGCGGCGGTCCTCGTCGCCCGCCCGAGCCCGGCCTCGGGATGCGTCCTCGCGGCGACGGATTTCTCCGATCCGGCGCTGCCGGCGGTCAGCACCGGCGCGAGCATCGCGAGGCACCTCGGCGGCCAGCTGACGGTGCTCCATTGCGCCGAGGAGCCCACGGCCTGGATCGACCCGGCGGGCGCGGGGGCCCTGCCGTATCCGGCCTGGACCGAGGAGCTGCGTGCGTCGCTCGAGCAGGAGGCCGCCACGCGCCTGCGCCTGGCGATGGAGAGCACGGGGGCCATCGGCACGGCCCGCGTCGGCTTCGGGCCGGCGGGACCGGAGATCGTCCGCGTGGCCGGGGCCCTGCCCGCGCAGGTCGTGGTCGTGGGTACCGTGGGCCGTTCCGGTCTACGGGGATTGCTGCTCGGCAACGTCGCCGAGTCCGTGGTGAGAAATGCCCCGTGCTCGGTCTTCGTCGAGCGCTTGCACCGACCCGATTTCTGAATCGCAATGCCATATTCCGACCGCCCTGGCCAGATTCTGGCGTGGCGTTCGCCGCCGACCGCGCCCGCCGTACCCCAAGACCCTGGTCCCTCGCGCCTGGCGCAAGGATCTGGTGCTGGCATGGCGCCTGCTAATCGGGGTGATTGCGAGAAACGACCAACCAGGAGGAACGCATGCGCATCCCCTACGCGATGGCGGTGCTGCTTTCGACCGGACTCGGTGCCCACGGCTGCGTCGAGCAGCGCGCACACCCCGAGATGGCCAAAGCAGAGTGTATGCAGGACGACCAGTGCGGCGACAAGAAGGTGTGCGTCCAGCTCAAGTGCGTGATGCCGGACCAGGCCATCGCCGCGTGCGGGTCGAGCGTACGCGTGCAGTTCGCGACCAGCTCGACCGACGTGCCGCTGACGGAGCAGCCGGCCTTGGAGCGGCTCGCCAAGTGTCTGCAGCGCTATCCGAGCCACCTCGTCATCATCGAGGGCTATGCGGACCAGCGCGGCCCCACGCAGCGGAACCTCATGCTGGCCCACGAGCGCTCGAGGGCGGTCAAGGACTTCCTGCGGGCGGAGGGCGTCCTGGAGTCGCAGCTGCAGACGGCCACCTTTGGCGAAGCCCACCCGGCGTGCCGCGCCCGAACGGAGGCCTGCTGGGCACAGAACCGGCGCGCGGCGGTGATCACGGCGGCGATGGACAAGGCCGCCAGGCGCTTCTGATCCCACCAAATCTAGAGCGGCTGCAGTCGCCAAACGACCATCGCGCATCGCGCGGCGACGCAGCGTGCCTGGGCGTAAGCGCACAGCGCAATCGAGGGCGGGCAGCTGCGCGCCCGGTAATCCTCGCAATAGGCGTGCTCGACGGCCGCAACCGTCTGTGCCAACACAGGCATGCCATGACGATTGACGGTGGTCGGACAGGTAATGTCGCAGCCGGTGCTGGCATTGGCCATCACGCAGTCGTCGTCGAGCGTGCAATCGAGGTACCGCTGGCGGACGGCGGAGATCTGGTCGAGCGACGCGCGCCGCTCGCGCCAGCAGATCTCCGGAATGCTCCCCGATTGCGCCCCTGCCGGCGGCGGGCGCAAGGCATTCGCCGTCGTCGCGGCGTCGTCCTCGGCGCCGCAGGCGACGGTGGCAAGAAGTCCAATGAGCAGGGCCAAACTGGAGTATCGCATGGCGTACCTCCCTGGCCCCCAGACGGATGCGAAATGTGGGCCGACAATTGCTGAGCTACGGAGCCATGGGAGTGACCTACTCGGGCCCGACCATCGGCACGCCCTGGCACTGGGCGGGCTTCCTCGGGCTGGTCGCCGTGCTCCTGGCGCTCGACCTCGGGGTGTTTCATCGGCGCGACCGCGTCCCCTCGATCGGAGCGGCGCTGGCCTGGACCAGCGCCTGGGTGGGCGTCGCCGCCGCGTTCGGTGCCTGGGTGTACGCCCGCCTCGGGGCCAAGGTGGCGCTGCAGTTCTCGGCGGCGTACCTGCTCGAGAAGGCGCTCTCGGTCGACAACCTGTTCGTGTTCGTGTTCGTCTTCGGGGCCTTCGGGACCCCCCGCGAGCTGCATCACCGGGTCCTCTTCTGGGGCATCCTGGGCGCGCTGGTCACGCGCGGCGCCTTCATCGGGCTCGGCACCCAGCTGGTTCAGCGCTTCGACCTCGTGCTGTACGTCTTTGGCGCGTTCTTGCTCCTCACCGGCGCCCGCGCGATGCTCGAGCGCGGCGAGAAGGGGCCGCAGCTCGGTCCCCTGGCCCGGCTCGTCGAGCGCCTCGTCTCGGCCCGTCGTGGGTACCACGAGCATCACTTCGTGGTGCGCGAGCATGGCCATCGCCACGCCACGCGTCTGTTCGCCGTGCTGCTCTCGATCGAGGGCGCGGACGTCCTGTTCGCGGTCGACTCGATCCCGGCGGCGCTCGCCATCTCGACCAATCCGTTCATCGTGTTCTCGTCGAACATCCTCGCGGTCCTCGGCCTGCGCTCCCTGTACTTCGCGCTCGCCGCGGGGGTGGACCGATTCCGTCACCTGCGCTACGGCCTCGCGGCCGTGCTCGTCTTCGTCGGAGGCAAGATGCTGCTCTCGGACGTCGTCGAGCTGCCCATCCTGCTGTCGCTCGGGATCATCGGGCTCCTGGTGGGCGGATCGGTGGTGGCCTCGCTGGTCACCAGGGGACGGTGCTCCAGGCGCGGACGTGGCCGTCGCGGGCGTCGAGGTGCTCGCCTATCGTGATGGCGGCGTGGATGAGCCCGACGTGCGTGTAAGCCTGCGGGAAGTTGCCGAGCAGCCGGCCGGTCGCGGGATCGATGTCCTCGGAGAACAGGCCCAGCGGATTGGCGTGCGCCGCCACGTGCTCGAACACCTCGCGCGCGCGCTCGAGCTGTCCCGACAGCGCCAGCGCCTCGGCCCACCAGAAGGAGCACAGCGTGAACGCGCTCGTCGTCTCGCCGAAGTCGTCGCGGTTCGCGTAACGCAGCAGAAAGCCGTGCCGGACCAGCAGGCGCTCGTAGGCCTCGAGCGTGGACAGAAACCGTGGATCGCGCGCGTCCACCACCCCGAGTGTCGGCAGGAGCAGCCCAGACGCGTCGGGCAGCTCGCCGTCGAGCACCTGCGCAAACAGCCCCGCGCGGGGGTGATAGCCGCGCTCCAGCACGATCTCGCGCTCGCGGTTCGCTATCGCGCGCCAGCGCTCCGCCAGCTCGGGCTTGCCGAGGTGCCGCGCCAGCCGGGCGCCCCGCTCGATGCCCGCCCAGCACATCGCGCGCGAGAACGTGTGGTGGCGCAGGAGCGTCCGGAACTCCCAGATGCCGGTGTCGGGCAACGGGGCGAGCTCGATCGCCTGCTCGACCAAACGCTCGACGAGCGGCAGGTACGTGGTCGCGTCCTCCGGGCTGATCCGGGGATCGGACAACACGGTCTCCAGACACAGCACGAGCTCGCCATTGAGGTCGTGCTGGCGCTGACTGGAGGCCGCATTGCCCGTGCGCACATGGCCATTGCCGTGGAAGCCCGCGAGGTGCGGCAGCATCACCTCCTCGAGGTCGCGCTCCCCGCCCACGCCGTAGACCGGCTGCAAGGGCCCCGCCTCGGCGACGTCGCGGAGAAACGCGACGAACTGCTCGCCCTCGGCCAGGTGCGAGATGCGCCGGAACGCCTCGACCACGAAGGCGGCGTCGCGCAGCCAGCAGTAGCGGTAGTCCCAGGTGCGCTCGGTCCCCATCGCCTCGGGGATGCTGGTCGTCGCGGCCGCGACGATGGCGCCGGTGTCCGCGTAGGCGTGCAGCTTGAGACAGAGCGCGGAGCGCAGCACGGCCGCGGGGGCGAAGCTCGGCAGCGCGCACGACCTGGCCCAGGCGCGCCAGCCCGCCACGGTGTCCTCGTAGAGCTGGTGCACCTCGGACGCCCGCGGCGCTTCGCGGCGGCTCCCCGCCGAGAGCAAGAGGAAGATCGGCCTGCGCAGCACGAACGGCTGCCGGTTCGCGATGAACGAGATCGGCAGGTCCGAGAACAGCGACAGCTCGATGCCCGCGGCGTGCAGCTCGAGCGCGCTCGCCCCCTCGGACAGGTGCACCGCGGCGCGGCCGAAGTCTGGGCGCGGGTCGTAGTCGATCACGAGGCGCGGGGCGCCCGCGATCGGCTCGATGATGCGGACCAGCTCGAGCGGCGTGTACACGCCCAGGCCGCGCGGCACTCGCGGCGCGAAGTCGATCACCCGGAAGCGGTGCTCGCCGTGCGCGAATTCCGTACACAGGACGTTCGTGCCGCGGACGTAGCACGAGCGCCCCTCGAGCTCGCCCTCCGGTGGGCGGATGACCAGCGCGCCTCCTTTCGCCTCGTCGAGCAGCCGGCCGAACACCGAGGGCGAGTCGAAGCGCGGCAGGCACAGCCACTCGATCGCGCTCGACGGCGCGACCAGGGCCAGCACCCTGCCGTTGCCGATGACGCCGTGATCCAGCCAGCCTGGCATGGCCTTGCTCACGCCAGCCGCTCGAGCTCGGTGCGCAGGCCGAGCACGTCCTCGGCGTGGAAGCGGGCGGCCGTGCGCCCCTCGCCGACCCGGATCGTCAGCGCCTCGGGGGGCAGCGCCGCGAAGATCTGCTCGTCGGTGGTGTCGTCCCCCGCCGCCACGATCGCGCCCGGCGCAAAGCGCGTCGCGAGCTTGCTCGCGAGGGTGCCCTTGTGCGCGCCGAGCGGACGGATCTCGATGGCCTTGCGACCCGCGAGCACCTCGAAGCGGTCGTGCTCGGGCAGGCGCATGAGGCGATGTCTCAGCTCCGAGAGGCGCGCTCGCGCCAGCTGCGGCTCGACGCCGCGGTAGTGCCAGGTCAGGCAGGCGTCCTTGATCTCGAGCATCGACGCCTGGGTCCGGCGAGAGATCTGGCCGAGCAGTGCCTCGACCGCGGGGCGCCACGAGAGGTCCACGGCCGCCTCGGGCACCCAGACGCCGCCTTCGCGCGACCACAGGCCGTGCTCGGCGTGCAGCGCGATCGGCAGCTCCCCGAGCATGGCCTCGATCGACCCGCGGCTGCGGCCCGTGACGAGGTGCACCTCGTGCCGCTCGGCCAGCGCACGCAGCAGCACCTTGAGGCGCGCGTCCGGCAAGCCGAGCGCCGGCTGCGCGACGATGGGCACGAGCGTGCCATCGTAGTCGAGCAGCAATAGGAGCCGCTGCGCGGCGACGTCCGCCAGCGCCGCCGCCAGCGAGGGCCTGGCGGCTGCAGAGGTGCGCGGCGCCGGGTCCGGATCGGGGGCCGCGAGGTCCTCGAGGAAGCGCTGGGCCCAGGAGCGCACGTCGCCCCGCCGCACCCGCGCGCGCAATAGGCGCATGCGCGCCTCCTGCTCCTCGGCCGGCATCTGCATGGCGCGCTGGATCGCGGCCGCGACGCCGTCGAGGTCGTAGGGGTTGACGAGGATCGCCTCGGCCAGCTCGTCGGCCGCGCCGGCGAGCTCGGAGAGCACGAGCACGCCGCGATCGTCCCAGCGCGACGCGACGTACTCCTTGGCGACGAGGTTCATGCCGTCCCGCAGCGGCGTCACCAGCATGACGTCGGCCGCGCGGTAGAGCGCCGCCAGCTCGCGCGGGCTGACGGAGCGGTGCATGAGGTGAACGGGCGCGCGCGTCGCGGTGCCGTATTGACCGTCGATGCGCCCCACGAGCTCCTGCACCTCGCTGCGGTGTCTCGCGTAGGCATCGACGCGCTCGCGCGTCGGCACGGCGAGCTGCGTGAAGTGCAGCCGCGTGCGCGCGGGCGGCCAGCGCTCGAGCAGGCGCTCGATGGCCAGGAGGCGCCGCGGGACGCCCTTCGTGTAGTCGAGGCGGTCCACGCCGAGGACCACGGTCCGCCCCGCGGCCTCCTGCCGGATGCGGGCGGCGGTGGCTTCCGCCTCGGGCGCGCGCGCCAGCGCCTCGTAGTGCTCGGCGTCGATGCCGATGGGCCAGCTGCCGAAGCGCACCACGCGGTCCTCGTAGCGCACCGCGTCGGTGCACGGCTCGAGCCCGAGCAGCTGCGCGGTCGCGTAGCCGAAGTGAAACGCGTAGGTGTCGGTGTGAAAGCCCACCAGGTCCGCGCCGAGCAGGCCGCGCAGGATGGCGTCGCGCCAGGGTAGGGTGCGCAGGATCTCCGAGCTCGGAAACGGGATGTGCAGGAAGAACCCGATGCGCGCGTCCGGGAGGCGCCGGCGCAGGAGGCCGGGCACGAGGAAGAGCTGGTAGTCGTGCACCCAGATGCGATCGCCGGGGCGCCACTCGGCGCAGACGGCGTCGGCGAAGCGGCGGTTGACCTCCTCGTAGGTCGCGAAGTCACGCCCGGCATCCACGCGCACCGTGTCGAGCAGGTAGTGGCACAGGGGCCAAAGGACGCCGTTCGAGAAGCCGTCGTAGTAGCGCGAGATCTCCGGGGCGGTCAGGTAGACCGGGGCGATGCGCATCGCGGTCAGCCGCTGGGCGAGGGCGGCGCGCTGGCGGTCATCGAGGCGCGACACGTCGCCCGGCCAGCCGACCCAGAGGCTCTCGCCGTCGGCGTGTACGCCCCGGAGCGCGCTGGCCAGCCCGCCCGACGAGGCGCGTACGTCGAGCACACCGCGCTCGACCTGCACGCTGACCGGCAGCCGGTTGGAGACCAGGATCGTGCGCGGCATCGCGCCCTCGTTTCCATGCGCCTTGGCGCATATGTTTCGGCACTAGTGCTGCCCACCAATCGTTGGAACTTCTGACGAGCGGCACTAATCGTCACGGACGACCGAGAGCGTGATCACCGTGCCCGGTGCGGTCAGTGCGCCCGCGGCGGGTTGCTGGCGCACCACCGTACCGGGCTCGGCGTCGTCCGAGTCCACCCAGGTGATCGGACCCGCCTTGAGCCCGGACTGCTCGAGGGCTGCGAGGGCGCGTGCGCGCCCGAGGCCGGTGAGCTTGGGCACCGTCACCTCGGACACCGGCGGCCCCGACGACACCACGAGCCGGACCAGCGCCCCGGTGGCGATGTCGGTGCCGGCGGGGGGCATGGTCCCCACGGCCAGGCCCTTTGGGACGTTCGGGCTCGGCGCCTCGAGCGGTCCCCCGAGCTGGAGCTTGAGCTGCGCGACGCGTTCGGCCGCCTGCAGCGCGGGCAGGCCCGCGACGTCCGGCACCTTGGCCTTGCCCTCGCCGCGCGCGACCGTCAGCTTGATCTCCGCACCGCGCGGGATGTGCCAGCCCGGAAGCGGAGACTGCGCGACGATGGTGCCCGCGGCGACGCTCGGGTCCACGCGCTCTTCCGAGACGCTCGGAATGAGCCCCTGCTGCTCGAGCGCGCCCCGGCTCTGCTCGAGCGACTTGCCCACCACCTGTGGGACCTCCACCCTCGCGCCGAGCGCCGACTGCACGGACGGCGGCAGCATGGAGGACTGCAGGACCAGGGCGGTCGCGAGGGCTGCGAGGACGGCCGCGGCCAGCGCCACGAAGACGGTTCCCGCACGGCCCGTTGGCCTCGGTACCTGGATCGGCGGCGGCGGCATCGGACTCTGGTTCGGGCCCGAGGTGGTCTCTTGGGTCGTCATTCGCCTTCTCCTCTTCCGAAGCAGCGACACTGCTTCTTCGAGCGTGCGTGGCATCCGTCTACGGGGCCCCCTGGCTGGGGGCCTGACTGGGGGCCTGACTGGGCGCGACGGTGATCCGGTCGATCACGCGCTTGACGCCGAGCGTGGAGCGCGCCGCCTCGATGG
>JAHFDS010000596.1 GCA_023248855.1 Myxococcales bacterium
CACAGCTGCTGCTGCCGAGCGCCAGCAGCAGTGCGGAACCAGCCAGCCACTGCACCCCTCGCATCCTAGGGCTCTGGTCGCGTCGCGACGCCGATGCGGATGTCGAGGAAGAGATTGTTCATGTCGCAGTACGGCATCGCGCGATTCCCCTCGAGCGAGCAGCGTCCGCCGGTGAAGGAGAGCCACTCCCTGGCCTGTGCGACCAGAACGCTCGGGGAGCTGGCCTCCTGCTCGTTCCAGCTGCCAGGCGTGCCCTTCGAAATGACGACGCTCTGACGTCGCCACACCAGACCGTCCGGGGACGTCGCATGGAGAACGCCCGGCTTCTTCAGCGCGTAGTAGTACATCTCGTAGGTGCTGCCCGATCTGATCACGCTGGCGCCGGTGACCCCACCCTCCTCTGCGTGGGGCTCAGGACCGGCGCATCGCGGCGACGCCAGCCCGTCTTGCCGTCATTCGACTCCGCATACCCAATCTGCACCTTGTCTGCCGCGATGCCGTAGGCGCCGTACCAGAGCTTGTAGACGCCGCCCTCCTTGAGCACCGTCGGGTCGACGACAAAACCGTCATCCCAGGCGCCTGGACGCGCCCCGAAGACCGGATCACTCGCCGCGAATTCCGGAGACGTCGTCGTCGGATCGTCGTACTTGTGCCAGTGGGTTCCGTCGGAGCTCTCGGCGTAACCGAGCTTGAACGTCCCCATGCGATCGCCCAGGCATCGCGCCCGGCACATTATGTCACCGATGCAGGCGGGATCCTTCTCACAGGCGAGTCGCTTCGAGGCGTTGAACCACATCTTCAGGGTGCTGCCGTCGACGACCACCGTGGGCGCCTCGACGGAGGCCGAGTCCCAGGATTCCGCGGAGTCTCGGATGAGGACGTAGTCGTCGCCCAGATCCGGCGTGCCGTTGTCGAATCGAGCCCAATGAATGCCGTCAGTCGAGGTCGAGAGCTCGAGCGGCAGGGAGCAGATCTTCACGAGCGCATTGACGGGTAGCGAATCGCAGATGGTCGCCGGCGTAGCCGCCGACGCCTGATCGATGGACGCTCCGAACGTCCCCATCGCCGTACCCAGCGCGAAGGGGAGGAGCGTCGCGTTCCAATTGTAGAATCGTCCATTGAAGTACGCGACGCACGGATCGCCGGTGAACGACTGGCGCATGTCGAATGCCCAGTCGCCGTACACGGGTGTCGGATGGATCTCCCAGGGCGCTGCGGCCGGGCCGTCCGGCGAGCTTCCGCCATCGCGCACGGCCGTTCCGGCGCCCCCCGTCCCGGCGCCGCCCGCTCCGCCCGTGCTCATGCCGGCGGTGCCCGCCATCCCGGCATTTGCGCCCGCTCCGCCGCAACCGCCACACGCGAGCCCACAGAGCACGAGCCCGATCCACCCAGCTTTACGCATCGAGACCTCCCCTCACCGAACACCGGTGCCCGGCGAGGATGTTACCGGATCCGCCGGTCTTGGTGCCCGGCTGCAAAGTCGAAGAGACCTACCCACCTCAGGTTCGCGCAAGGCAAGATGATGATCATCGAGACTCGGGCATCCGTCACCTCACGACGGCTCGCCCAACCCAAGGGGACCAACCAATGGCCGACTACAAGGTTCGACGGCTGCGCCCGGACGCCCATCAGGTCGGCATCTACAATAGCGCGGCAACCGTCTACCTCTACGACGAGACCCACGGCGCGGCGATTACCAGGGCGAGTCCGTCGTTGCTGCAGGGCTTCCACGGTGACGCCGCGCACGACGTCGATGCGGCGCTGATTGCTCTGGGCGAACAGGGGATGCTGGTCGTCTTCGAGCTGTACCAGGACGACGAGCTGCAGGCCGAGGTGAGCCTTGGGCCGCCGCTGGCGGGTGGCGAGGCCGGCGGCAGCGGCATCCCGTGGAGCGAGGCACAATCCACATTCCTCAGCCTGCCGAGTGGCGCACTCTGCATCGAGAGCATGGACTGTCTGCGGCTGGGCCCCGAGGCACCCACCGACCAGGGTGCTCGGCTGTCACTGCCGCCTGGCGACTACGTGGTCTCGATCCAGTGCCTCGGCCGCGAGTACGAGCAGGACGCCGACGACCTGGTGCCTGAGTATTTCATCTCCCTCGTGCCGGCGCAGAAGGGCGCGCGCCTGCCGAACCGGCCCTTCCTGGCCCACCCGCGATAGCTCGATCTGCCCATCGAACGCGCCGACGACTCCCCGCCACTCGGCGTCCCTGGGCCCTTCGCTCGATGTAATCGGCATTGGCCCTAGACCCGCGATAGGGCCTGATGGCCCCAGGAGGAACCACCGCCAGGTCCGGGGTCGATATACCCCACTGCGGCGCCTTCCCCCACAATTTGCGCGTGCCCTGCGCGGCGCGCCGATTGCTTCACAGCCATGGGGAGGCTGCCCATGAGACGCGTCGCCACTCGTGCTCCCTACGCCGCCTACGTCGTCGAGTCACCCACACCGGAGCGCATTCGCCGCTTCCGGGCGCTGGGCGAGCCGCTGCACCTCGTCGCCGCCCGTGGCCAGCTCGAGGCGTTGCGCGAGAAGCTCGATCGAGGGGCGAGCCCTGACGCGCGCTCCAGCTCGGGCGCGACGCTGCTGCACCTCTCGGCGTACTGCGATCAGCCGGGCAGCGTGCGCCTTTTGGCCTCGCGGGGCGCCGACCTCGAGGCGCGCGATGCCCACACCGGGGGTACGCCGCTCGTGTGGGCCGCGCTCGGTCGCGGGGTGGCCGCGCTGCAAGAGCTGCTGGATCTCGGCGCGGACCTCGCCGCGGAGAACCGATGGGGCGAGAACGCCCTCGTCCTTTCCGTGCGGAGCGGTCGCGCCGACGCGGTCAGGCACCTCCTGTCGGCGGGGGCCCCGGCGCGCAGCGACTGGCAGGGCAAGAGCCTGCTCGAGCTGGCGGTGGCGCGCGGCCACGGCGAGGTGGCTGTCCTGCTGCGCGGCGCGCGCGCGGACCGGGCTACTGTGACGCGCGGCGGGCGCGCTCCTCGATGAGGCTGCGCTCGAAGACGTAGTCACGGAGCAGGCGCAGCTCGCGGCCCGCGGCTGCGGCGATGCGAAATCCAGTGGTGCGCAAGAGGCCCGGTGCGCCGGCGTGGCGCACCCGGTCGAAGCAGACCTCGCCGAGCACCCAGAGCACCTCGTCGATCTCGGGCACGTCGATCTCGAGCTGCACCCGTGCTTCGAGCCCGCGGCCCCGCAAGGGGCGCTCGATGCGCAGTCCCGCGGGCGACAGGTCGATCACGCTGGCGAAGCTGTCGGCGTCGCCGCGGATCTCGTTGCATAGGCCGGCCACCTCCACACGCGGCGTCAGACGCTGCCACTCGGAAGACTTGGCATGCCACATGTAGGATATGGTAGGCCCCACCGGGCGGGGTCGCAAGAAAGGCGATCTACAGCCGAGCGGCGCGTCTGCGAACGCACGAAAAACCAACCCGATTGATGACCACCGGCTCGAGGCCGCACGATGCCCTCGATGCGCGCGCATTCGCAACCTGACCTCGGCAGCGGTCGCGAGCCCCTCTCGCTCTTGCCCCTGCTCTACCGGACGGGCTTCCAGGGCGCCTGCGATGCGCGCGCGCCAGGCCTCGAGGCGAGGCTCCTGCTCTCGAAGGGGCAGGTCGTGCACGCGGAGCTCCCAGATCACGCGGACGCGCTCGGCCATGTGCTCTACGACCTCGGCATGCTCGACCTCGAGACCTACCGCGAGACCATGCGACAGGCCAAGCAGGAGGGGCGCAGGCACGGGCAGATCCTGCTCGGGCTCCAGCTCATCGACGAGCTGCGCCTTTACCACGCGCTGTCGGTGCAGCTCGGCAGAAAGCTCCGGAGGATCCTCGGCGCACC
>JAHFDS010000176.1 GCA_023248855.1 Myxococcales bacterium
GCGACCGCGCCGCCGTCTTCCCATCCGGCACCTACGCCCTCCGCGTCCGCTTCGGCGTCCACTGCGCCGACACCGCCTGACCCTCGCCCCCCTCGCTCAATCCCCGGAGGCCACCTCCGACGCACCCGCGCACCCGGCGACCGAGTTCCCATGCAATGCGCGTATCGCGTCTCACACTACGCAATCGTCGACGCTCGACCTTCGGGTCGCCGTGCCGTCGCCGAACAGGTCGGGGAGGCCAGCAGGAGGGGATTGCTCCGAGTCAGGGCCTCTGAGGCAGGGCCTCTGTCACTCGTCGAGCACCTCAATGTACTTGTCGAGCACCTGCGAAAGAACGTAAGGCCCGTCACCGTCCGCATCGAACTGCGGTTCGTCGAATTCCACCCAGTATTGTCGGCGAATCCCCAGCGGCGTCTGCAGGTCGGAGAACAAGGCGCCATCCGGGCCCAGGACAAGCGCTCCGGTCGGCTCGTCTGACCATGGCCCTGGCCCGAACTCCGGGTCGCGACGGATCCGTACACGAGTACCAGCGTTCATGATTGTTCAGCCTGCTCGATCCAGCCCGCCAACGTTGGCAATCTTCATAATCTCAGGACCATAGTTCATGAGACTCTCCCCGGTTCACGCCTAGAACTTCACGAAGTCGAGCTTGGCCTTGTACTCGACAACTAGATTGAGGACCTGGTTTGCGTAGGCATGCACCTCCATGCTCACGCCGTCTGAGAACTCGAATGCGCTGCTCGATATCTTTGACCAATCACCGATGGACCCGCCATAGCTCGATACCAGCCGAGCAACATCGCCAATCGATATTGAATGGCCATTGCCGGCCATGACGCGGCCATTCCCGGCGAGTAGCTGCGCCACGCCGTCCTGAAATGCGAGGTCCTTCTTCAGTCGAAGGGCATCGGCCGCGTTTCGTGCTGCGCTGCTGGCCGGCCTACCCCAGTTGCGCACGGCGTCCACTGCGCGGCTCGCCTGTCCTCCAAGCCAGAGGTTATGCGGATGGGCGAATAACCTCACACCTCGAACGAGAAGGCCTGGAGATTTCGATGCAATCGTCCATATGCGCCCATCCGGATGAGTTGATCCTGCGGCTTCGACCCTCGCGGCCATCGCACGGGAAGCGGGTCCTGGCGCGGCTGCCTATTCGGGCGTGTCGTCCTGCAGTAGCCGATCGAGCTCGCTCCAGAGCGAGTCGAGGTCGAGCGTGAGATCCGCGCATCCCGGCGGCTGGACCTGCCCACCGGTTGCGCCGAGCGCGTGCACATAACGGCCGTCAGAGCCGAGCTCGCAGACCTCGAAGCTCCGGGCCGCAGGGTCGATGATCCAGTAGAAGCGCACGCCGAACGCCGCATACTCGTCGAGCTTCTCCACCCGATCACGTCGTACGTCGCTGGGCGCCGTGGAGACGACCTCGACGGCGATGTCCGGTGGCACGCGGATGAGCCCGCGCATGGGTGGCCGACGGCCGGGGAGGTACACCGTGGTGTCCGGCTTCCGGCCGCGCCCGGGGCGCACGGCGAACTTGGCCTCGGAGCCCATCACGACGCCACCACGAACGGCTATCCAGGCACGCAGCATGTGCACCATCCACGCGACCGTCACCTCGTGCAACCCGTCCGGCAGCTCCTCCTCCACGAGCAGACCGTCCTGGAGCTCGCCAGGCTCGTCCTCCCGCAGGTCCGCCCACTCCGCCAGCGTCATCCGCCTGGGCGGCGCGTCCGTCGGTCGATCGAGTTGCATCGAGAATCAAGCCTAGCACACGCGCATCCGCGCGTTCGGGCCCGCTCCGAGTGTCCATCCGGTCTGTAGAAGAGCGCCGTTCCGACGCGGGGCCGCACCGACCGGGCCGGTGGTCGGTCCGCCGGTCCGTGGTAGCGTTGACGCGTGTCGCTCGCCCGCCGTCTCCACCGCTACACGTACGCCGAGTACGCGGCGCTCGAGCAGTCGAGCCCGACCAAGCACGAGTTCCTCGACGGCGAGATCTACGCGATGGCGGGCGGCTCCGAGGAGCACTCCGCGCTCGCCGCAGAGGTGCTGCGCGTCCTCGGCAACGCGGTAGGTGGGAGGCCGTGTCGGGTGCACACGTCCGATCTCCGCATCTATGTCGAGGCGGCGGGGCTCGCGACCTTCCCCGACGGCTCGTTGATCTGCGGCCCGCTCGAGCAGCACGCCCCGAGCCCGGTGGCCACGGCGCTCAACCCATCGGTGCTGCTCGAGGTCACGAGCCCGTCGTCCGAGGAGCTCGACACCGGCGACAAGCAGGTCTTCTATCAGACCATCCCATCGCTCCGGGAGTCGATCATCGTGTCCCACCGGGAGCGCCGCATCACGGTGCACCAGCACGACGCAGACGGCCGCTGGACGACTCGCGTCGCGATCGCGGGCGGCCGCGTGACCCTGCCGAGCCTGGGCGCCGACCTCGTGGTGGACGAGATCTACCGGGCGAGCGCGATCCGCTGACGACGGGACGTGTGCGCTCGTCTCGTCCGCGCGCGGGGACTACGCGGCGCGCTCCTCCGTTCGCCAGTCCTTGCTGCCCGCGACCATCGCCAGACGGCCACGCTTGGCGCCCTCCTGGCTCACCTCGACGTAGACGTGCTCGCCGATCCGCGTCTCCAGCTCGCCGTCGCGGCATTCCCTGCACTTCATTTCGTCTTCCTCCAGGTGGACTCACACTTCGCGGCGGGCCCGGCTCCGGGGGGCGCGGGGCTGGAGCTCGCGGCGCTGCTCGAGGAGGAAGGGGCGGTCGATCTGCTCGGCCAGCGCCGCGACGTCACCGCGCGAGACGCCACAGGCCCTGAAGTGGTCCTTCCAGCGCGCGATCGGGGCGAGCACTCGGCGGACCTCGCGCATCGCCGGGTCGCGCCGGAGCGCGAATTGCTCGCACATCGAGAGCGCGTTCTCGAGCGTGGAGTCCGCCTGCTCGAGCCCGACCCGCATCTGCTGGTAGCCGAGCGCCTGACCGGACGGCAGCACGTCGAAGGCGGGTGACAGCTGGTACCGCTGGCGATCGTCGACGAGGAGCGCGTGGTTCTTCTCGTGGTCGTCGGTGTTGTCGATGAGGATGTTGAACACCATGCGGCGGAAGAGCTCGTGCATCTGCGACACGCTGACGCCCCGCTCGACCACGCCCCGCCGGCGCAGGAGCTGCGCCAGCTCCGGGTACCCCATCACCTCGCCGGCCGCGCGCAGCACGACCTGGGCGGAGAGCGCGTGCAGGCGCCGACCGGAGCGGCGATCGAAGCGCCGGACCGCGACCGCATGGCCGCCCGGAAGGCGAATCGCCCTCGTCTCCGCGACGCGGATGCCGGCCCTTCTGGCCAGCGTCATCGAGGCGTGCTCGATGAGCGGGCTGTCCACGGGGTCGTCCGCCCCGAGCTTGACGACCCACGGTTCGCCGTCGATGTCGACCAGGGCCTTGGGCCGGGCGCCCCCCATGGTCGCGCCCGGTGAGAGGAGGCGCCGCTGGGTGGCCGGCACCGGCTCGTTCGCCAGCACCTTGTAGACCAGCTCCTGGATGACCGCGACGTCGCCGAGAGCCGGCAAGGGGCCCATCCGGCGCGGCGAATAGGCCTCGCGGGATGTCGAGACGCCGAGCGCCCCGAAGCGGTCGTCGCCCGCGAAGTAGAGCAGCTCGAGCAGCGACAGTCGTGGCGGCTTGTCCAGGAAGCGGATGACGCGCTCTCCCCAGCGATCGGGGCGCGCATCCTCGACTGCCCCAGCGGCGCTGTCGCGCTCCCGGGGGAGGTGCTCCCCCGGCACGAGGGGCAGGTCCTCGCTCAGCGCGAACCCGCGCGCGAGCCACGCCTCGTCGTAGCGCAGCGACACGCCGCGCAGCGTTCGCACGAGCTCGAGATCCCCGACCAAGACCGGCCTGCCGGGGTCGGTGAGCAGCCACAGGTACAGACGATCGGTGACCCGGTAGCCGGGGTCGCGCGCCCTGCCCGGCCCGCGTACCCTGCTAGCCACGCCCCGGCCGCTTCCTGCCGCGGCGCCCCATCGCCGAGGCCGCGGAGCGCGCCGCGCGGCGTTCGACCGCGGCGCGCACGTCCAGCTCGAGCGCGCCGCGATCGTGCTCCGGCGCCGCGAGCTCGGGCATTGCCTGCACGCGGCTGAGCAGCCAGAGCGCGGTCGCGAGAATGCCAAGCCCCACGCCCGGGTCGCCTTGCTCGAGCCGCACCAACGTGGGCACCGACACCCCGAGCCGTCGCGCCCAGAGCCGCTGCGGCTCTCGCCGCCGCACCCGCGCGATGGCCAGGTTCTCTCCCAGCTTGCGGAGCGCCGCCGTCACCGCTGGCGGCAACGTGGACAGCGCCTCCGGCGTCCGTGGCATCACATAGATATGATCTGGATGCTCATTCCGATCAAGTACATGTTATCAGGTGCCCCACGCGCATCCGCAGGTCGGGTCGGGAGTCATGCGCAGCGCATGGGCGGTCATGACGAAGGCGCCCTGGGGCGGCGCCCGGCGGTGGCGAGTCGGCGGCGCGAGGAGCGCGGCGCCTTCGGAGGCGAACCGAGGCCCGCCAGCAGCGCGGCGGCCTCCTTGCGGTGCTCGCGCTCGCGCGCGAACAGGGCGTCGGTCTTGCGCAGCTGCAGGACCTGGGGGCTCCCGCGGCGGAGCGTCTCGTGCGAGAGGTCCCGCGACTGACTCTGCACGCGGTGGAAGGTCTTCTTCTCGCCGCGGTGCTCGACGGTGAGGCTCCCGCCCTCGTACTCGGACGGCAGGACCACCACGAGCGACGCGACCATCCGGTCGTCGCGCTCCGAGTCCTGGTGGGCCTTGAAGAACTGCCCCTCCTCGTAGAGCACGAGCTTGTCGAGCACCGCCTCGAGGCGCTGGCCCTCGGGAAGGCCAAGGGCGCAGCGGATCCCCTCGAGGTGCTGCGCGAGCGCGGGTCGCCAGCCCGGCGCGATCTTGACGCGACGCCCCGGGATCTCGAGCGAGCAGCGCACCTGCGGATCGTGCAGGGTCTCCTCGCCCAGGCCGAACGGCGACGGCTGCGCCACGCCGAGCAGGGCCCGGATGGTCCTTCGCGTGATCGGCAGCGCCAGCCGGCCGACACCGGTGACCTCGATCGCGAGATCTCGCGCGGGTGCCCCAAGGCGGGTCGCGAAGCTGCCGGGCGAATCGATCGCCGCGAGCGCCTCGGCGACCCTGGCGACGGGTGGCTGGGCAGGCTCGGGGAGCTGGGATCGGGGCGTGCGCACGGCGCGCATCCTACCTCCGGGCCGGGCGCAGGAGCGCCCTTCGGTTCCTACGGGTCGGCCAGGATGCCGGCCGCGCCCAGGGCCATCGGGGAGGCACCGGGCGTCGGCCAGGCGCTGGCGACGTTCAGGTGAAACGTGGCGCCGCGATCTTCGACGCTCAGGTCCACGATCATCCGTGGCTCGTCCGCGAACAGCGTGCGCCGACGGGCGATCATGGTCTCGACGAGGGCCTCGGCCCGCTCGCGCGGAAGCTCGAAGCCCGCCGCCACTTCCTCCACTGCGTCCTCCCGCAGGAGCGGAATGTCGATGGTGGCGAGGTTCCAGAGCACGGCCGAGAGGCGGAGCACCGCATTCGCGTTCTCGAGCGTCGGCGAGAACTGGTCGAGCAGCGGCCGCGCGTAGGCCTTGAGCTGGTCGGACATCTTGCCGGCCCCCAGGGGCGGGAGCGGAAGGTCAAGCGAGACCGGCGCCCCGCCGTCACGGCGAGCCGCCGTCCGCCAGGCCTTGGCCTTTCGCCGACGCCGCTCGAGCTTCTTCTGCCTGCGCCGCTGGTCCTTCTTCATGCCCTCCAGATCAACATTCTCCTCTGACATCACCGGAGCACGGCCTCCGTGCGCATCGTCGGAGCGCTCGACTGCGCCAGCCGCCGGAGTTCCTCCGCCCGGCTCACGTCGCCGCGGGATAGGCTGGCGCGGTGACGACGAAGCCAGAGCACGAGCCCCCGGAGGTGCTCGACCCCACGCGCGTCGGCAGCTATCCGGCATTGGTGAAAGCCGGTGGCGGCCACGTCTGGGACGAGGTCCTCGAGTACCGCGTGTGGTGCCACCCCAGCGACGGAGGGGATGACTGCTGTTGGGTCTAGCTCAGCCTGCGTCCTGGACCTGCGGCTCCTCGCCGGCGAAGAGCACCCCCACCCGATTGATCACCCGCCCGAACGGAGGCATCTCGACGGGACGCACCTCGTGCCGGGTGACCATCAGGTCTGGATTGGTGCGGGCCGCGTGCAGGGGAGGCAACGCGGCGAGCTCGTCCGTGGCGAACCGCCGGGTCACACCGCGCCGCAGGACGAACGTCCCGCGCTTGAAGAAACCCGGGTAGTCGTTCCAGTTCACGCCCTTCTGGAACAGCAACTCCTGCATCTCCGCGGCACTCTTGCCGTGAAGCAGCTCGTGGGGGTAGTGGGTTCGCGCCGCCATGCTGACGGAGTTCTTGGTGGCGTCGATCTCTCGCCACAGGAAGACGTTGGCGGCCTCCGCCTGGCTCGGCACGGCCCACACGCGGCAGTCGAACAGGGCGACGGCCCCCGCCTTCTCGGGCAGGGCCTGCCCGATCTGCGCATTGAACCAGGCGGTCGCCATCGACGACAGGATCGAGGTCAGCTTCTGGATTCGCCGATCGAGGAACAGCTGCACCTTCGGATCGTCGTCGTACCAGAGCAGGCTGATCTCGTCCGACTGCGTGTAGCCCGCGAGCGCGGCGCTCTCCTCGACGAGGTATCGCGTCGTGGACACCATCAGCTGGCTCATGCGCTCGTCGAATGGCCGTGCGAGCCCCTCGGTGAAGCGCGAGAAGCGCTTGCCGTCGATGCGCGCGCACACGGGCAAGCCCGGCATCAGGCGCCTGCCGGCCTCGGCCATCTCGTAGTCCTTCATGCGATCGCCGAGGTCGTCAGTCACCGATCTCCTCCAGGCTGTAGCCGTCGGGGGCGCCGTGCACGACATACACGGCGTCGAAGCCCTCGTCGCTGCGCGGCGGCACGAGCTTGGCGGCCGTGCCGTGGATCGCCTGATCGGGCACCCTCGCCTTGCCGCTGCGGCCCGCGTTGCGCAGGAGGGCCTGCGGGACGTCCGGCGGGAAGAAGCAGGCGATCACGCGAAATCCCGCGGCCCTGGCGGCGGCGATGAGCGGCGCGCGCGACGGCACGCGAACTGCAGCACGCGTTCGCGGTTCGGCGTCTTGACCAGATCCCGGCTGATGCGTACGTGCGTCGCACCGTAATGCGCCTGCGCGAAGGTGGTCTTCCCCGAGCCCTGGATGCCGACGAGCACCACGACTTCCGGGGTGTAGGGTTCGCGCGCAGCGGTCATGGAGGCTTGCCGACTGTTTACACCGAGACGCGGTCGGCAGTACCTGCGCGACGGCCTGACCTCGACGAGCAAGCGCGACGGGCGACCGGCAAGGGCCCCGCAACGGCTCTTCCGCGAAAGGGCAGCCGGAGAAGATCGTGACGCATCGGGATTCCGCGCGGAGCGTCGCGCCGGCATCTGTGGTCGTGATGGGCGAGGCCCCGGGCATGGCGCCCGAGCCCGCGCGCCCACGGCTGGAGGTGCTCATTGACGTCGCCCCTTTGGATCGCGATCACGCCGGGCAAGCACGAGACCCGGATCTTGCTGTCGTTGCCGAAGCTCGGCCCGGTGCTCCGCGCCAGGCTGCCGCTCTGCCCGCCCAGCCGCAGGCGTTGCGGCTCCTGCTCGAGGGCCTGGGCGCGTGGTTTGGCCAGCCTTGCGTGCTGTGCTCGATGCCGACGCCGAGGATGTGCGCCGGCGCCGGGAGCGCTGGGCGGCGCTGCTCGGTGATTTCTCTCTCGACCAGCAAATGGAGACCTTCTGTCGCATGCACCGGCGCGCGCTCGAGCACTTCGGCGGCGTGCCCCGCCGCATCGTGTACGACAACTTGAAGAGCGTCGTGCTCCACCACGTGGGCTCGACCGTCCAGTTCAACCCGCGGTTTCTGGCGTTCGCGGGCCACTATCTCTTCGAGGCCGTTGCCACGCCGGTCCGACGTCCCGAGTACAAGGGCCGCGTCGAGGCCAGCATCAAGTACGTCCGCCACTCGTTCTTCTACGGCCGTCGCTTCTCCTCGCTGGAGGACGTGCGTGTCAAGGCCGCCGAGTGGCTCGCCCAGGTCGCCAATGAGCGCCTTCACGGCACGACGCGCTCGTAGACCTCGGCCTCAAGCGACCTGCGCACCAGGTAGAGGTCACCGTCTGATGGCTGTGCATGGAACCCCTTCGGCTCCAGGGCACGCGCGATCAGTTTGAGATCTACCGCGCCCATGGTGTGGCTCGACTACGCGCTCGAGAGCCCGGTCGGCAGGCTCACGCTCCTCGACCCTGCCGCGCGGCAGCTCGCCGTCGGTCCGGCGATCCCGGGCGACGTCGCCGGGCTCGCCGCGGCGGTCACCACGTACGCGCTGTTCGAGTCCGACGACCACAGCGCCGACGAGGCGCGGGTGTTGCAGAACCTCGCGCGGGCGCGCGGGGTCGTGGGCGCGCCCCCACCCGTGCGGGTCGAGGGCCTGGCCGAGCTGGGTTCCGAGTCGGCCCTCGTGCTCAAGAAGGGCAAGGAGCCGTTCGACGCGCTCAAGGACATCCTCCACGCAGCCGCCCAGGGCTCGGGCGACCACGTCAGCGATTGGGTGATGGAGACGAGCGACCTCGACTACCTCGACTTTCCGCCTGAGCTTCTCGCGCAGGGCGAGCTCAAGGTCGTCGTCGGCGTCACCCACCACCGCGCGCCCGGCGCCGCCTGGGGCCAGTACGTGGTCTTCGCGCTCGCCATCGGCGGTCCGCCCCTGCGTCAGGCGGCCACGGAGCCTCAACGATGGACGAAACTTGCGATGTATCGGAATTGGCGCCAAGGCGTCGCCGTCCGACCTTGACAACGCGGGCGTGCGCGCCGATTTTCCGGGTCGGAGCCGCCGACCCAGATGCCCGAGCCCACGCCAGTCGCTCCGCGCTCGCTGCGCCATTATCTCGAGCGGTCGCACAACAACCTCGACGTCTTCCGGTTGATCGCGGCGCTGGCCGTGATCGTCGGCCACTCCTACGTCCTTGCGCCCGCGCCCGGCGAGCGCGATGTGGTCGCCCGGCTGGTCGGCTTCACCTACTCGGGGGCGCTGGCGGTCAAGGTCTTCTTCTTCCTCTCCGGCCTGGTCTGCGCCAATAGCCTGCTCGACAAGCGCGGTGCGCTGGCCTTCGTGGTCGCGCGCGTGTTCCGCATCTTTCCGGCGCTGATCTTCACCCTTATCGTCACGGTCTTCGTGGTGGGCCCGCTCGCAAGCGCGCTCGCGTCCGGCGAGTACTTCGGGCACAAGCAGACCTGGCGCTACCTCGTCGCCAACGGCCTATTGCGCACCGAGTACCACCTGCCGGGCGTGTTCCTGGCCAATCCGTACGCGAAGGCGGTCAATGGCAGCCTCTGGACGCTGCGTCACGAGGTCGGCGCGTACCTCGGCCTGCTCGCGGGCGCATCCCTCGGCCTGCTGTACCGACGCTGGGTCGCCACGGTGATCTGCGCGCTCGTCATCGCCGATGCGCTGCTGCCCGCGCCGCTGCTCCTTCGCACCCTCGGCAAGAACCCGGAGATTCGCCTCTTGCCGAGCTGCTTTGCCGCAGGGGCGCTCCTCGCCGTGCAGCGCGACGTCGCCACCCCGAGGGCGCGCTGGGCGCTGGCGGGCCTGCCGATCTTCCTCCTGTGCCGCACGACCCACCTCGCGGAGCCGGCGTTCCTGGCCGTCGTGTTCGCGCTCCTGCTCTGGCTGGGCGGCACCCGCACGGTCCTTTCCGCGCGGATGCCCGCGGACTTCTCGTATGGCGTCTACCTGTGGGGCTTTCCGGTCGCGCAGCTTTTCGCCTCGCGCCTCGCGGCGCAGGGCCCGCTCGTCAACTGCGTGGCCACGATCCTCGGCGTCTTGCCGCTTTCCGTGCTGTCCTGGTACGTGGTCGAGAAGCCGGCCATCCACCTCGGCAAGCGGCTGGTCACGCAGCTCGGCTGGTCGCCACGACCCCGGCCGGCGCTGGCCCCCGATCCGTCGCCTTGAGGCGGCCGGCGCTTCACTCGCGGCCGCTCGGCAGGTTGTGCTTCTTGAGCAGGCGGTGCACGTAGTTGCGATCGATGCCGGCCTCTTGGGCGGCGCTGGTGAGGTTGCCGTTGTGGCGCGCGAGCAGCTGCGTGAGGTAGTCGCGCTCGAACGACTCGACGATGAGGCTCTTGGCGATCTTGAACGGCCCCGTGATCGGCTCGTCCCAGCTCGGCGGATCCTCACCGAGGCTCCCGAGAGGCTCGGTCGTCGCCTCCACCCAGCCGTCATTCAGGGAGGCCGTGCGCTCGACCGCATTGCGCAGCTCGCGCAGGTTGCCCGGCCAGTCGTGGGCCAGAAAGCGCGCCATGAGCGCGCGTGAGCAGCGCAGGCGCGGCCGCCCGATCTCCTCGAGGAAGTGCGCGACCAGCGCGGGCAGGTCCTCGGGGCGCGCGCGCAGGGGCGGCACGGTGGCCCGCACCACCGCGACGCGGAAGTAGAGGTCCTCGCGGAACTGGCCGAGGCGCACCATGCTGCGGAGGTCGCGGTGCGTCGCCGCGATGACGCGGATGTCGGCAGCGTACGGGCGTGTCTCGCCGATCCGGCGCGCCTCCCGCTTGCTGAGCAGGCGTAGCAGCTGCGGTTGCACCTCGAGCGGAAGCTCGCCTAGCTCGTCGAGGAACAGCGTGCCTCCGCTCGCGTCCTCGACCAGACCTCGCTTGCCGGCCGTCGCGCCCGTGAACGCGCCGCGCGCGTGCCCGAACAGCTCGCTGGCCACGAGCTCGCGCGGGATGGCGCCGCAATCGACCACCACGAAGGCGGCGCTGGCCCGCCGGGACGCCTGGTGGATCGACTCGGCCAGCTTCTCCTTGCCGGTGCCGGTCTCGCCCTCGAGCAGCACCGTCGCGTCCGTCGGGGCCACGCGCGCGAGCAGGGCGAACAGCTCGCGCATGGCCGGGGCGTTGCCGATGGCGCCGCCGAAGCGCCCGGGCGCGTAGCGCGTCACCTCGACCGACGGCCCGAGCACGATCTCGATCTCGGTCTGGGTGCCGAGCCGCAGCCGCGTCGCCTCGCGCACCGTGATGCTGTTGATGCGCTGCGTCCCTTGATACGTGCCGTTCACGGTGCCGAGGTCCGTCACGACGAGCCCTTCGGGCGCGGGGGTGAGCTCGAGGTGGCGGCGCGAGACGCCAGGATCCGTCACGCTCAGGCAGGCGCTCGCCTCCCGGCCAATCATCACCGCCTCGCCCGGCAGCGGGATCTCGACCCGGACCCCGGCGTCCGGGCCGGCCACCACGGACACCGTGCAGCACTGCACGCACTCCGCGTCTGCGTCCGTGCACAGGCGCCGCGTATCGGCGAGCGGTTGTGCTTCGAGCTCGGGGAGCTCGTCGGCGATCATCGGCCACGGCATTGGCCTTCTCATGAGCAATGCCGATGCCAATCCCGGCAGCGAGCGCGTTTCCGGAGGAAGTCGCGTGGCGGCGCGTGCTTGGGCGTGATCGGCCCGGCGTGGCAGACCCTCGCGCCTGGCAGAAGGCCGATCGCGGTCGCTGAGGTGGGGGGGGACTCCCGGCCAGTGGCGGTCCGATTGGCCGCCGTCATCACGATCGGCATATGGGATTTCAGGTGGATGCAGCGGACGAACGCCGGTCCACGGGTTGCACAACCCAGTCGACTCCGATCAAGCTTCTGACGAGCGGCACTAGCGCCTGTCCCCTGACAGCTCGCGCATCCGGCGCGGCCGGCCGAGCCGGAACGCTCGGTGGTCCTCTTCGAACCGGAGGAGCGCCGCCCGCTCGGCCTCGCCGAGGTGCGCGATCGGGGAGGTGTCTCCTGCCATGGGGCGCGCAATCTGGAACGCCTCGAGGGCGCTCGCCCAGCCGAGGAGCTTTTGGTGCTCGACCACGCTGCGCAGCTCGCGCACGTTGCCGGGCCACAGGTGCGCCTCGAACGCGGCCAGCACCGCCGCCGGCGCCTCGGCGCCCTCGCCGGCGAGGAAGGCGGCGACCAGGCGTGGGATCTCGCCGCGACGCTCGCGCAGTGCAGGCATCGGCAGTCGAACCACCGCGAGCCGCTGGTAGAGGTCCGCGCGAAAGCGCCCGGCCCGCACCTCGGCGCGCAAGTCGCCGCTCGCGGTGGCAATGACGCGAACGTCCACGCGATGCACGCCGTCCGCGCCAATGCGACGCACGGTGCGCTGATCGAGCACGCGCAGGAGCGCTCGCTGCAGGTCGGGGGGCAGCGTGCCGACCTCGTCGAGCAGCAGCGTGCCTGCGCCGTGATCGAGGCCGCCGCTCCGCCGCGCCAGGCCCGTGCAGTCGGCGGCGACCTGCCCGAACAGGTCACCGCTGCGCAGGCCCGCGGCGAGCACGCCGCAGTCGAGCACGTGCAGTGGCTGCAATCGCCGCGGCGAGCGCTGATGGATCACGGTGGCGAGCACTCCCTTGCCGGTACCCGTCTCGCCCTCGATGAGGAGCGCCGTCTCGGTCACGGCGATCCGTGAAGCGAGCGCCAGGACCTCGCACATCGATGCGACCGAGCGGACGGATGCGGTGGCGACACTCATGACGATCCCTCCGCTGCAACCAGCGCGCCGGCGCCACCCGTCTCGCCGCCTGCTCCACATCCCAGAAATTTGCCGTCGCGCTTGCGCACTGCAGTGCGCGGGCTCGCCGAGAGTGCCCCACCCGTCCATCCTCGCCGAGAGAATTACATGCGCATATACGCATATAAGTGAGCGGTGGGGGGAGGCACCTCATCCGGTGCGCTCACTTCCGTGGGCGGGTGACGCGCGTGATCGGCGGCTTGGAGCAGAACGCGAACGGAACGCTCGTTGCACAGAGCGAAGGCGTTGGTGCTTCGCGAGCCACGAGCTTGTGAAGCGAGCCTTACACCCTTCGACGGGCGACGGTGCGAAGAGCGCCGTCATCCAAGGAGCAGAGCGTGCGAATCCTGTCGCCATTCCTCCTGGTTTCGTGTTTCGCCTGCTCGGCCTCGGTCAGCCTGCAGCCTGACGGGGGTGCGGCGCCGGACGCCGCGGGCGCCGCTGGCGCGGGCCCCGCCCAGCCGATGCCAGACGCGGCGGCACCGGCCGACGATCCGAGCTGCAGGATCAATTCGGCCGAGGAGCGCGCGCCCGGCTGGCCCTACGACCTGCCGCGCTTTCGGACTGCCGTGTTGCCCATGGTGGTTGCGACGTGCGCGAGCTGTCACGCGCCACCGTCAGGCCCGTCCGGCTTCACCGTGTGGCCAGACGCCGCTCCGGGCAATTGCAGCTACGCCAAGACATTCAACTCGCTCAAGGCGAAGCTCGATATCGACAATCCGCGGAACAGCGCTGCGATTGTCGCCATCACGGCGAGCCCGAGCCATCCGCTCAAGCTCAATGCCGGCGACGACAAGGTGCGCCTGCTCATCGACTGGGCGACCGACGCCAAGACGAGGTCCGGCACGGGCGCCGGCATTCCCACGCCGCCCACGCCGCCTGCGCCGCCACCGCCACCGGCGAGCCCCTTCGACCTGTCGACCTTCGAGCGGACCATCCAGCCGATTCTCGACGGGGCAGAGGGCCGCGGCTGCACGACGTCGTCGTGTCACGGAGCGCCCGCCGGCACGGGCGGCGTCACGTTCAAGCGCCAGCCAGCGCCGGCGAGCGCCGAGATGCTCGCGAACTTCAATGCCGCCACTGGGCTGTGCAACCTGCAGCAGCCCGAGCAGTCGCTCCTGCTCCTGCGCGCCTCGGCGAGGCACGCCAGCGGAGGCTCCGCGATCGTCACGCCGGCCGAGGCGCTCCAGATCCGCACCTGGATCCAGCAGGCCGCCATGAACGGCCCCGGCCCCACCGGCCCCGGCGCGCCCCCGCCGCCCCCCAGCAACTGCCCGCCTCCCGACCGGTTCAACCTCCCCGTGTTCCGCGACGAGATCCAGCCCATCCTGTTCGGGCGCCTCGACCTCAATGCGCGCAACTCCGGTCGCACCTCCACCGGGTGCGCGTCGAGCGCGTGCCACGGCGCCGATCGCACGGGCGGCGCGCTGGTGCTCAAGCAGACGGCCGACGCCGCGGCCAACCTGCAGAGCTTCGCGTGCTTCGTCAGCCTGCAGAATCCAACGCAATCCGAGCTCCTGCTCTGCCCGCTCAATCAGCCCGGCTGCCGGCGCTTCCCGCACCCGGGGCAGGAGGTCTTCGGCGGACCGGACGACCTCAACTACCAGCGCGTGCTGTCGTTCCTTTACGCCGCCAAGACCGTCGCCACGCCGATCGACTTCGCGTTCTATGTCCGCCGCATCGACACGATCTTCAATGACGTCAATGCCGTGCAAGGTGGCGCTCAGAACCGCACCTGTGCCAACACGACCTCGTGTCACGGCGTGACCCAGGCGGGCCAGCCGGCGCCCAATGGCTCGAACCTGGCGCTCATCGTCAATGCGACCGGCCGGGACCGCCTCGCCTTCAACTTCTCGTCGGCCTCGAGCTTCATCAACTTCATCTCGCCCGAGGGCAGCTCGCTCTTCCTCTACCCCACCGACCAGGTGGCCAACCTCGCCAATCCGTTCGCCACGGGCCTGCATCACCCCGGTGGGCTGGATTTCGCGCCCGACTCGGCGCAGGCGCAGGCCATCCTCGCCTGGTCGCACGGCCTGCGTCCGGACGGGCAGGGCCTCCTCTCCAACTGGCTCGTCGCCGGTGACTACCCGGCAGCCGCCATCACCGATCCCACGGCGATCGACGAGCTCAACGTGACGCCCGCCATCTTCGACCCGGACGGCGCCTCGCAGTTCAACGGAGGGCAGTGGGATGGATTCTTCCCGGGTCAGGCCAGGGTCGACCTCAATCAGCCCTTCCCGCGCGCGCAGACGAGCGGCCGGGTGGTCTACGCGGTTGCCTATCTCATCAATGCCTCGAGCGCCGACGTGCAGGCCCAGCTGACGATCGTCTCTCCCAATGCGGTGCGCCTCTACGTGGACAAGACACCGGTGCTGCAGGCCAATGATGCGCGGCAGGGCGCCACGGGCCTCGCCCTCTTGCCCGCCTTTCAGACGCAGCGCAAGGCGACGCGGGTGCTGCTCAAGCTCTTCCAGCGCCCGACCGACACGGAATTGTCGTTCGTGATGCGAGCGGAGGACCAGTTCGGAAACCCATTGACCGATGCCACGGGCGAGCTGCTCGTCAAGCTCAGCCCCGACGGAGGGATCTGATCATGAACCCAGCGAAGCTCGTCCTCATCCTGGCCGTCCTCGGAGCGGCCTGCACCGAGAAGGTCGTGCGCCGGCATCCCGCGCAGGCGGGGGCCGCCGGCGGCGCCGCCCCGACGCCCACCGCCGGAGCCGGCGGGGATCAGACCCCGGGACCGGTGGCCGCACCGGACGCCGGTCATCCCCACGGCGACACCGACGGCGGCGTGACACCGCCACCGC
>JAHFDS010000177.1 GCA_023248855.1 Myxococcales bacterium
CCGCCGCGCCCTGCGCCGCCCGAGCCCGCGCCGCCCGAGCCCGCGCTTGCTCCCGCGCCGCCCGCGCCGTCCGGATGGGCGGTGCACGGGTCGAGCGATGTCAGGAGCAGAACCTCCACCCGGTTGACTCGCCCTTCCACCACAACAACCGGTGCGTGCGCGCGCAGCATCGAACCGGCGCCCTCGTCGCACGTCGAGACCGACAGCTGCCCCTCGCCCGCCTCGCCTTCGCGAAAGGTGACGTCGAGCTGCTTTTGCGCGCCGAGGGAGATCTCCCTGCCCGCATCACGGAACGTCAGCACGTGATGCCGGTCTCCCACGGTCAGATCCACCTGGATCGCGTGCGTCGTCGCCGGCCTCGACGCGCTGACGGCGATCGACAGCACGGCCGCCACGTCCCGCTGGCACGCCAGGCACGCCATCGTCGCAAGCGCGAGCAGGGCGGTGCGCCTTGTCGCGAACATTCACTCCTCCTCGAGGCGCTTCTGCAGCGTCGGGTAGGAGATCTCGAGCGCCTTCGCGGTCTCGACGCGCTTGCCTCCGAGGCGCTCGAGCGCCCAGCGGACGTAGCGCCGCTCCAGCTCGTCGAGCGGGATCGGTGGCCCGGACAGCTCGAACGCGTCGGTGTCGCGCGGCCGCTGCGGCGTGCCCGCGTCGAGCAGGCCCAGCTCGAGCTCGGGGCCCGTCTCGAGCACCAGCGCGCGCTCGAGGATCGAGCGCAGCTCGCGCGCGTTTCCGGGGAACCCGTAGCCCTCGAGGCGCGCCCGCGCCCTCTTCGACAGCGCCATCGGCGGGCGTGCCAGCTCGGTGCACAGATCGGCCATGAGGGCCTCGGCCATCGGCGCGATGTCCTCCCGCCGCTCGCGCAAGGGCGGAACGTCGAGGCGGAACGTGCCGAGGCGAAACCACAGATCCTCGCGGAACTTGCCGTCGGCGACCGCGCGCCCGAGGTCACGGTTGGTCGCCGCGACGACGCGCGCCGTGCTGACCTGCTCGGTCTCGCTGCCGAGCCGCCGGTACGTGCCCGCGTCGAGGAACGTCAGGAGCTTGGCCTGTGCCGGCGGCGGCAGATCGCCCACCTCGTCGAGAAACAGCGTGCCGCCGCTCGCGACCTCCACCAGCCCTCGCTTGGCCCCCTGCGCGCTCGTGAAGGCGCCACGCTCGTGACCGAACAGCTCGCTCTCGACCATCGCCTCCGGCAGCGCCGCGCAGTTGATGTGCACGAATGGCGCCTCGGATCCGTGCGAAAGCGTGTGCAGGTGCCGCGCCAGCACCTCCTTGCCGGCGCCGGTCTCGCCGAGCAGCAGGACCGCGCTCCTCGGCCCGGCGGCGATACGCTCGACCATCTCCACGAGCGCGCGCATCCTCGGCGAGCGCGGCGGCAGGAGCCGACGCCGCCCCGCGAGCTCTTTTTCGGCCTCACTGAGGCGATCGCGCAGCCGCTGCGTGCCCTGCGCCGAGCGCGCCTTGAGCACCAGATCCGCGAGCTCCACCGGCTTGATGAGGTAGTCGGAGGCGCCCTGCCGCATGGCCGCCACCGCGTTCGTGATGTCGCCGTACGCGGTGACGACCAGCACGGCCGCGGTCGGCATCTGCGCGCGCAGCTCGGCCAGGAGCGTGAGGCCATCGCCGTCCGGCAGCCGGCGATCGAGCACCACCAGGTCCGGCGAGTCCTTGCCGAGGGCGACCCGCGCCTCGTGGAGCGAGCGGGCGACCGCCACCTGAAATCCCTCGCGCCGCAGCGCCGCCGCCGCCAGCGACGAGAAATCGCGGTCGTCGTCGACCAGGAGGACGCGCAGGGTCACGCGGGCCCCAGCGGGAGCGCGATCTCGAACCGGCTACCCTCCGCGGTGCGAGCGTACGAGAGCTCGCCGCCCTGCTCGAGCACCGCGCGCCTGGCGACCGCCATGCCGAGGCCAATGCCCTTCGGTTTTCCGCTCAGGAATGGCTCGAACATGCGCGCCTCGACGCTCGGAGGCGGGCCACCCGCGTTGTCCTCCACCGTCACCACGGCCATCGTGCCACGGCGCGCGAGGGTGAGCACGACGCGCGGCGTGGCGCACCGCCCGAGGTCCTTGGCCGCGCTCGCGGCCTCGACCGCGTTGCGACCGAGGTTGTCGATCGCGGTCGCGAGCAACAGCGGATCGCACGGCGCGCTGACGCTCTGGTCGAGCGCGGTCTCGATCGCGACGTCATCGCCCTCGGGCAGCGCGCGCAGGGCCTCGGCCATGTCGAGCACGAGCGGCGCGAGCGGGGTGGTCGATCGCTGTGGCGCGGAGGGGCTGCCGAACTCCAGGAGCGAGGTCGCGAGGTGCTTGAGCCGCGCGACCTGACGCCGGATCGACCTGACCGCCAGCGCCTCCTCGGGCTCGGCGGCCTCCTTGGCGCCAGTCTCGAGCAGCGACGCCGCGGCGCTGAGCGAGTTGAGCGCGTTCTTGACCTCGTGCGCGATGAGCGCGGCGGCCGAGCCGAGGGCCGCGAGCTTGTCCTTCTGGGCCGCGCGCCGCTCGAGCTCGAACGCGCTCCGGTACAGGCGTCGCAGGAAGATCGCCAGCACCAGCACCGCCGCCACCTGCACCGACGCCACGGCGAAGAGCTGCAGGCGGAACCGGCGGCCGAGCGGCGCGAGGATGGTCGCGGGCTCGGCGAGCACCACGGTCCGGAGCCCCCACGGCACGAGCGTCGCGCCCGCCGCCAGCACCAGCTCGCCCTGCAGCGCCACCGCCTGGCCATCGCGCGACGCGGGCAGCTCCGTCGCGGCGGCCGCGAGCGTCGGCGGCAGGTCCGTGGGTGCGAGCAGGCGCCTTGCCGGTCCCACGATCACGCGGCGCTCGGCCGGTGGATCGGGGCCGAGCTCGAGCGCGCCGCTGCCGAGCGGACACACCCCGACCAGCGCGCCCACGACGTGGCCCTCGCGCCTGACCGGCATGGCGAACACGAGCGCGGGACCGCGCGGCTCGAGCGGCGCCACCGCCGGCGTCTCGCGGTCGATCGCGTTTCGGATCACGCCCGCCGCGCGGTCGAGGTCGAGCGACTCGGGCATGCGGAACACGACGCGGTGGTCGTGGTCGACGAGCGCGACCCCACCGGGGAACAGCGTCGAGCGCCCGAGCGCGTAGTCCCCGAGCGCCTCCTCGATCGCGCCCTGGCGGCCGGGGGGTTGGGCGGCCACGCGCGTCCCCAGGCGATCGAGCTCCGCGAGCAACATCGCCAGGTCGGCACGCAGCGTCTCCGCGAGGTGCTCGGCCTCGTGCACGAGGCGCTCGGCGAGCAGGCCCCGGGTCTCCGCGACGTCGCTCCGGTAGCCCAGCAACGGCCCGGCCACGGCGACGCCCGCGGCGACCGCGAACACGGCGAGCACCGAGCGACCGTGACGGAGCGGGGGCGGCGTGGCGATGGGCCAAGCGTAGCGGAACCAGCTACGATCGAGCATTGTTCCGCCGCGTCCGGATCTTCCTCTTGCTGCTCACCCTTGTCGCCACCGGGGCCTGGGGCCTCGGGGTCACCCGGCGCCGGCAGGCGCGGCGCGACTGGACCCGCACCCAGGAGGTGGCGCTCGTGATCCTGCAACAGGCCGAGGTGCCTCGCCGAACGCTCGACGCGCTCGTCTCCCGGACCGGCGCGCTCGAGCAGCGCCTCAGCGCCGAGATGGCGCGCCACGGCCGGCCGGGGTTGCAGCCGTTCGCGCTCACGCCGCTCGGGCCGCTCGAGGCGCCCGCCCCGCCGAGGGTCGGCGCGGACGATGGCCTCGGCGCCCGCGCCCAGGACTGGTGGGCCCTGCGCAAGTGGCGTCGCCCGCTCGAGGCGGCCGTGGGTGGGACGGATCGCTTCGACCTCGTCGTCTACGTGATCGTGCACGCGGCGGCGCGCGGCGGCGCGCGACTGGCCGAGGGCTTCGCCGCCAAGGGCGGCGAGCTCGGGCTGGTCGAGACCACGATCGACGACCGCAGCGTCGACTTCGCGCTGATCGCCGTGGGCCACGAGCTCTTGCACCTGTTCGGTGCGACCGACAAGTACGACGCGCAGGGGCACGCGATCGCCACGGGCCTGGTGGAGCCGGCGCTCGGTCTTCCGCAGAGGCGAGCCGAGATCATGGTCGGCGAGATCCCGCTCGGCCCCGGGCGGGGCCGCGTGGCCACGCGGCTCGACGAGCTCGGCGTGGGGCCGGTGACGGCGCGTGAGATCGGCTGGATCTCGGCCGCCGCGCAGACAGGTGTCCCCACGCCTTGACCGCTTCGCCAAGCGCGTGGGACCTTCAAGGGTCCGTGACTCGACCAGACGCCGTCCTGCGACAGACCCTTCCGAACGGGCTCGTCGTGCTCGTCGCGCCGCTGCGCGCGGCCCCCGTGGCGGCGCTGCAGGTGTGGTTCAACGTGGGCTCGGCGGACGAGCGGCCGCCCGAGGCTGGCATCGCCCACGTGCTGGAGCACATGCTCTTCAAGGGCACGGCGCGCCGCGGCGTCGGCGAGATTCCGCGCGAGATCGAGGGCGCCGGCGGCGACATCAACGCCTGGACCTCGCACGATCACACCTGCTTTCACGTGGTGGTTCCCTCGCGTGAGCTCGACGTCGGCCTCGATGTCCTGGCCGACACCGTGCAGAACGCCGCGCTCGATCCGGCCGAGCTCGTCCCCGAGCTCAAGGTCATCCGCGAGGAGATCCGCCAGCGCGAGGACTCGCCCTCGCGCATGGCCAGCCAGGCGCTGTTCTCGCGCGCGTTCTCCGGGCACCCGTACGGTCGTCCCGTGATCGGCTACGACCGCGTGGTCCGGGGGCTGCAGCGCCCGGCCATCCTGCGCTTTCTGCGTCGCTGGTACGTGCCCGAAAACGCGCTGGTGGTCGTGGTCGGCGACTTCGAGCCGGCCGAGGCGCTCGCGCTCGTGCGGCGCCGCTTCGGTCGCTGGCGCGGCAGCCGCGCCGAGCGGCACGAGCCGCCGCTGTCCCAGCCGCGGGCCTTGCGCGTGCAGGCCTTGCGCGAGCGGGTCTCGGAGTCGCAGCTCGTGCTCGGCTGGCACATCCCGCGGATCGAGCACCCCGACGGCGCGGCGCTGGACCTGCTCGCCATCGCGCTCGGCCAGGGTGAGTCGTCGCGGCTGCACCTCGGGGTCCTGCGGCACAAGCAGCTCGTGAGCGAGGTCTACGCCTACAGCGCCAGCATGCGGCAGGGTGGGTTGCTCGTCACCGGCGCCGCCTTGCCAGGGGACGATCCCGCGCCCGCGCTCGGCGCGCTGCTCGACGAGGTGCGCCGCGCCGCCGACGAGGGCATCCGCGCCGACGAGCTCGACAAGGCCCGCGCGGTGCTCGAGAGCGAGACCGTCTATCACAAGGAGACCGCGCAGGGCTTCGCGAACAAGCTCGCCATGTTCGAGACCCTGACGAGCGGCCTCGACTTCGAGTCCGAGTACCTCCGTCGCGTCGCTGCCGTGGCCCCGGCCGCGCTCTCCGAGGTCGCCCGGCGCTACCTCGACATCCAGCGCCTGACGCTGGCCGCCCTGGTGCCGGCCGGGCGCCCGGGCAAGCCCGGCCGGGACGCCGCGCTCGAGAAGCGGCTCGCGGCCGTTGCGCGTGCGCACGCGGCGCCCCCGAGACGCGCCCGCACGACCGCTCCGGATCCGCTGTCGGTCCACCGGCTCGCGTCGGGCGGGCAGCTCGTGGTCCTGCGCGATCCCAGCGTGCCGCTCGTGGCGATGCGCGCCGCGTGGCTCGGCGGCAGCCGGCTCGAGGACGCGCGCACGGCCGGCATCAACCACTTCCTGTCGACGGTCATCACGAAGGGCACGCGCCAGCGCAGCGCGGAGAGCCTCGCGCGCGAGGTCGAGGGCATGGCGGGCGCGCTCGATGGCTCGTCGGGGCGCAATTCCTTTGGCCTGCGCGGTGAGCTGCTGTCGCGGCACCTCGACCGGGGCCTGCCGCTTTTGATCGAGTGCGCGCTAGAGCCAGCCTTCGATCCCGTCGAGGTCGACAAGGAGCGCAAGCTCATCCTCGACGATCTGGCCGCGCGCGACGACGATCTCACCGGCGTCACGTTCCGCGTGTTCGGCGAGGCGCTCTGGCAGCGGCATCCCTACCGGCTCGACCCGCTCGGCACGCCCGAGAGCATCCGCGCCATGACGCCGCGCCGCCTGGCGGCCTACCACCAGCGACACTTCGGCAAGGGCGCGATGACGCTCGCCGTGGTCGGGGACGTCGATCCCGAGCGCCTGCTGCCGCGGGTGGAGGCGCTGCTCGGGGGCGCCGGCGGGGCGAGCATCCCCCGCCCCGTGGTCGCGCGCGACCCGCCCGGCCCCGCGCGCCGCGTTGCGCGCGAGCTCGACAAGCAGCAGGCTCATCTCGTGGTGGGATTCCCGGGGACCACGCTCGACGATCCCGATCGGTTCGCGATCGAGGTCTTGACCACGTTGCTGTCGGGGCAGAGCGGTCGCCTGTTCCTCGACGTGCGCGATCGCCGGGGGCTCGCGTACCGCGTGAGCGCCTTCTCGATGGAGGGCCTCGATCCCGGCTACGTCGCGGTCTACCTGTCGACCACGCCGCAGAACCTCGCGGAGGCCGAGGCGGCCGTCTGGAGCCACCTCGAGCGGCTGCGCACGGAGCGGGTCGAGCCCGACGAGCTGCTCCGCACCAAGCGCTACCTGGTGGGCAGCCACGACATCTCGCTGCAGCGCAAGAGCGCGCTCGCGGCGTCGATCGCGTTCGGCGCCTGCTATGGCCTCGGCGCCGACGAGCACCGTCGCTACGGCGCCGCGGTGGAGGCGGTCTCGTCCGAGCGTCTGCTCGCCGTGGCCCGCCGGATCTTCGATCCTGCGCGCGCCGTGGTCGCGGTCGTGGGGCCGAGGCTGGGGCGAAAGACCGGTTCGAGGGAGGCGGCGCTGCCGCGGGCAGCGCGCGTGTAGTCATGTCGGAGCGCGATCCGACGGGGGCGGCGAGCAGCGCGCTGGCACCGACGGGCCTCGTGGGGCGTGATGAGGTGCACACGGCCCGACCCGGCCCCGGGGTCACGCGGCCCGTGGGTGCGGACCCGCGGATCGGGCAGGTCATCGGCGGCCGCTACCGCGTGGTGGCGCGCCTCGGCGCCGGCGGGATGGGGGTCGTCTATCGCGCCGAGCACACGCTCATGGACAAGCCGTTCGCGGTCAAGCTCCTGCACGCCGAGCTCTGCGGCAGCGAGGAGCTGGCGCTGCGCTTCGAGCGCGAGGCCAAGAGCGCGTCGCGGCTCGACCACCCGAACATCATCCGGGTGACCGACTTCGGCCGCGAGGCCGACGGCACGCTGTTCCTCGTCATGGAGCTGCTCGAGGGCCCGCCGCTGTCGGAGGTGCTGGCCGAGGCCGTGCGGCTGCCGCTCGGACGCGCGGTCGCGCTGGTCGCGCAGATCCTCGACGCGCTCGCGGCCGCGCACGCGGTCGGCGTGGTGCACCGCGACCTCAAGCCCGACAACGTCATCGTGTCGAGCCGACCCGGCTGGGCCGAGCAGGCCAAGCTGCTCGACTTCGGCATCGCCAAGCTGGTCGGCGGCGACGCCGAGGGCGCGGACGCCGGGCCGAACCTGACGCGCGCCGGGACCATCTTCGGCACGCCCGCGTACATGGCGCCGGAGCAGATCACCGGCGAGCCGCTCGACGCGCGCGCGGACCTCTATGCGGTGGGCGTCGTGCTGTTCGAGCTGCTCGCGGGCCGCTGCCCGTTTGCCGCCGACGATCTCGCGGGTCTTCTGGGCAAGCACCTGTCGGAGCCGCCCCCGCGGCTCTCGCAGGTCGCGCCCGACCTCGGGCTGCCCGAGGCGCTCGACCTCGTGGTCCAGCGCGCCCTGGCGAAGCGCCGCGACGACAGATTCGCCGATGCGAATGAGTTCCGCTCGCTCCTGCTCTCGGCGGCTGGGTTCGAGCCGGTGCAGGCCGTTCACTCGCTCGACCCGTCGGCGCCGATCCGGCTCGTGCCGGCCCACGAGTCGACGCGCTCGCAGCAGCTCGGCGTGCAGGTCCACGCCGGTCCGGTTCCTGCGCCGGTGGTGCTGGAGCGCCCCGCGCTCTCGCGCCGCAACCTCCTCGTGGCGGGGGCCGGGCTCGGGGTCGCGCTGGTCATCGGGCTCGGGGTCGCGCTCCGTCCGGCGCCGGCGCCGGCGCCCAAGCCCCCCGCACCCGCCGAGCGAGCGCGCCTGACGCAGGTCGAGCGCGCGATCGAGCGCGGCGATTTGCCGGCCGCGCGGGCGCTCCTGCAGCTCGAGGTGTCCGAGCACCCGCAGAACGCTCGGGCGTGGTTTCTCCAGGGGCAGATGGCGGTGGCCGAGAAGCGTCCGCGCGAGGCGCTCGGCGCGTGGGGGCGCGCCCTGGACCTCGACCCTGGCTTCGCCAGCGACCGCACGCTGCACGAGGCGCTTCGCGGCATGCTCGAGCAGCCGGCGGTTGCGGACGACGCGCTCACCATGCTGTGCGACAAGATCGGCGGTGCGGCCGCCGACATCCTGACGCCGCTCGCCGAGCGGCACCCCAAGCCCGCCGTGCGCGTGCGCGCCTTCGCCGCGCTCGAGAAGGCCGGCAAGGCCGCCAAGATCGATCGCGTGGCCTTCTACAGCGCGCAGCTGCGGGCCTCGAGGACCTGCCCCGACCGGCGCCTCGTGGTGCGCAAGCTGATCGAGCTCGCCGACCCGCGGGTGCTCCCGATCCTCAGGAAGGAGAAGGAGAAGAAGGCGGGCCTGATCTTCAAGCAGCGCGTCAACGCCTGCATGGACCGGGAGCTCGAGGAGGGCATCGCCAAGCTCGGTGGCTGACGGCGGAAGGCGTCGAGCCCGGCGATCGCGTGCTAGCTTTCGGGGGTGCCTCCACGCGGGAAGAAGCAGCCGGCGAGCCTCTTGACCGAGCTCGCGCTCGTGTTCCCGCTGCTCGTCGTGTACGAGATCGGCGCTGCCTTCTCCGATCTGCGAAACGGCGTGGACTTTCTCACCGGGCCGCTGGTCCGCGCGCTCGGCTTCGTCTGGTTCGAGGTCGCGCTCATCGGCGCGTTCATCGCCCTCCTGGCCTTTCTACGCTCGCGCGGCCAGACGGTGGACACGCGGCGCCTGCTCCCGGTCCTCTTGGAGAGCGCCATCTTCGCGCTCTCGATGGGGACGTTCATCGTCTTTCTGATGACCGACATCCTGCACGTGGATCCGCGCCTGGCGCTGCCGCGCCTCGGCCTCGGCAAGCTCGCGCTCGGGGACGAGATCCTGATGTCCGTCGGCGCGGGCGTGCACGAGGAGCTGGTGTTCCGCCTCGGCCTGTGTGGCGGCGGCGCGTACCTCCTGCAGCGCTTCCTCGAGTGGACGCCGCTCCGCGCGACGATCGTGGCGATCGTTGTCTCGTCGATCGTGTTCTCCGCGGTCCACCACGTCGGCCCCTACGGCGATCCGCTCAGGCCCGGCGTGTTCCTCTACCGCGTGCTGGCCGGCATCTTCTTCGCGCTCCTCTATCGCTACCGGGGGCTGGCCGTCGCCGTCTACAGCCACGCCCTGTACGACATCCACGTGATGGTCTTCCGCTGAGCCTTCACCGCCCTCGCCGTGGGTGGACCTCGGCGAGGAGCGCCAGGTCGGCGAGGTCCTTGGGACGTCCTGCTGCCCGCTTGTTTCGGGCGTATTCGCGTCGGCCCAGGAACCGTAGCGCAAGCCCTTCGACGTTCGACCGCGTCGCGCCCTTCCAGGCCGCGGCGAAGGAAACCCCCGAGATACTCGTCAGGATGTCGATCCGGAAGGGCAGCCGACCGAGCATGACGACGTGGTCTCGCCGGGAGAAGTCCGCGGCCGTGACGTCGAGACCCCCGAACCCGAAGTCATCTAGCGCGGCGACCACGCGCCGAGCGTTCTTCGGGCTCGGCTCGACGAACACGTCGAGATCCTGCGTGTAGCGCACGCGCCCGAGCACCGCCAGCGCGTGGGCTCCGATCACCACGAAGCGCACGCGGCGAGTGATCAGCGCGTGCAAGAACTCTCTCCAGTCGTCGTTCAGGCTCATCAGTTCGCACGCGCTCCAGGGCTCTCAGCGCCTCGATTCCGGCGAGCCGCTCCTCGACGCTCACGGCGAGCCAGTCCACCTCGGGCCGTCGGCCGTCCTGTGACAGCGAGAGCTTGCGAACGACGCGCTCCATGCGAGCGATTGTAGCGCGCCTTGAGGGCTTGGCTGCGGTCGGATGGTCTTCGGCCAATTCGCAAGAACGCGCTGTAAGATGCCCCCATGGCCTTCTCCGCAAGAGTCCTGGAGCTCGATCTCGAAAAGGAAGCCGAGCGCATCGTCACCACGCTGCGGCAGCAGGTGCTCGGCACCATGCGCAAGAAGGGCGGGGTGCTCGGCATCTCGGGCGGCATCGACAGCGCTTGCACGGCGGCGCTGTGCGCGCGCGCCTTCGGCCCCGACCGCGTGCTCGGCATCTTCATGCCCGAGCGCGACTCGGCCGACGAGAGCCTGCAATACGGCAAGCAGCTGGCCGAGAAGTTCGGCATCCCGACCGTCACCGAGGTCCTGGCCGACTCGCTCGCCGCGATGGGCTGCTACCGCTGGCGCGAGGGTGCGGTCAAGAAGGCGTGCCCGGAGTGGCAGCCCGGCTGGCCGTGGAAGATCGTGCTGCCCTCGATCCTCGAGAGCGACCGGCTGAACTTCTACTACCTCGTCGTGCGAAAGCCGAGCGGCGAGGACCTGAAGATCCGCTTGCCGCTCGAGGAGTACCTGACCATCGTCGCGGCGACCAACATGAAGCAGCGCCTGCGCAAGGCGACCGAGTACTTCCACGGCGACCGCATGAACTACGCCGTCGCGGGCACGCCGAACCGGCTCGAGTACGACCAGGGCTTCTTCGTCAAGCAAGGCGACGGCTCCGCCGACTTCAAGCCCATCGCCCACCTCTACAAGACGCAGGTCTACGCGATGGCCGCGCACCTCGGCGTGCCCGACGAGATCTGCCGGCGCTCGCCGACGACCGACACCTACTCCTACGCACAGGGCCAGGACGAGTTCTACTTCGCGCTGCCGTATCCGAAGATGGACCTGTGCCTCCATGGCAAGGACCACGGCGTGTCGGCGGCCGAGGTCGCGCCGACCGTGGGCCTCTCGGCCGAGCAGGTCGAGCGCGTCTACAAGGACATCGACGCCAAGCGTCGGTTTGCGCGCTACCTGCACGCGCGGCCGATGCTGATCGAGAAGGTCGGCTCGGTGGAGGAGTAGCCCGATGTGCGGCATCGCCGGCGTGTGGGCCAGCGCGGGGCCGCCGCCCTCAAAGGAGCGCCTGCTCGCGATGGCCGGCGCGATCCATCACCGTGGCCCCGACGAATTCGGCATCCTGCGCGGGGTGGGCCGCGGCCCGGCGCGCGCCGCGTGCGTGGGTCTTGCGCACGCGCGCCTGTCGATCATCGATCTCGCGACCGGCCAGCAGCCTCTTTCGAACGAGGACGGCAGCGTCTGGACGGTCTTCAACGGCGAGATCTTCAACTACGTCGAGCTGCGCGACGAGCTGGCCCAAAAGGGCCACAGCTTCCACACGCAGAGCGACACCGAGGTCATCGTCCACGCCTGGGAGGAGTGGGGCGAGGCGAGCTTTCAGCGCTACAACGGCCAGTGGGCCATCGCGATCTGGGACGAGCGGCACGAGCGCCTGGTCCTCGCGCGCGATCGCGTGGGCGTGCGCCCCCTGTACTGGGCCGAGCACCGGCGGCCCGACGGCGTGCGGGAGCTGGTCTTCGGCAGCGAGGTCAAGGCGATGTTCGCCGGCACGCCCGCGCTGCCGCGCGCGATCGACCCGCGTGGCCTCGAGGAGGTCTTCACCTTCTGGAGCACGGTCCCGCCGCGCACGGTCTTTGCCGGCGTGCACGAGCTGCGACCGGGTCATCACCTGATCGTGGACGCCGCCGGTATCCGCGAGGTCAAGGAGTGGGAGCCCGACTACCCGGAGGAGGGCGAGCCGTACGGGCTCACGATCGAGGAGGCCCGCGAGGAGCTGCTCGGGCACCTCGAGCGGGCGACGCGCCTGCGCCTCTTGCGCGCGGACGTGCCGGTCGGAGCGTACCTGTCGGGCGGGCTCGACTCGTCGGTCATCAGCGCGCTCGGCCGGCGCGCCAAGGCCGGGACCTTTCGCACGTTCTCGCTGCGCTTCGAGGACGCCGAGTTCGACGAGACGCCGTACCAGCGCGCGATGGTCGACCGTCTGGCGAGCGAGCACGCCGAGGTGGTGTGCCGAAAGCGCGACATCGCCGAGGTCTTCTCCGACGTCATCTGGCACACCGAGCGGCCGATCCTGCGCACCGCGCCCGCGCCGCTGTTCCTCCTGTCGCGCCTCGTGCGGCAGAGCGACTTCAAGGTCGTGCTGACGGGCGAGGGCGCCGACGAGATGCTGGCCGGCTACGACCTCTTCCGCGAGGCCAAGGTGCGCCGCTTCTGGTCGAAGGATCCGTCGTCGAAGCTGCGCCCGCTGCTGTTCGACCGGCTCTACCCGTACCTCGCGCGCTCGCCGCAGCAGGCGCGCGCGATGGCGCAGGCGTTCTGGAGGCGCGGGATCGAGGCCCCCGATCGCTTCGAGTTCTCGCACGAGACGAGGTGGTCGGGCGCGGCAGCGCTGCAGCGCCTGTTTTCGCGGCCGCTCCGGGACGCGCTGTCCGATCGCGCCGCGGATCCCGTCAAGGCCCTCGGGGCCGACCTCCCTTCTGGGTTTTCGCGCTGGGACCCGCTGTTCCGCGCGCAGTACCTCGAGGTGCGCACGCTGCTGTCTGGCTACCTGCTGTCTTCGCAGGGCGACCGGATGCTGATGGCGAACTCCGTCGAGGGGCGCTTCCCGTTCCTCGACAAGGACGTGATGGCGTTCTGCAATGGCCTTCCCGCCTCGTACAAGCTGCACGTGCTCGACGAAAAGCACCTGCTCAAGCGCGCCGCGCGGGGCCTCGTGCCCGAGCAGATCCTCACGCGCCCCAAGCAGCCCTATCGCGCGCCCGACGCCCAGAGCTTCGTGCTCGCCGACGCGCCGGCGTACATCGCGGACCTGCTGTCCGAGGCCACGGTCGCGCGCGCGGGCCTCCTCGATCCGAGCGCCGTCGCGCGCCTTTTCGCCAAGTGCCTGGCCAACACGACCGGCGGCCAGTTCTCGAACGCCGACAACATGGCCTTCGTCGGTGCGCTCTCGGCGCAGCTCGTGTGGCACCACTTCCTGCGCCCGGAGGCGACGATCGCCGGCAAGGTGATCCCGGCGCGCACCGACGTCGACCGGACGTGATCGTCCTTGTCTTCGGCGGCCTCGGTGGGGCGCTCTTCGGCGTCGTCGTTGCCGCGCTGGTGCGCCAGCTGGTTGTGCCCCCGCCGGGCTCGCGGCGCCGGCTGGTCGTGGCCGCCTACTCGTTGCTCGCGATCGCCGGCACCGCCGCGGTAGGCTCCGCGATCGGATTCTACTTCCTGGTCGGCATGGGCCTCTCCGACCACGTGGACCGCGAGCGCGACCGCCTCGGTGCGGCCGACGTGGCCTACGTGGCGGTCGACGCGGCGGGCGATAATGCCTGGCTCGTGCGCTTGCAGGCGTCGCGCGCAGTGCGCGAGATCCTCGCCGTGGGCGCCACCGAGGTGCAGCGCGCCGCCGTCGTGCGCGGCTCGCCGGGGGCGCTCGAGGCCGCCAAGGCGCGCATCGACGCCACGGTCAAGCGACACGCCGCCGTGCTCGTGGGCCTGTGGTCCGCGGCGCTCGTCGTCCTCGCCTTCGTCACCTTCGGCATCGCTGCCGGCCGCCCCGGCGAGCCTCGCTCGTAGCGCGGGCCAAGGCATGAGACAGCTCGTCCTCGCATCCACCTCGCGCTACCGGGCCGCGGTCCTCGCGCGCCTCGGTCGTCCGTTCGTGCAGGCCGCGCCGGACTGCGACGAGGACGCGGCGGCCCGCCTCGAGACCGTGCCGTCCCGGCTCGTGTGGTCGCTCGCGCGCGAAAAGGCCTGGTCGGTCGCGGCGCGCTTTCCCGACGCGCTGGTCTTGGGTGGCGATCAGCTCGCCGTGCTCGGTGACGAGGTGCTCGGCAAGCCCGGTACGCCCGAGCGCGCGCAGGCGCAGCTCGAGCGCCTGTCGGGACAGACGCATCGCCTCCTCACCGCGGTGGCGCTCGTGGACCCGGGCGCCGCGCGCACGCTGGTGGCGCTCGACGTGCACCACCTGCGCATGCGTCGGCTCTCCAGGGCCGAGATCGAGGCCTACGTGGCGCGGGATCTCCCCCTCGACTGCGCGGGCAGCTATCGCGTCGAGGGCGCGGGCCCGCAGCTCTTCGAATGTGTCCGGGGCGACGATCCGAGCGCGATCGAGGGGCTCCCGCTCGGGCGCGTCGCGCATCTGCTGCGCACGCTCGAGCGCAGCACTTGACAGCCCTCCTGACTAACACATTCACATATGCGCATGGAAGCAATCGACGCTTGACACCGTGATACCCCGTCGAGAAGATCAGCACGCAATGGATGAACTCGTTTCGCTCTTCCGCGGCCTCGGCGACGAGAGCCGGCTGCAGCTGGTGGCCGAGCTGCTGCGCGGCCCCCGCTACGTGGATGAGCTCTCGACCGCGCTCGGCGCGCCGCAGCCGAAGATCTCCCGTCACCTCGCGTACCTTCGTCGCTCCGGCCTGGTGAAGGCGGAACGCAAGGGGCGCCACGTCTTCTATCACCTGCGACAGCCCGAGAGCCCCGCGCTCAAGGAGATGTTCGATCTGGTCTCGAAGAGCGTGATCAAGGCCGTCGCCGCCGCCAAGATGGTGGTCCCGCCCAAGAAGGTCAAGAAGCGCAGATAGGCGGCGCCGCGCGATCGCGGCGTTCCTGCCCCGCGCGGCTCTCCTCGAGCCGCTGACATTCGCCCTCCAGCTTGCGTCCGTCGTTCCTGCACCTTGCGCACTGTGGCAAGATGTCCGAGCACGGCGAGTTGACATGGGTCTATCGGGAAAGCTCGAGACCATGCCCATCGCGGACCTCCTCCAGTTCCTGGGGATGGGCCGCAAGACGGGCATGCTGGTGGTGCGCTCGGGCAACTACGAGCGCAAGCTCTGGTTCGAGGAAGGCCGCCTCGTGTCGTCACGGAGCGACGATCCGCAGGAGTACCTCGGCCAGTTCCTGCTGCAGCTCGGCATCGTCGACGAGGCCACGCTCGGCGGCGCGCTGCGCCTCGCCGACCGGCAGAAGCGCCCGCTCGGCGCGGTGATGATCGCCGGCGGCCTGCTCACCGAGGACCGGCTCAAGGAGATCCTGGTCGCGAAGTGCTTCGAGACCATCTACAACCTGTTCCTCTGGGAGAAGGGCACGTTCGAGTTCCTCGATGGCGAGCGCATCGGCGAAGAGCACATGCGCATCTCGATGGAGGTCAACGGCATCCTCATGGAAGGCGCGTACCGGGTCGACCAGTGGAAGGTCATCCGCGACGTGTTCCCGACCGACGACGTCGTGGTCACGCGCGTGCCCGGCGTCGCGC
>JAHFDS010000597.1 GCA_023248855.1 Myxococcales bacterium
GGCACCGCTGACCCCCGCGCCCCCGGCTCCGCTGACCCCCGCGCCCCCGGCTCCGCTGACCCCCGCGCCCCCGGCTCCGCCGCCAGCCCCCGCTCGACCTCCTGCCCCGGCCCCGCCCACGCCTGCTCGTCCACCGATGCCGGCTGCACCAGCTCCGGAGCCGGCTGTGTTCGAAGCGTCATCGCCACAGCCAACGGCCGCGAGCCCGAAGGCCAGCAAGCTCACCAAAGATGCAAATCGTCGCATGGCCTGCTGCCAAAGCAAGGCAGGGGCCAATGCGGATCTGCCGTTCCGCACGGCACTTTCGGTGACTTGCGGCGCGGAGCCGGGAGCGTGTGACGTCGGCTTCGAGCAAGCCTTGCGTGATTCGCCGCGAGTGGCGCCCCCTCAAGCCACCGGAGCGGACCGAATTTCCCCCCGGCGACCCCGAGGGCGAGGTTCGACGCATTCGGCTGTTTTTCCCTCACCCCAGCAGCCCCTCTCCCTCCGGGCCCTCCGGGAGAGGGGTCGGGGGTGAGGGAAAGCTCGCACGCTTTTGAACACCCAGAGACAAGCCGGAGAACTCGACCGGCCCCCCGGCGACCCCGAGGCCTTCTTGTGTCGCTCACCGGATGCAGGCAGGCTGCGGGGCGCCATGGTGCAAGGTGCCCAACGCCCGGGCGGAAGGCTGAGTCGGCTAGCACTGGTCGGCGGTGCGTACGCGGTCATCCTCGCGCTGACCTACTGGCGCCTGTTCACGTCTGGCGCCGAGCAGCGGGTGTTCGGCTGGGACTGCCTCGAGGAGTACTGGCCGAACCTGGCCTTCCAGGTGCAATCACTGCGTCACGGCAGCTTCCCGCTTTGGAATCCGTACGATCGCATGGGCCTGCCGTTCTTCGCCGACCCGCAGACGGGGACGTTTCATCCGCTGCAGTGGATCCTCATCGCGGCGGGCCTTCTGGCCGGCCACGTCGGACCGACGCTGATGTCGCTCAAGGTGCTCCTGTTCCTGTGGGCAGGCGCGGTGTCGATGCACCTCCTGGCGCGGTCGTGGGGCGCGCCGCGGGCCGGCGCGTTCATCGCGGGGATCGCGTTCTCGCTGCTCGGCGGCGTCGCCTTCATGAAGGACAGCGCGATCGCGTGGCCGTGGCTGATGGTCCCGCTCGCGCTCTTCGCCGTGGATCGGGCGCTCGAGGCCCCGGGCACGGCGCGCGGGGCTCTGCTCGGCGGGGCCATCGCGCTCGCGGGGCTGGCCGGATCGCCGCCGGGGTTCTTCTACGCGCTCCTCGTCATCGTCCCCTACTTCGCGGTGCGCGCCCTGGCCGTGCGGCCGCGCGCGGGCGCGCTGGCAGGGGTCGTGCCGGCTGCGGGCCTGGTGGCCCTGTCGCTGCTCGCGATCGTCTACGTGCCGACCGGGGAGCTCGCGGCCCTGTCGGATCGAGCGACGCGCGATGCCGGCTGGGCCACCCAGCTGCCCATCGCGCCGGCCGATCTGCTGGCGCTGGTGGTCGGGCGCCTGCGCGAGCCGCCGCCCGCCCTCTACGCGGGCTTTCTGCCGCTCGTCCTCGCGGCGCTCGCGATCGTGCGGGGCGGCCAGGACCTGCGCGCGCCGTTCTTCTCGGGCCTGTTCGTGGTGGCGCTCCTGCTCGCGCTCGGCGAGCCCGGGGGCCTGCTCGACAAGGCCGTCGCGGTCGTGCCTGGGTTCTCGCTGTTCCGTGTCGCCGAGCGCTACAAGCTGTTGCTCACGCTCGCGGTGGCGGCGCTGGCGGCCCTCGGAATGCGCGCCTTGCCACAAGCGCCGGCGGGCGCGCGGGGCGTGCTCCGAGGCGCCGTGGTGGTGCTCGCGGCGCTCGGCGTGGGCCTCGTGGTCGGCCAGCGCGCCCAGGGAGCCTGGCCCGCGGGGGTCGGGCTGGCGCTCCTGGTCGGCGCGCTATCGACCGCGCTCTTTGCCGCGCTCGTTCGCTTTCGCGACCGGCTGCCGGCCGCGCTGTCCGCCGCGGTGGTGCTGGCGGTGCTGGCCGACGCGTGGATCGCGCACAGCGACCTCTACCGCATCTTCGAGCCCGTGCCCGCGCTCGAGCGCGAGGCCGCGATCCTCGCGAAGATCCCGGGGATCGAGCGGGACGCGCGGGTGTGGGACGAGTTCGGCCTCGAGTATCGCTCGGGCTCTCGCCTCGGCATCCGCGAGGCAACCGGATACGGAGCGCTGCCGCTCCTGCGCTGGAAGCAGCTCGCCGATCGCGTCGACGCCGAGCCGCGCCTGCTCACGCACTTCAACGTGCGCTGGGTGCTGCACGCGCCGCACCACCGCCGCGGCTTCGCGCAGCACCTGCTCAAGCATGCACCGACGACCTCCTTCGTGGTCCGCGGCTCGGGCATCCTCGAGGCCACCGAGCTCGCGCCGGCGGCCTACTGGGTCGGCGATCCGACCGTCGTGCCCGAGGGCACGGACGTCCTCTCCTTGCTCGCGCCCACGTCGCCCGGCAGCCAGGCGTTCCTCGAGACCGCCGACGTCCCCGCGACGCTTCGGCCCCAGCTCGAGTCGCTGCGCACGCACCTGCCGGCCGTCGCCGGGACGGTGCGCGCGCTCTCGCCGAACCGCATCACCGTCGATCTCGACGCGCCGGCGGCGGGGCTCGTGGTCGTCAACGAGGCCTGGTACCCGGGCTGGCAGGCGCGCGTGGACGGTCGCCGAGCGCCGGTCCTGCGCGCCAACCACCTGGTGCGCGCGGTGCCGGTCGAGCCCGGCCGCCACGTCCTCGAGCTGGTGTTCGCGCCACGGTCCCTGATCTGGCTCGGCCCCCTGTACGGGATCGGCCTTCTCGCCGTGCTGGCCGCCGGGGGTCTCGAGCTTCAGCGGTGGCGCAGCCGCATGCGCCAGAGATCGAGCAGCATCGGCGCGGCGTGACGCAGCATGCCGACCTTGGAGGCGCGATGATGCTCGACCCGCACCGGGACCTCGACCACACGCAGGCCCGCGCGTCGCGCCAGCCACAGGAGCTCGACGTCGAACGCGAACCCGTCGAGGGTCTGCGCCGCCGCGAGCGTCCTTGCGGCCTCCCGCCGGAAAGCCTTGGCGCCGCACTGGGTGTCGCGCACGCCCGTGGGCGCGGCGATCCGCACGAGCGCCCGGAACGCGCTGCTCGCGAGCTCGCGCACCAGCGACTGATCCCCGACCTCGGCCGCCCCGGGGGCCACGCGCGAGGCGACGGCGATGTCGGCCCCGGCACCGACCGCCGCGACCAATCGCAGCACGTCCGCCGGCGGGATCGACCCGTCCGCGTCCATGAACGCGATGATCTCGCCAGCGGCCGAGCAGAGCCCCTGCCGCACCGCGGCGCCCTTGCCGCGGTTTTCGGGCAGCGAGATCACGCCCACGCCGGCCGCGCGCGCCGCGTCCGCCGTGCCGTCCCTCGAGCCGTCGTCGATGACCAGCACCTCGGTGCCTGGCGGCGCGACCTCGGCCAGCCGCGCGAGCGTCGGCGGCAGGCGGCTTGCCTCCTCGTAGGCGGGGATGACGATGGACAGGGTGGACACGGAGCGCGGAATCTAGCCCGAGTCGCGCCATAATCCTCCCGTGTTCGAGCAGTACTGGCACTGGCAGCGCGATGTCGAGGAGTGGCACTTCTGGTTCCGCACGCGCCGCCGCATCCTCGCGGGCGAGCTCGCGCGGCTCGCGTGGCCGGCGGAGGCACGCCTGCTCGACGTTGGCTCCGGGGCTGGCCCCAACGCCGAGGTGCTCGGCCGCTTCGGTCGCGTCATCGCCCTCGACCGCTCGGCCACCGCGCTCGGCCGCTCCGCCGCGCGCCCGTACGCCGGCCGTCTCCGCGCGCTCGCCGAGGCG
>JAHFDS010000598.1 GCA_023248855.1 Myxococcales bacterium
TGGACGCGGCCAGCGGCGGCGGCCGTGGCGCGCCCCCGCCACGAAGTGCGCCCCCGCCACGAAGTGCGCCCCCGCCACGCGCCGCAGCCCCGCCGCGGGCTCCAGCGGCAATCTCCCAGGCAGCCCCGGCGCCGCGCGCACGCCCGCGATCGATCGCGATCACGCAGCGACAACCTCCCACGACCTCGGCGAGCGGGGGCGGGTTCTTTGGCAAGCACAAGGTGCCGATCTTGATCGGCGGCGGCGTGCTTTTGGCCGCGACCGCGGGCCACTTCGTGTGGCGCGCGTCGAAGAAGACCTCGGAGGGACCGGGCTCTGGGCTCGGCTTTCTGCCGGTATTGGCGGGGATCGCGGTGGTGGGGCGAAATCGCGATCGTGCTCGGAGGGATGTACCTGGCCGATCGCGCTCCGGGCGTGGGAGACGCACCGGGTGGCGAACCTGATCGAGCAGGGCAAGGACACCGAACCCCGTCCAGCACCGACTCTGGTGACAACAGGAGCGAGCGAAGCGAGCCGCAGGGGGGCCCGCGAGGCCCCGCGAGGCTGTGCCGAGCGGGGGAGGGGCAGTCGTGCCCCTCCTGCGGCCTTCCGAGGCCGCCGATCGCAAACTAGCGCAGTTGCACGAACAGCGCCGCGTGGTCGGAGTCCACGGGGCGCTCGACGCCGAGCGCGCCGTGATCACGCAGCTCCGTGTTGGCAAAGCGCACGCTCTGCACGCGCGCGGCGAGCTCCGCGGTGGCGAGCGCGTGGTCGATCTGCTCGCGCTCGCCCTCGTGGACGATGGAGAACCGCTCGGCCGCGGGCACGGCGCGCGTGAGATCCACGAGCTCGCCGGCGCCGCCGCCGCGCAGGACTCGCAGCGGCATCGCGTCCGGCGTCGCGTTGAGATCGCCCACCACCATGACCTGACCGTCGGCGCGACCCTCGAGCAGGCGATCGCACTCGGTACGCACGAATAGCGCCTCGGCCGAGCGCCAGACCAGGCTCCGCAATTCGCCGGAAGCCCGGCCCGCCGCGCTGGTGTCGTCGATCGGCCCGAGCGGTCCCTGCAGCTCGACGGCGCGTTGCGACTTGAAGTGGCACGCGAGGAGGTCGACCGGGCCGATGCCCGGCGCCCGCACGCGCACGTGCGGCACGCCGCGCCGAAGCGGGATGCGCCCCGGGAACGGGTCGCCGTCGGCGACATGGAACTTCGGGAAGTGCAGGACCGTGGCGGTCAGGACCTCGCTCGCGAGCGGCGGCAGCCGGGTCGTGATGACGTTGCGGATGCCGCGCGCGTCTGCGCTTCCGAGCACGCGCGTGTCGTGGCTGCCGAGGCCCGCGGCGTCGAGGAGCGCGGCCACGACGGCTTCCGAGCCCACCTCCTCGAGCGCGATCACGTCCGGATCGAGCGCGCGCAGCCGCGGTCCGAGGTGTGCGAGGCGCGCGGCGAAGTGGGCACGCTCCTCCTCGTCCCGGGGGTCGAAGAAGTCCTTGAGGTTCCAGGTCACGAGCGAGAGCGGCATGGGTCCCGAGGCTACCCCAGGGACCCCTCCACCGTGCGTCCGTTCGCGTATCATCCGAGCGAGATGACTGGCCCCCTTCACAAGATCGCGTGGCTCGCCCTGCTCCTCGAGCTGGGCTGCGCCGGGGTTCCACGAAGAGGGGTCCCCGACATCGATCCGAAGGTACGCGCGCTCGTGGTGATGGTCGAGTCGCGCGCGACCGTGATGGGCCCGGAAGCGCCCGCCGCCGGGGCCATGCCGGAGCGCATTCGAGCCGCGCTCGTCGCCAGCCTCAAGGCCAATCAGTTCCGGTTGGTGGAACGAGCCGACACGCCCGACGCGCTGGTGCTGGCGCTGACGTTCGACGTGCGCGGGTGCTGTGGGGGGGGCAGCTACAATGGCTTCGAGGCGATCGCCACGCTGACGGCATCGGCCAACGGCGTCCCGATCGACCGGGTCCAGTACGACAGCCGCGACAGCGCGGGCGCGGGCGCCGCACCCTTTCCCGGCGAGGCGATGAACCCGGATTCCTGGGGCTACTGGCTCGTCGCCGGCCTCACTCGCTCGACCAAGCTGATGGCGTTCGCGAGCGCAACCCCGACCGAGCGTTCGCCGCGCGCGCGGCCGGCCCCGGATGGCGAGCCCCCGAGCCCTCCCGGACGCGCGCTGGCCCAGTCGGCAGCGCCGTCCCCGACGTCTGTCCCCGCGCCGGCGCCCTCGCCCGCGAATGTCCCGGCGCCTGCCCAGTCACCGACCGCGGCGCCTGCGGAGCACCTCGCGTTCAGCTCGGGTCCGCAACCCACGTGGTATGCGCTGGTGATCGGGATCGAGCGCTATCGGGATCTGCCGGCCGCCACGGGGGCGAGCCGGGACGCCGAGGAGTTCTCCCGGATCGCGCACCGCGCGCTGGGGGTGCCCGAGCGGAACATCAAGGTGCTCCTGGGGGAGCACGCGACCAAGGGCGACATCGAGTCGGCGTTGCGCTGGATCGCGACCAACGTACCCGCGGGCGGGCGGATCTTCTTCTTCTTCGCGGGCCACGGCACGCCCGATCCGTCCGAGGGGAGCCCCTTCCTGCTGCCCTACGATGGTAACCCGCAGGGGATCCGCGACACCGCGCTCCCGCTGTCCACGGTGCTGGCGAAGCTCGGCCGCAGCCGGGCCAAGGACGTGCTCGCCCTGGTCGACTCCTGCTTCTCCGGCTCGGGCGGGCGCTCGGTCTTGCCGCGAGGAATTCGTCCGCTGGTGGCTGTCCGCGACGCGCGACCGGTGCCTCGCGTCGCGCTCCTGTCGGCGGCTTCGGGGTCGCAGATCTCCGGACCCTCGACGGATGGCCGCGGCCTGTTCTCCCGATACCTCAACGAAGGGCTCGGGAGCGGCAAGGCCGACCTCGATGGCGATGGTCAGGTCACGCTGGCCGAGCTGCACCGCTGGCTCACGCCGAGGGTGCTCCGCGAGGCCCAACGGGACAGCCGGAAACAGGAGCCCGCACTGATCCTCGGCAAGGGCACCTCCGCGGCGGAATTCGTGGTGACTTCGGGTACCAACTGAAATAACGTGCGCGCGAAACGGAGGGGGACAATGACGGGACGGCTCCTGGCGGGCATTGTTGCGGTCGCAGTGGGCATTGGAGGCAGCGGGTGCAGCATTCGCTACGCCCACGTTCCGCACGTGGAGCCGGTGTTCCTCAAGAGCCAGCTCAAGCGCAGCGACTACGAGCTCGTCGGTCCGGTCAAGGGTGAGTCGTGCGCGACCTACGTGGGCCTTTGGCCCATCCCGCTCTGGTTCGTGACCTCGAACGAGGGCTCCAAGCTCTACGGCGTCGGGACCCGGGAAAAGGCCGAGGAGGAGGCCGCGTTCCAGGCCATCGATACGAGCCCTGACGCGGACGCGTTCATTCACCCGAGGGTCTATGTCCGCGAGGTGTCGGGGGGCATCTGGTTCAGCAAGACCTGTGTCGTCATCAAGGGCAAGGGCATCCGCATGAAGACGGATCAGGAGCTCTCTGCCGGCAGCGCCCCGGCCAAGTAACCGTCGCGAGACGCCCAGGGTGAATGCATGTCCAGACGATTTCTGTCCCTTCTGTGTTCGACCCTGCTCGGGTTGACCGTGCTCTCGCCCGGTGGTGCAGCTGCGCAGGAGCCGAGCACGCCGAAGAAGAAGCGAAAGGTCAAGACGGAGGAGACGGCCCCTCCGCCCGCGCAGGAGCCCGGGCCGAAACCCGCGCCCCCGGCGCCCGCTTCGCCGCCACCCGCGCAGGCCGCGCCGCCACCGGCCGCGCCACCACCGACCGCGCCACCGCCGGTAGCGCCACCACCGG
>JAHFDS010000178.1 GCA_023248855.1 Myxococcales bacterium
GACGGGCGGCGCGGGGGCGACGGGTGGAGCGGGGGCGATGGGCGGAGCGGGGGCGACGGGTGGCATGGGCGCAGGGCCGGCCCTGACGCCGCCGCCGGCGCCGACCACGAACGATGCGCGTTTCGTGGTGGACCTGTCGCGTCGCTGGCTGGCGATTGGCGACGGCCTGACGGCCAATGCGGGCTCGCTCGAGGTGCGCGTCACGGCGCCGGCCGGGGTCCCCGTGGTGGACGGCTGGATCGACGGCGCGCGCGCCGTGCGCTTCGCGCCTGGCGCGGGCGGTCGCCTCGTGGGCACGTTCTCGGTCTCCGACCTGCAGGCGGGCTCGCACACGGTCGTGCTCGCGGAGCCGGGCGCCACGCGCGCGTTCGCGAGCCTGCCCTTTCTGCGCACGCACATGCTCTACGTGGTGGTCTCGACCGATTGGGACAACCCCGACAACAGCGACGCGAACCTGCAGCGCATCACGAGCCTCAAGGACCGGCATCCGGCCCTGCGCCTGTCGCATTTCGTCGGTCCCTACACGTACACGGACCCGTCGGTGACCGAGGCGCGGCGTCGGCAGCTGACCACCTGGGTGCTCGGCATGGTGGCCCGTGGCGACGAGATCGGCGTGCACATCCATCCGTATTGCAGCTTCATCGAGGCGACCGGCGTCACGTGCCGGACCACCGAGAGCTTCGCCTATGCCGCCGGCGATGCCTCGGGATACACCGAGCGGCTCGATGCCTACACGCAGGCGGAGACCGTGACGATGCTGCGCGGCGCGACCCAGATCTTTCAGGATCGGGGGCTCGGCCGGCCGACGTCGTTTCGGGCCGGCGGCTGGACGGCGGACCTCGACACGCTCAAGGCGTGCGCCACTGCCGGCTACACCATCGAGTCGAGCGCCTGCAACTGGCGGTTTCTCACCGACTGGAGAAACTCGCCGGGCGCCACGCTCTACCAATGGAACATGGCGCACTGGTCGCGGATGGGCGACACGAGCCAGCCCTACTATCCCTCCACCACGGACGTCCAGGTCACCGGCCCGACCAGCATCCCTGTCCTCGAGGTCCCCGACAATGGCCAGCTGGTCGATTACGTCCTCGCGACCGACATGATCGCGATCCTGGAGGCGAACCTCGCGCTGCACGCGACCGGCGGCGGCACCATCGGCGCACCCACGCTGTTCCAGGTCGGCTTTCACCCACCCGATTTTGACGCAGAGTACTTCGGGCGAATGCACGAGGCGCTGACCGATGTGGACACGCGCCAGTACGAGAACGACGCAGGGCCCCTCACCTACGTTCGCCTTTCGGACCTCTTGCGCGTCTGGACCCGCTGACCTCAAGCCAGGTTGTGGAAGACGCGCTGGACGTCCTCGTCCTGCTCGAGCGCGTCGACCAGCTCGAGGACTTCCTTGGCCTGGTCCTCGGGCAGCTCGACCAGGTTTTGCGGGATGTACTCTGACTCGGCCGACAGGATGGGTAGCTTGCGCTCCTCGAGCGCCGCCTGCATCTTGCCGAAATCGCCGAAGGCGCAATGGATCACGAGCAGCGGCTCGCCCTTTTCGCTCCTGGCGTCGCCCATCTCCTCGAGGCCGTGATCGATGAGGTCGAGCTCGAGCGTCTCGCGGTCGAGGCCCTCGGGAGAGAGCTTGAAGACGCCCATGCGCTGGAACAGGAAGGCCACGCTGCCGGTCGTACCGAGGTTGCCGCCGTTGTCATTGAAGTGCATCCGCACGTTGGCGACGGTGCGCACGACGTTGTCGGTCGCGGTCTCGACCAGGACCGCGATGCCGTGCGGCGCGTAGCCGTCGTACATCACGATCTCGTAGGGCTTCTGGTCCTGGCCGAGGGCGCGCTTGATCGCGCTCTCGATCTTGTCCTTGGGCATGTTGGCCGCGCGCGCCGCTTGCAGCACCCGGCGTAGCGACGGGTTGGTGTCCGCGCTGCCCCCGCCCGCCTTGACCGCGATCGCGATCTCCTTGCTCAGGCGCGTGAACATCTTGGCCATCTTGTTCCAGCGGGCGAACATGACGTGCTTGCGTGTCTCGAAGATGCGTCCCATCGGCTCCTTGCTCCCGCCTGGCTTCTACCACGACCGCGTGCGCCCGGGGCCCTTCAGAGCCAGGGCGGTCGATGGCGCGCTAAAGGGGCAGCGCCACGCGCAGGAGCGGTGATGGCGTGCCCGGGTCGTCCGCGTCGGCCACCAGCCACGCCAGGGTGGCGTCGCCGCATGGGCGCGCGAACAGGCCTTCGATCTTGAGCGTGCCCTCGAGCGGCGCAGACCATGCCACGCGGGCCCGCTCGTCGAGCAGGCCCAGCACCGATCCTGCACACGGACCGTCGGCGACCGCGTCGGCGCTGTCCTCGGCGGCGGCGGAGAAGCACAACCCCCGCCCAGGCAGCCAGCAGGCGTCGGTGAAGCCGAGCCGCGTGCCCCCGAGCGTGCCGAGCGCCACCTCGGTGACTTCGAGGAGCGAGGCCGCGTCGATCCGGGCGTCCTCGCTGAGCGAGCGGCGCGCGCGATCGAGCGCGAGCGCGATCACGGCGCTCTGGCCGCTCGCGCCATCGCCGCGCTGGAGCAGCCACAGGCGCCCCTGCCCGATCGCCGCGCCCTCGAGGTTGATCGCGCCGAGCCGCGCGCCGAGGGCGTCGTAGAGGGGGCCGAGATCGACCGATTGCACTGCCCCGGTGTCGGGCACGAAGAGCGCCCCGCGCCGGCGCGTGGGCAGCGAGCCGGACCCGAGCGCGAGCAGCGTCGCGCCATCGAGCCAGGTCAAGCTCTCGAGATCGGCCTTGACGCGCTTTCTGGCCGCGGGAGCCCTCGGCCAGTCCTCTGCGAAGAGGGCATGACGGCGCGCGGGCGCCAGGCCCTGCCAGGCGTATTCGAGGACGAACGGCTCGTCGTCGGCCGCCACGAAGAAGCGCGTGTCGTCGGCGCAAAGGCCGCTCGCCGCGGACACCTCGAGCTCGCGGACCTTCTCGGGGCGGAGCCTTGGCGGATGGGAGGCGGCACGCATGAATCGGAGCGTGGCATGATGCGCGCCTGTCCGCGATCCTCACCGTCCAGGGCGTCGAGAAGCACTTCGGCTCGCGCCGCGTGCTCGGCGGCGTCTCCTTCGCCGTGCACACGCGCGACCGCATCGCGCTCGTGGGCGTCAACGGCTCGGGCAAGTCGACGCTCCTGAGGCTCATCGCGCTGCCGGGCTCGGGCGACCCGGCGGACCTTCCCGACCAGGGCAGGGTGACGCGGCAGCGCGGTCTGCAGCTCGAGTACGTGCCGCAGGAGCCGCGGCTCGACCCTGCGCGCACCGTCGAAGAGACCCTGCGCGAGGGGCTGCGCGCGCACGCCGACACGCTCCTGCGGCTCTCCGCGCTCGAGGCGGAGCTGCCGACGCTGGAGGGCGATCGGCTCGAGGCGGCGCTTGAGCTCCAGGCGGCGCTGCACGATCGCGTGGCCGACCTCGGGGGCTGGGATCAGGACCACGAGCTGCGTGGCCTGGCCGCGTCGCTCGGGCTGGCACCGTTTTCGGCCGTGGTGGGCACGCTCTCGGGCGGCGAGCGGCGGCGCGTGGCGCTGGCGCGGGCGCTGCTCTCGCGGCCGGACGTGCTCGCGCTCGACGAGCCCACGAACCACCTCGACGCCGACACCGTGGCGTGGCTCGAGGCGCGCCTTCTGGCGCACCCGGGCGCGCTCCTCTTGGTCACGCACGATCGCTACTTCCTCGACCGCGTGGCGACGCGCATCCTCGAGCTCGACCGCGGTCAGCTGCACGCCTACGAGGGCGGCTACGCGACCTTCCTCGGCAAGCAAGCCGATCGGCTCAGCGGCGAGGCCGCGCGGGAGCGGGCGCGCGCGTCCTTCGTGCGGCGCGAGCTCGACTGGATCCGGCGCGGGCCGAGCGCCCGCGGCACCAAGCAGAAGGCGCGCATCCAGCGCTTCGACGAGGCCGCCGCCGCGCGGCCTTCGGCGGCCGACCGCTCGCCCGAGGAGCGCGCCATGATGCTGCGCCTTCCGACCGGCGGGCGCCTCGGCAAGACCGTGCTCGAGCTCGAGGGGGTCGGAAAATCCCTCGGTGGAAAGCGCCTCTTTCGCGACCTCTCGCTCATCCTGGTGCCGGGCGACCGCATCGGCATCGTGGGCCCGAACGGCGTCGGCAAGACCACGCTCGTGCGCACGATCCTGGGCCAGCTGGCGCCGGACGAGGGCAAGGTCACGCTGGGCGTGAACACGCGCATTGCGTTCCTCGACCAGCACCGGGCAAATCTCGACGACGAAAAGACCGTGCTCGAGGAGGTCGCGGGCGACACCGACGCGGTCTATCTCGAGGATGGGCCGGTGCACGTGCGCACGTTCCTGCGCATGATGCTGTTCGACGACGGCTTCGCCGATACACCCGTGGGTGCGCTGTCGGGCGGCGAGCGCAATCGCGTGCAGCTCGCGAAGCTCCTGCGCCGCGGCGGCAACCTGCTCGTCCTCGACGAGCCGACCAACGACCTCGACCTGTTCACGCTCGGCGTGCTCGAGGAGGCGCTCGCCGCGTTCTCGGGGTGCGCCCTCGTCGTGTCGCACGACCGCTGGTTCCTCGACCGTGTGGCGACCGGGATCCTGGCGTTCGAGGCGGACGGGCGCGTGTCGTTCCACCAGGGCAACCACAGCGAGTACCTCGCGCGGCGGCCCGCGCCCGTGGTGGCGGCCCCCGCCGAGAAGGCACCGCGGCCGAGCAAGCCGCCGGCGGCCGTGGGGCCCAAGCGGCCCACCCACCGCGAGAAGCGCGAGCTCGCGGAGATCGAGGCCACCATCTCGGCGGCCGAGGCGCGCGTCGGGACGCTCGAGGCGACGCTGTCCGACCCGGCGGTGTACAAGGAGCGTGCGGCGGCGGTGCCGGCGCTGGTGGCGGACCTCGAGGCCGCACGGGCCGAGGTGGATCGGCTGTACGCGCGCTGGCAAGAGCTGGAGGCACTGCAGTGATGAACGAGCGGGCAACATGAGCGAGCAGGCGACGTTCGAGACCGGCCACGCGGCCCTGCGGCGCGCGCTGGAGCTGCGCGGCTACGCGACGCCGACGCCGGTGCAGGCGGCGGTGCTGGCGGCTGGCGCCGATGGGCGCGACCTGCTCGTGTCCGCGCAGACCGGCTCGGGCAAGACGGTGGCGTTCGGCCTCGCGCTCGCGCGGGGCCTGCTCGGCGAGGCGACGCGCTTTCCACCCGGCAAGAAGCCTGCCGCGCTCGTCATCGCGCCCACGCGCGAGCTCGCCCTGCAGGTCGGCCGTGAGCTCGGCTGGCTGTACGCGGAGACCGGCGCGCGTGTGGTGTCGTGCGTGGGCGGCATGGACATCGGCCGCGAGCGGCGCGCTCTGTTCGCAGGCGCGAACCTCGTCGTCGGCACGCCTGGGCGCCTGTGCGATCACCTCTCGCGCGGGGGGCTCGACCTGTCGGGCCTCTCTGCGGTGGTGCTCGACGAGGCGGACGAGATGCTCGATCTCGGCTTTCGCGAGGAGCTCGAGAAGCTGCTCGCCGCGGCGCCGTCCGAGCGGCAGACGCTGCTGTTTTCGGCCACGCTGCCGCGCGAGATCGTGTCCCTGGCCAAGGCCTTCCAGAAGGACGCCGTGCGCCTCGAGCTCGCCGGCGCGAACCGCCCGCACGGTGACATCGCGTACCGGGCGCTGCCGATCGCGCCCGCGGAGCGAGAGCACGCGGTGGTGAACGTGCTGCGCGAGGCGCACGCCACGGGCGCACTGGTCTTCTGCGCGACCCGCGACGGCGTCACGCACCTGCACGCGAGCCTGCTCGAGCGCGGCTTCTCGGCGGTGGCGCTGTCCGGAGAGCTCAGCCAGGCCGAGCGCACCCGGGCGCTGCAGGCGCTGCGCGACGGGCGGGCGCGCGTGTGCGTGGCGACCGACGTGGCGGCGCGCGGCCTCGACCTGCCGGACCTCGGCCTCGTGATCCACGCGGACCTGCCGACCGACGCCCAGGTGCTCTTGCACCGCAGTGGGCGCACGGGCAGGGCCGGGCGCAAGGGCAGCGCGGTGCTGCTGGTGCCGTTCCCGCGCCGTCGCGTCGCGGAGACGCTGCTAGGCAAAGCTGGCGTGAAGGCGACGTTCGAGCCGCCGCCGTCGGCCGACCAGATCCGCGCGCGCGACGCGGAGCGCCTGCTCGGCGAGATCGCGGCTCTGGCCGAGGAGCCCGACAAGGAGGACCTCGCGCTCGCCGCGCGGCTGCTCGAGACGGTCAGCGCCGAGGTGCTCGCGGCGACGCTGGTGCGCGTGCAGCGGAGCCAGCTGCCGGCGCCCGAGGAGCTGCCGGTTTCGCTCGCGCCGCGGCCCGAGCGGACGGAGCGATCGACGTTTTTGGCGCGCCCGCAGCGCGGGGAGGGCCCGCCCCACGCGCGCGGGCCAGCGCGGGCGTACGCATCGAGTGACGCGGTCACGAGCGAGACCGGCGCCGTGTGGTTCCGCATCGACGTGGGCCGCGACGACAGCGCCGATCCGCGCTGGCTGGTGCCGCTCCTCTGCCGGCGCGGCGGCATCACCAAGGCGCAGATTGGCAAGATCCGCGTGCTGCTGCACGAGACCCGCTTCGAGATCGCGCCCGACTCCGCCGAGCGCTTCGCCGGGGCCGCTTGCCGCCCGCAGCGCAGCGGACCGAGCATCGACCCGGTGCGCCGCCCGACCGAGCGCTACGAGCGCCCGCAGGGTCCGCGGCCGTTTTCCGACAGACCCGCCGAGCGGCCGTCCGCCCCGAAGCCGCACGCCGCAAGACCGCACGCCGCAAAGCCGCACGCGCCCAAGCGCGAGGGCGGACACCAGCCCCCGAAGCGCCGCTGATCACCCCGGTGTCACCACGACGAGCACCTGGCGCGCACGCACCTGGCCGCCCACGGTGACGCCGACCTCGGCCACCGTGCCGTCCATGTCGGCGAGGACCTGCAGCTCCATCTTCATGGCCTCGAGGACGACCAGCGGTTCGCCCCGCTTGACCCTCTGGCCGGAAGCGGCCCTGACCGCCAGGATCTTGCCGTCCATCGGCGCGAGCACCCGCCCGTCGCCGCCGCCGGCCGCCACGGTCGGCGGCCGCAGCGTGGCGTCGTCGAAGGCGTGGGTCGCCCCCTCGGCGTCGAGCCACAGCCGCTCGCCTTCCCGGGCGAACCGTGCCTGGGCCTGCACCTCGCCACAGACATAGGGCAGGGCGCCGTCGCGCACCTCGGCGAACCAGATCTCCCGGGTCTCGCCGCCGCTCGCGACCTCGTAGCGTCCCTCGCCGCGCGGTCGCACGGACACGTCGTGGAGGGTCTCGCCGCGCGCGAGGCGCAGCGAAAAGGGGTGGTCGAAGGCGCTGTTCCAGCCGGTCAGCGAGGCGTCGAGGCCGGTGGCCTGCTGTAGCGCCAGCGCGTCGCTGTGGAAGAGCACGGCCGCCGCCAGCGCCACCTGCCGCGGCGTTGGCGAAAGCGCCTCGCGCAGGCGGGCCTCGCCAAATCGCGAAGGCAGAAAGCCGGTGTCGTACTCGCCGCGCGCGAAGGCCTCGTCACCGAGGATGTGCCCGAGCAGGTCGCGGTTCGACACGAGGCCGAGCAGCGTGGTCTCGCGCACTGCCCGGAGCAGGCGCCGCCGCGCGGCGTCCCGCGTCGGCCCATGCGCGATCACCTTCGCGAGCATCGAGTCGTAGTACGGGCTGACGACCTGGCCCGTGCGCACGCCGTGGTCCACGCGCACGCCTTCGCCCGCGGGGACGCGCCACTCGAGGAGCCGCCCTGTCTGCGGCAGAAAGCCCGCCGCCGCGTCCTCGGCGCACAGGCGCACCTCGATCGCGTGGCCCGTCCAGCGCACGTCCTGCTGCGAAAGCGGCAACGGCTCGCCCGCGGCGACCTGCAGCTGCAGCGCCACCAGGTCGAGGCCCGTGACGAGCTCCGTCACCGGGTGCTCGACCTGGAGCCGCGTGTTCATCTCCATGAAGTAGAACTCGCCGCCGGCACCGAGCAGGAGCTCGATCGTGCCCGCGCCGACGTACCCGATGGCCCGTGCCGCCGCGATCGCGACCGCGCCCATGCGCGCGCGTAGCGGCGCATCGACGGCCGGCGACGGGCTCTCCTCGACCACCTTCTGGTGCCGCCGCTGCACCGAGCAGTCGCGCTCTCCGAGGTGCAGCACGTGGCCGTGGCGGTCGGCGAACACCTGGATCTCGACGTGCCGGGCGCCGACGACGGCGCGCTCGAGGATGAGCTCCCCGCTGCCGAAGGCGTTTTCGGCCTCCGAGCGCGCCGCGTGGATGGCCGGCAGGATCCCGGCCGGCTCCGTCACGAGCCGCATGCCGCGCCCGCCGCCGCCCGCCGCCGCCTTGACCATCAGCGGCAGGCCGATTCGCGCGGCCTCGCGGGTGAGCGCCTCGTCCGACTGGTCCGCGCCCTCGTAGCCCGGGACGCAGGGCACGCCCGCCTCGATCATGCGCAGCTTGGCCTGCCGCTTGTTGCCCATGAGCTCGATCGCCGCCGGCGAGGGCCCGATGAAGACGATCCCCGCGGCCTCGCACGCGCGCGCGAACGCGGGGTTCTCGGCCAGAAAGCCGTAGCCGGGGTGGATGGCGCCCGCGCCCGAGGCCCTGGCGGCCGCGACGACTTTGTCGATCGCGAGGTACGACTCGCGGGCCGCGGACGGGCCGAGGTGCACCGCCTCGTCGGCAGAAAGGGCGTGCGGCGCGTCCCGGTCCGCGTCGGAGTAGACGGCGACCGTGCGGTAGCCGAGCGCCTTGCAGCTGCGCATCACCCTTAGCGCGATCTCGCCGCGGTTCGCGACGAGCACCTTGTCGAAGAGGGCCATGTCGTCCGTCCTTGAGGATGCGAGTCCGCGGGTCACATGCGCGCGACGCCGAAGCTGGTCGGCGACAGCTCGCGCCGCCTGGCCTCTCGACACACCGCGAGCACGAGGGAGAGCACGCGGCGCGTGTCGCGTGGGTCGATGAGCCCGTCGTCGAACAGGCGCGCGCTGCAGTTGAACGGGTGCGACTCGCGGTCGAACTGATCCACGATCGGCTGCGCCATCGCCTCGATGACCTTGGGGTCGCCGGGCACGCCGCGCTTCTGCATCTTCTCGACCATCACCATCGCCATCACGCGGGCCGCCTGCTCGCCGCCCATCACCGCGGTGCGGCTGTTCGGCCACGAGAAGATGAAGCGCGGGTGGAAGCCGCGCCCGCACATGCCGTAGTTGCCGGCGCCGAACGAGCCGCCGAGGACGATCGTCACCTGCGGCACCGTCGCGCTCGCGACCGCCTGGATCATCTTCGAGCCGTGCTTGACGATGCCGGCCTGCTCGCTCTCGGTGCCGACCATGTAGCCGGTGGTGTTCTGCAGGTACACGATCGGCACGTCGGCCTGGCAGCACAGCTGGATGAACTGCGCGGCCTTGACGGACCCGCGCGCCGTGATGGGGCCGTTGTTGCCGATGAGGCCGACCGAGAAGCCGTCGATGCGGGCGCGCCCGCAGATCGTCATGCCGTCGTAGAGCGGCTTGAAATCCAGGAAATCCGAGCCGTCGACGACGCGCGCGATGACCTCGCGGCAATCGTAGGGTTTTCGGTAGTCGACCGGCACGACGCCGCACAGCTCGTCGGGTGAGTACGCGGGCGGCAAGGGCGCGTGCTCGCGCCGGAGCTGCGGCAGCCGCTCGTTCCACCCGAGCTGCGCCACGATCTCTCGCGCCTGCCGGATCGCGTCGGCGTCGTCCTCGGCCAGGAACTCCGCGGTGCCGGCGACGGTGGCGTGCATCTCGGCGCCGCCGAGGTCCTCGTCGGTGGCGACCTCGCCCGTGGCGGCCTTGAGCAGCGGCGGGCCCGCCAGGAACACCTTGGCCTTGCCGCGCACCATGACGACGTAGTCGGACAGGCCCGGCATGTAGGCGCCGCCCGCGGTGCTCGAGCCGTGCACCACCGTGACCTGCGGAATGCCGGCCGCCGACAGTCGCGCCTGGTTGTAGAAGGTCGTGCCGCCGGGGATGAACACCTCCTGCTGGTAGAGCAGGTTCGCGCCGCCGCTCTCGATGAGCGACACCACGGGCAGGCGGTTCTCGAGCGCGATCTCCTGCGCGCGCAGCGTCTTCTGCACGCCGAAGGGCGCCATCGTGCCGCCCTTGATGGCGGAGTTGCTCGCGACCACCAGGCAGCGCACGCGCGAGACGTAGCCGATGCCGAGGATGGTGTTGCCGCCCGCGAGCGAGCCGTCGGTGTCGTCGTGGTGTTTGTAGCCGGCCAGGGTGGACAGCTCGAGGAAGGGCGAGCCGCGGTCGAGTAGAAGCGTGACGCGCTCGCGCGGCAGGATCTGCCCGCGCTTTCGGAAGCGATCCCTGGCGGCGAGCTCGGTCTGCCGGACCTTCTCCTCGACGGCGCGCAGCTCGGCCACGCGGGCGAGCATGTCGGCGCGGTGCTGCCGGAACGTCTCGCTTGCAGGATCGACGCGGGACTCGATCTTCATGGGGGCTCCAGGTCAGGAACTCTTCTTCTTGCGCGGCAGCGTGCCCATGAGCTTGCAGATGATACCGAGCATGATCTCGTCGGCGCCGCCGCCGATCGAGAGCAGGCGCGTGTCGCGGTACGCGCGGGCGACCGGATTGTCCCACGTGTAGCCCATGCCGCCCCAGTACTGCATGCACGAATCGGTCACCTCGCGCGAGAGGCGGCCGGCCTTGAGCTTGCACATCGACGCCAGCTTGACGATCTCGAAGTCGTCGCGATTGGCGACGTAGCGCTCGCAGGTCGTGTACACGAGCGCGCGCAGCGCCTCGACCTCGGTCTGCAGCTCCGCGAGGCGGAAGTGCACGGCCTGGTTGTCCAGGATCGAGAGGCCAAAGGCCTGACGCTGCCGCGTGTACTCGATGGTCTGGGCGATCAATCGGTCGAGGGTGACGAGGGTGCTGGCGGCGCCGAACAGGCGCTCCTCCTGGAACTGCTGCATCTGCATGAAGAAGCCCATGCCCTCGCCGCCGATGCGGTAGCGCTGCGGCACGCGCACGTCCTCGAAGAACAGCTGCGCTGTGTCCGAGGCCCACATGCCGAGCTTCTTGATCTTCTTGGTGCGCGAGACGCCATTTTCCTTCATCGGCACGACGATGAGCGACTTGTTCTCGTGGGGCTTGCCGTCGCTGGTCGACGCGAGCAGGCAGATCCAGTCGGACTGCATGCCGCTCGTGATCCACATCTTGCTGCCGTTGATCACGTAGTCGTCGCCGTCCTTGCGCGCGGTGGTCTTGATGCCGGCGACGTCGCTGCCCGCGCCCGGCTCGCTGACGCCGATCGAGGACACGAGCTCGCCCGCGATGGTCGGCACCAGGAACTCGCGGCGCAGCGCGTCGGAGCCGTAGCGCGCGAGCGCGGGCGTCGCCATGTCGGTCTGCACGCCGATCGCCATCGGCACGCCGCCGCAGTTGCAGCGGCCGAGCTCCTCGGCGAAGGCCACCGAGTACGAGTAGTCGAGGCCCATACCGCCGTACTCGACAGGCTTGTTGATGCCGAGCAGGCCCAGCTCCCCCAGCTTGCGGAAGACGTCGTGGGCCGGGAAGATCTCGGCCTCCTCCCAGGCGTCCACGTGCGGGTTGATCTCCTGCTCGATGAACCGACGGACGGTCTGGCGCAGCTTCTGGTGCTCGGGGGTGTAGAGCATGGCGTCTCCTTCGTATGCTGATATTTAGTACACCAAACATACCGGGAGGGGAAGGGGACAGGTCCGTACGAGCACGAGCGTCACTTGGTACACTGCGTGCCCAGGCATGGGGGTACCGGTCGTCGAGTTCCAGGGGACGGAGCGCTTCTCGGTGCTGCGGCGGATCGGCGCCGGAGGGATGGGCGTCGTCTACGCGGCCCACGATCACGAGCGCGATCAGGTGGTCGCGCTCAAGACCATTCTGCGCGGCGACTACGAGACGCTGTTTCGCCTCAAGCGCGAGTTCCGTGCGCTGGCGGATCTCGCGCACCCGAACCTGGTGGCGCTCTATGACCTGTTCGTCGAGCCGGGGTCGTGCTTCTTCACGATGGAGCTGCTCGAGGGCGGCGACTTCCTGTCGTACGTGCGCGGCACCGTGCCGGTCGCGCTCGCCCCGACCATTCACTCGCTGACGTCCGGCCACGAGGATACGGTCGGGTCGGCGCCGCTCCCGCGCCCGGGCTCGCGCGATCGACCCTCCTCGCCCGCGTCGGCGGCGCCCGAGACGATGAGCGAGGTGCAGTGCGACGAGCCCAAGCTGCGGGCCGTGTTGCCGCAGCTCGCGCGGGGCCTTCTGGCGCTGCACGAGGTGGGCAAGATCCACCGCGACGTCAAGCCTTCGAACATCCACGTCACGCCCGAGGGGCGCGTCGTCCTGCTCGATTTTGGCCTCGTGGCCAGCTTCGCGGAGGCCGAGCTCGAGGCGCGCGAGGGGCAGGTCGTCGGCACGGTGGCGTACATGGCGCCCGAGCAGGCGATGGGGGATGCGCGCCTTTCGTCTGCGGTCGACTGGTACGGCATGGGCGCGGTGCTCTACGAGGCGCTGACGGGCCGGGTGCCGTTCCGCGGGCCGCCGCTGCGCGTGCTCGAGGAGAAGCAGCGGCACGCGCCTGCGCCGCCGCGCGCGATCGTGCCGAGCGTCCCGAAGGACCTCGACGACCTGTGCGTGGACCTCCTGTCGCGCGAGGCGCGCGAGCGCCCCGCGGGCAGCTCGGTGCTGCGCCGCCTGGGCGGCATGGTTGAGGACAGCGGCCCGCTCGGCCACACGCCGACGCTGTCGCGCACGGGGCAGTTCTCGGGCCGCGAGGCCGAGCTCGGCGAGCTCGATCGCGCCTACGACGGGCTCGCGGCCGGCTCGGCGGTCGCGGTCATGCTCTCGGGCCCGTCGGGCATCGGCAAGAGCTCGGTCGTCGCGCGCTTTCTCGACCGCATCCGTCTGCGCGATCCGGGCGCGGTGATCCTGTCGGGTCGCTGCTACGAGCGCGAGCGCGTGCCCTACCGCGCGATCGACAGCCTCATCGATCACCTGTCGAGCTACTGGCTCTCGCTGCCCCGGGAGGAGGCGAGCGAGATCTTGCCGCGCGAGGCGGGCCTATTGCCCACGCTGTTCCCTGTGCTGGGTCGGGTGCCCGTGTGCGCGGACGCCGAGGGGCTGTTCGTGATCACGCGGGGGACGTCCACCGTGGACCCGCAGGAGCTGCGCACGCGCGCGTTCGGGGCGCTGCGGGAGCTCTTGCAGCGCATCGCCGGGCGCCACCACCTGGTGCTCTTCCTCGACGACATGCAGTGGGTCGACGCGAACACGATCGCCCTTCTGGCCGACATCATGCGACCGCCCGATCCGCCGCCGCTCCTGCTGCTGTTCTCCGGACGCGACGAGAGCACCGCCGCCGCCGCGGAGCTCGTGCGGCACATGGACGCGGAGCGGCGCACGGTGCACCTCGGGCCGCTGCCCGAGGACGACGCGATCGCGCTGGCGCGGCGCATGCTGGGCGAGAACTCGCCGGAGCTGGTCTCGCGCATCACGCGCGAGGCGGCCGGCAGCCCTTTCTTCCTGCTCGAGCTGGCGCGGCACGTCCAGGGCCAGCGGGGCAACGACGCGCCGATCGAGCACAAGGGGCTCGAGGAGGTGCTGCACGGCCGCATCGCCGAGCTGCCCGACGCGGCGCGGGCGCTGCTCGAGGTGGTCGCCATCGCGGGCGAGCCGATCTCGCAGCGCGACGCGGCCCTGGCGTCGCAGCTCTCGGGCGACGTGATGAGCAAGCAGACTCGCCTCCTGCGCGCGCAGCACCTCCTGCGCGCCGCGGCGATCGACGACCACGTCGAGCCGTATCACGACCGTATCCGGGAGACCATCGCCCATCGGCTGCCCGAAGAGCGCCGGCGCGCCCACCACCGCGCGATCGCGATCGCGCTCACCGGGCATGCTCCGGCCGAGCGCCTGGCGCGGCACTTCGCGGACGGCGGCGAGCCGCTCAGGGCCTCGGAATACGCGCGCCAGGGCGCCGAGCAGGCGATCGGAACGCTCGACTTCGACCGAGCCGCCGAGCTCTACCGGATGGCGCTCGAGCTCGGCCAGCACGACCAGACGACCGCGCGGGCGCTGCACACGGCGTTCGGCGAGGCGCTCACCCACGCGGGCCGCCCCGCCGACGCGGCCGAGCAGTTCAAGCTGGCTGCGCGCGGCGCCGATCGCTCGATCGGCCTCGATCTGCGGCGCCGCTCGGCCGACGCGCTCCTGCGCGGGGGCTACGTGGAGGAGGGGCTCGAGGCCATCCGCGGGGTGCTGGCGGACCTCGGCCTTCGGCTCGCGCGGACGCCGATGCGTGCGCTGTTCGCGCTGCTCCTGTGGCGCCTCTGGCTCCGCCTGCGCGGCCTGGGCTTTCGCGCGAAGGCGCTGTCGGAGATCACGAGCGACGCGATGACGCCGGTCGACGTGTGCGAGGCGGTGGCGCTCGGCCTGTCGATGGTCGACGTGGTGCGCTCGACCGAGTACGGGGCGCGTTACCTCGCCGCCGCGCTCCGCCTGGGCGAGCCGGGTCGCGTGTCGAAGGCGCTGTCGTACGAGGCCATCTTCCTGGCCGCGCAGGCCGACGGGCGCCGCGCGCAGCAGCTGGTCGAGCGCGTCAACGTCCTCGCGGCGGAGCACGACGTCGGCATCGGGCGACTGCTCGGGCAGACGGCGCGAGCGTTCTACGAGTTCTTCTGCAACAGCGCGTGGCGGAAGGCGCTCGAGCAGTTCCACGACGCCGCGACGTACTACCGGAACCAGCGCGGCAGCGCCGGCTTCGAGATCGACACGGTGGAGCTGTTCTCGTGCTGGTCGCTCACCTACCTCGGGGAGCTCGCCGAGGTCGGGCGGCGCGTGCCCGCGATGGTGCGCGCCGCCGAGCGTCGCGGCAACCGCTACGCGGCCGTCACGCTGCGCTGCGGCTTCCAGGGTGTGTGGCTCGTGCGCGACGACGACGTCACCGAGGCGGAGCGCGACATCGTGGAGGCGCTCGCGTCCTGGGCGCCCTCGCAAGGCAGCTACCACATCCAGCACCTGCTCGCGCTCTACACGCGCACGGACCTCTGCTTCTATTCCGGCGACTGGCAGCGCGCGCGCCTGCTGCTCGACGACGACGCGGCGCCCTTGCGGCGCTCGCTCCTGGCCCGCCCGCCGCTCAATGGCCTGGTGATCGCGCACCAGCGCGCCAAGGTGCTCCTGGCGCAGCTGTG
>JAHFDS010000599.1 GCA_023248855.1 Myxococcales bacterium
GCGGGCGTGGGCGGGGGGCCGTCGGTCGCGCGCGCCATCGCCAGCGGGTCGATCGAGATCGCCAGGGCGAGGGCGAGCGAGCGCCCGAGCTCCACGCAGTCTCGCGGCGCGCCGGACAGGCGGCGCACGCCGATCCGCTGGGCGTCCTCGTGCACCTCGATGACGCCGCGCAGGCGATCGCGATCGCGCTCGATGCGGGCCACAACGAGGCGCCGGGCGCGGAGGTCGAAGGGGTCGCGGCCGAGGTGCCGCTCCACCTGGGCTCGCATCGCCGCCTCGTCGGCGCAGCGCTCGGCGCCCGGTCCTCGGTCGTAGGTCAGCCGCACCGTGAGGGGCGCGGCGGCACCGAAAGCGAGCAGCGCCAGAAACGCCGTCAGCGCGGGCATCGGTCTCGGGTCGGCCGTGGGGCCGCGCGCCGCGCGATCCGCGTCAGGGGCACGGATCTCCCGGGGTGCCGGGCGCGGGCACGGTGGCGGCGCCGCGGGTGAGGAAGGTGGAGAAGAAGCACCCGTACTGGTGCTTGATCGCGTCGAGCTGGAACGCGATGCCGTGGGGATCGTAGAGGCCGTCGCCGGCGTACTGCACGGCGATGCCGGTGTAGGCCGCGCCGCTCGCGCTCTCGAGGTCCTGCGAGACCGGGTAGGCGCGAAGCCCCGAAAGGCCCGCGGTGGCGAGCGCGCCCTGCAGGCTCGGCCAGATCGCGTCGCCCGCCTGGGGGTGACCGTAGGCCAGCGCGATCGCGTCGTAGAGCTCGATCGGGAAGAAGCGATCGTGCTCGCCGATCGGCTCGTAGATGGGGCGCACGGGGTGATCGTCGAGCGGCCGGCGCGCCAGGCGCGGCATGTAGACCATCGGATCGATCCACTCCCAGCCCGTGTGTACGAGGTGCAGGGCCGGGTGCATGAACGTCCACTCGTCGCTCGCGCCGAGGGTCGCCGCCAGCACCGGGGATGCCCCTGGCACCAGCGTGGTGTGCAGGATGAAGTAGGTCCAGAAGCCGCCCGCGCCGACCGGGGCGAGCGCGCGGATGGCGGGGCTGGTGGCCGAGACCATGTTCGCGTACATGCCGCCCATCGACCAGCCCATCGCCACCGTGCGATCGGGATCGAAGCGGAACGCGCCGCCGTCGGGCGTGGGCAGGCCGCAGGCGGCGGCCGTCGCGGCCGGGATGGCCAGGGTGCGGAGCGCCTCGAGGACGAGGTGCTGCTCGATCACTCCGCCGCGGAAGGTGTCGCGCATCGCCGACAGGTTGCAGAAGTTGAGGTAGCCGTAGAGGTTGACGCACGGGCCGGTCGTGGCGGGCAGTCGCTCGGGCGAGACCGGAAGGCCGGTCGCGGCACCCGCGATGCCGAAGGGAGCGACCACGAACGCGGGGCCCTCGCCGCGCGTGGGCTTGCCGCCGCGCACGGGGATCTTGCCTCGATCGACGAGCTCGGTGGACTCGCTGCCCGAGCCGTGGAAGTAGAGCATGAGCGGGTAGCCGCCCGCGGGCATGGGCGTTCTCGGCAGGGTCAGGACGAGCGGCGTCGTGGTCGTGCCGAGCGTGCGCGGCGTGCCGTCGGCCTCGGCGTCGAACAGGCCCTCGGCGGGATCGTCGAACGGCGGGCGGCCACGCTGCAGGACCGGCAGCGACACGCGCGCGGTGAGCGTGCAGTAGCGGGGCTGGCTTCCGCGCGTGGGGTCGGCGGCGAGCCCGGTGATGGTGGCGTGCTCGCGCGCGGCGACGCGGGAGGCCAGCCGAGCCAGCTCGGCGACCACGTCGCCCGTGGTGAAGACCGTGGCCGCGGCGACCTCGCGCGGGTCGACACCCAGGCTGCGCAGCGTCTCCCACAGCGGCGCGTACAGGGCGCGGGCGCGCTCGCCGCCCGGGGGCGATTGACCGGCAGCCAGCTGCGCGAGCGCGGCGGGCACCCCGAGCGGCTGGCCGGCGGCGTCGCCGAAGGCGCGCCGGACCACGAACGCGTAGGTGCGGCTGGCGACCAGCACGTGGCCGGGCCGGGCCGCCACGGTGAGCAGGTGCTTCGGGACGAAGTCGTCGTCGACGGGGGCGTCGGCGACGGTCGGGACGAGGCGGCCGCGCTCGGGGGACGCGGGATCGACGTCGAGGAGCAGGAGCGTGGCGGTGGGCTCGGCCGCGACGACGGCGGTGGGGTCGCGCCTGGCCAGCGGCGCGTCGAAGTGGAAGTAGGCGACGGGCACGACGGGGAAGCCCGGGCGATCGCCCGCGATCGCCTTGGCGTTGCGCACGTAGTCGTTGTCGCGCGGGTTGGGGAAGCCGCCGAGGTCGGGGCCGGGGCGTGACCACGCGCCCGCCGCGCCCAGGCGGAGGTCGGACGGGTAGGGCATCGCCCAGAAGCGTGCGGGGTCGGTGAGATCGGCGTCGAGCGCGAAGTCGACCGTCGTGCCCGGCACCGCGGTCGCCGGCGCGGTGGGCGCGCGGCGCGGGGTCTCGCTGCAGCCGACGAGGAGCGCGAGCGCGAGGGCGGCGTGGCGCATCGACGCTCCAGGATAACGCGCGGCCGGCGCGGCCGGCGGGGTACGATGAGCGATCGAGGTTCTGTCCATGCCCATGCCCGACCACGACGCCTTCGCGCAGCTCGAGCGGTCGCACCGGCGGCTCGAGGAGCGCCTCGTCGAGCTCGAGGAGGCCGCGGATGCCCTCGAGGCCGGACAGCGTGTCGCCCAGGCGCTCGAAACCGTGCGCGGCGTGGCGGCCTGGTTCGGGCGGGCGGGGGCGCGGCACGAGGCGGACGAGGAGACCTCGCTGTTCCCGCGCCTGGCTGCGCGCGGGGTCGCGCTCGAGCTGTGCGCGCGCCTCGGCGCCGAGCATCGCGCGCAGGCGGAGCTCTGGGCGACGCTGACGCGGCTCGTGGAGGCCGCCGAGGTGGATGCCGGCGCGATCGGCAGAAGCGTGCGCGCCCTCTTTCGGTCGTACGCCGCCCACGTGCGGGCCGAGGAGGACGAGCTCTTCCCGGCCGCCCGCGCCGCGCTCGAGGCCGGCGAGCTCGCCGAGATGCTCGAGGAGATGTCGGGGCGCCGGGGCCGGGGCCCCGGTGCCTGAGTGACCGGCCACGTCGTTTGCCCGGTCAGGGAACTTCCGGGGCGCTCGATCGTGATCCCGGGTGATGCTGGCTGCAGCGCTTGCCGTCCCCCGGGTCGGCGTACGAATGACTGAGCTCGATCGCGGCGCCATCGCCGGGGCACGCCGCGGCGACGCGGTCGCTTTCCGTCGCCTCGTCGAGGTCTACCACCGGCGGGTGCACGCCCTGTGTGCGGCGCTGGCCGGCGCCGACGCGGAGGACCTCGTGCAGGAGACCTTCGTGCGCGTGCACCAGGCGCTGCCGCGGTTCGACCCGGAGGGGCCGCCGCTCGGCGCGTGGATCCTCACCATCGCGCGCAGGCTCTGCACCGATCGCGCGCGGGGGGCTCGCGTTCGCCTCGAGGTCGTGGGCCCGCCGCCCGAGGCCGTGGGCGTCGAGGATCCAGCGCGCACGCTCGAGGCGCGCGACCTGCAAGCGCGCCTTTGCCGCGCCTTCGAGGCGCTACCGGCCGAGCAGCGCACGGCCCTGGCGCTGTTCGAGTGGGAGGACGTGCCGTACCACGAGATCGCCGCGATCGAGGGGGTGCCGGTCGGCACCGTTCGCTCGCGCATCGCCCGCGCTCGCGACGCCCTGCGCGCCGCGCTCGCCATGGAGGAAGCCCGTGACCGATGAGGAGCTGTCTCCGAGGATCGCCGCGCTGCGCCCCGAGCCGCGCGCGGACCTGGTCG
>JAHFDS010000179.1 GCA_023248855.1 Myxococcales bacterium
GCGCCGCACCGAGAGCCAGACCGACCTTGCCGTGCCGCTGCATGAGACCTCCTGGAGGATCGACCGACACGAGGCTAGTCAATTTACATTGCAAGTGCAACTTGTTTTTGGAGCGGCTCCGTCGCATGTTGGTTGGACGATGGCGCCGGCCAAAGGGTTCCCTGACACGCGTGCCACCGATGGCCGCGTCGCCCGCGGAGAGCGAGCGCGGCTGCAGGTGGCCGAGGCCATGCTCGCGCTCATCTGCGAGGGCGATCTGCAACCCACGGCGCCGCGCATCGCCGAGCGCGCCGGCGTGTCCCTGCGCAGCGTGTTCCATCACTTCGACGACCTCGAGACGCTGTTCGAGGCGGCGGCGCGCCTGCAGATGGAGCGCGTGCTCAAGCTCGTCCGGCCCATCGACCCGGCGCTTCCGCTGGCCGACCGACTCGACGAGCTCATCGCCCAGCGCGCGCGCCTTTACGAGTCGGTGACGCCGGTTCGCCGGGCGGCGATGCTCTCGGAGCCTGGCTCGCGCGTGGTGGCGGAGCGCCTCGCGATGGCGCGGGCGTGGAAGCGCGCCGAGGTCGAGCGTGTCTTCGCCGCCGAGCTGACGGCCTTTTCTCCCACGGAGCGGGTGCGACGCGCGCGGGCGCTCGGCGCCGCTGCGAGCTGGATGACCTGGGAGACGCTGCGCGCGCACCAGGGGCTGTCGCTCGAGGAGGCCGAGGACGTTCTTCGGACGCTGGTGGTCTCGCTGGTCTCCTCTTGACCGCGCCGCGTTGCAGTCGTTTAGTCCGCGCATGGCCAAGACGACCTGCCCCGTGACCCGCACCGACTTCCGCGAGAAGGCAAGGCCCCTCGAGCTCTCGATTGGAGGTCGCACCTTGACTGCCATGGTCAAGGAGTTCTCCACCGGCTCGTTCGGCTGGTACATCAACGACAAGGTGCCGGTCGAGATCGATGGCAAGACCGTGATGGTGCAGGTCGGCTGCAATCTCACGATCGTCGGCAGCAAGGAAGCCACCGAGTAGCGTCAGCGGTCCAAAGGGCCGAGCCGCTCGAGGTCCTCGGGCGCGTTGACGTTGAGAAACGATCCGAGCGCCGGGTCCACCGCGCGCAGCGCAGGCTCCTCCAGCCAGCACACCGCGAGGTCAGGGAAGAACGACGTCATCTTGCGCTCACCCAGGGCGAGGTGCCGCCGGATCGCAGGCGCGGCCGTGCGCGCGTAGCGGGCGACGAGCGGCTCCGCGTGGCCTGCTACCCGCGGCACCACGGCCTCGGCCTCTGGAGCCGCGCACAGGAGCGCGAGCAGCGCAGGCGAGAGCGCCGGCAGGTCGCAGGCCACCACGAGGAGGGCGGGCTCGCGCGCGGCCTCGAGCGCGCTCAAGAGGCCCCCGAGCGGGCCCGCTCCCAGCAAGGCGGCCTGGTCGGGCACCACGCGCAGGCCGAGGGCGTCGTAGCGATCGTCGTTCGCCACGACGAAGACGTCGTCCGACAGCGCCTCGAGCAGGCCCCTCGTGCGCACCACGATGGGCACCCCGCCGACCTCGAGCCAGCCCTTGGCGAGACCGCCAAGGCGCGTGCTCCGCCCGCCCGCGAGGATGCATGCGGAAACACGCATGCGTCAGCGCTCGACGCCGGACAGGGCGAGATCCACGTGCGCGGCGAAGAACGCGGCGACCTCGGCCGAGAGCGCGTCCGCGGTCTTGCCGGCGACCTCGATGGGCGCGCCGAACACCACGCGTACGGGCAAGCCCGGCGTGAGCGACTTGCCGCCCGAGGGCAGGACCCGCCGCGTCCCGGAGATCGCGACGGGGACGATGGCGGTGCCGCTGTCGAGCGCGAGGTGGAAGCCCCCGCGCTTGAGCGGGCCGGGGCGGCCGGACACGCTGCGCGTCCCCTCGGGCGCGATCCACACCGACACGCCGCTCCGGATCTTGTCGCCGGCCGCGCGCAGGCTCTCGATGGCGCGCGCGCGATCGGAGCGGTCGATGCAGATCATCTCGGCTGCACGCATCGCGTGACCCCACACCGGGATGTCGAAGAGCTCCTTCTTGCCGACCATGCGCACGGTCGGAGACGGCAGGGTGGCGTAGAGCACCGGCACATCGAGGTGGCTCTGATGGTTCGACATGTACACGTACGCGCGCCCGGCCGGCACGCGCTCGGCGCCCACCACCTCGAGCGCGATGCGCGCCCGCCGCACTGCGCGATCCCCGAATGCACGGCACAGGGCATCCACGCGGGATCGATCGAGCCGTCCCCGCGCGGCGTCGGCGACCGTCTGCACGCTCGTCCGGGCGACGTCCGCGGCCATCTCGAGCGCGAGCACGATCCCCACGGGCGGATTCTAGCTGGTCCCATCGGGCAACGCTGACCCGGGATGCGGTTCGACGAAGCATCGGAACAGGAGGCAGGAGACGGGCAACAGGAAACCGGCAAGTTCCAGACCGTCCGAGAGGCCCACCGGGGGCGCAGTCAGTTTTCGGAAGATGCCCGTTGCCTGCCGGTTGCCAGTCTGCCGTTTCCTGTCTCCTGTTCCGTGGCCGCGGGCGGATTCGGTCCTTCAACTTGGACACCGAACCCCAGACGCTGACGCTGACGCTGGCCCACCAGCTCGACTTGATCCTGTGACCCCGCCCTCCAGTCGCTCGGTTCCGCGATAGACTGCGCCCCCGTCCCATGTCCGCGCCCCGACTCCAGCTCCACGCCGAGCACCCCGAGCCGCACAAGATCGATCGTGCGCTCGAGGTCCTGCGCGCGGGACAGGTGATCGCGTACCCGACCGATACCTCCTACGCGATCGGCTGTGACGCCCTGCAGAAGCGCGCGGTGGAGCGCGTCTACGAGATCAAGGGCATGCGGCGTGACCAGCGGCTCGCGCTCATCTGCCCGGATCTGTCGGACATCGCGCGCTACGCGTCGGTCGACAACTGGCACTACCGCATCATGCGGCGCCTCTTGCCGGGCCCTTACACCTTCATCCTGTCGGCGTCGCGCGAGGTCCCGCGCATGCTCCTGTCCAAGCAGAAGACCGTGGGCCTGCGGGTGCCGAACCACGCCGTGCCGCTGGCGCTCTGCCGCGGGCTCGGTAATCCCCTGATCACCACGACCGCGGCGGTCGATCACGAGCCGCTGTCGGATCCCGAGGACATCAAGGAGGCCTTCGGAGGGCTGTCCCTCATCCTCGACGCCGGCTACGGCGGGCTCGTGCCCTCGACGGTGATCGATCTCTCGGGCCGCCAGGCGGTGCTGGTGCGCGAGGGCGCCGGAGCGGTGGATGAAATATTCGCTGAGGCGGATGTATGATGCCGCGCGCGGCGGGCCCTACTTCTCCGCGTCCGCCTTGTCCGCGGCCGCCTGCTTCGTGAGCTGCTCGATCACCTTGTTGACGTTCATCGTGGCCACGTTGCTCTGCGGCACCAGCATCACCCGGTGCTTCGCGAACTGCTTGGCGAGCTGCATCTTGACGTAGGCGTCGCCGCCCAGCTTGCCGAGCGCCTCGGCCTCCTTGCGGATGCCCTCCGCCTCGGCCTGCGCGACCGCGAGCGCGGCCTTGGCCTGGTTCGACTTGGTCTGGAAGTAGCCGTCCGCGTCGGCGCGCTCCCGGCCGGCGTCGCCCTCGGCGTCGGCCAGCTTGCGGTTCCACTCGCTGCGCTTGCCCTCGAGCTCGCTCGACTTTTGCGAGCCCATGCTCTTTTGCTGCTCCTTGAGCGTCTGCACGTCGGCCTCGGCCTGCTTCTGGGCGTTGATCGCGGCCTGGTACTCCTTGTCGAAGCGGTGCTGCTGCACCTGCAGCATGTCCACGAGCAGGCCATACTCTCCGAGCGACTTCTGCAGCAGCTCGCGCGCCTTGGTGGCTCGCTCGTTCTTGATCGTGACGTGGTAGTATTGCTCGCTCGTGATCTCGTTGAACACGTCGCGGATCACCGAGCGCGACAGGGGCCGGACGATGCGCTCCTTGATCTCGCCGATCGTGCTGCCCACGCGCGAGACCACCACGTCCGCCTTGCGCGGATCGATCCGCCACATGACGTTGACGTCGATGAAGACGTTGTTGCCGTCCTTGGTCTTGAAGGCGATGTCGTCGGGCACCGGCCGATCGCCCTCGGTGGGGCTCGCGTTCATGAGCAGGTTCTGCTGCGAGGTCGGCAGCGTCGTCCACTCGTTGATGAGCGGCAGGAAGAAGTACACGCCGCCCGGCTCGTAGACCTGCTGGTGGCCGCGCGCTTCGAGGATCCCGAACGCGCAGGTACGCACGCCCACCTCGGTGGAGTGCGTGGCGCCTCCGCAGCCGGCGGCGAGCGCGAGCAGCGCCATCCCTCTTGCGCGGAGGTGCCTCATTTGACCTTGCCTCCGCCCTGGACGCCAATGAGGGCCCAGGCGCTCCGGATGAACGCGATGTACTGCTCGGGCGTCATCACCGCGCCCTCGATGCTGTCGAACATCTTGGACGTCTCGAGGGCGACGACGTAGCGACCGCCGGCGGCGTTCAAGGCGTTGGCCTTGAGGCGCTTGGCCTCGGCGAGCGCGAGGTTGTACTCCTTGTCGGCCCTGGCGCGGGTCGTGGCGGCGTAGAGATCGGCCTCGCTCTTGATCTTCGAGATCGCCTTGTTGTTCTCGGCCTCGGCGATCGTGATCTGCGCGTTGCCGTGCGACTCGATCTGCTGGAGCTTGGCCCTCTCCTCGTTGACCAGGCTCTCCTTCTTGTTCTTCTCCGCGACCTGGACCGCGACCTTCTTGTCGTGCAGCGACCGCTCGTAGTTGTCGGCGTAGCGGTAGGCGGAGAGCAGGAGCTTTTCCACCTTGAGCCCGCGCTCCGAGAACTTCTCGCGCAGGAAGATCTCCGCCTCCTCCACCGCCGCGATGCGCGCCTTCTCGTCGTAGAAGGTCTCGGCGTTCATCTTGCCGAGGTTCGCGAGGACGCCGTTTCGGAACGTGTTGATGACGAACGAGTCGACGAAGAGCGAGCCCCACCCGAAGTCCTTCGCGATCCGGATCGGGTCCGTGATGGAGTAGAGCAGGACCACGTCGGCCACGACCGCGTAGCCGTCCGAGGTCTGGATGTTGAGCGCTGGGATCACGCGGTGGGTCGAGCCGCCGAGGAGCTCGTCGCGGTACTCGTAGTACTTTTCGACCTTCTGGCGGGTTTCGGTGCTGGCCGCCTTCTTGATCGAGTCCTCGTGCTCGTTCGAGGCCTCGAGCACGTGCACCTCGCGCGAGAACACGTGCATGGTCGTGCCGGGGCCGGTGAAGTAGAGGCCTGGGCCGTAGGTGCGCTCGACGATGCCGGTCTTGAAGCCGAATTTCTTCTGCTCCACGCCGAGCTGGTTCGGGTGCACGCGCGCCGTGCACGAGCCATAGAACACCCAGAACAGCACGAGCGGGATTGCCAGGCGGAGGAGGAGCTTGCGCAGCGAGCCGCCGAGGACGGTCCTTGCCGCTTGTGCCCCTGGGATGCGCACCATCAGATGGTCTCTTTCTTGGCGGCCGCCGCGCGGCGTGCCTGCTCCGTCGGGTCCGCTGCGGGCTCCGCGGCGGGCAGCTCCGCGGGCCGGGCGGCCTCGAGCACCCCGGCGTCGTCGTGCGCCATGAGGTAGGCATTGTTGATGCGCTCGATTTCGCGGTCGGTGCGGGAGACGAGGTCGTTGAGCTGCCGCTCATAGCGCTTGAGCGCGAAGAACCGTCGCAGGTTCGGGAACAGGAGGCCGCCCACCATGAACGGCAGCACCCACTCCTTCGACCAGATCGGGATGAAGGGCGCCCAGATCACGAAGGCACCCACGGCCATGCCGGCCGCGCCGAAGCCGATGCGCTCGGCCGCGCGCAGGCTCTCCTTCTTGACGAGGTAGAAGTCGTTTCTCTCCTTGGGTGAGAACTTGAGCGCGAGTCGCGCGTACGCGGGGACGAGGACCTTGCGCACGAGGCCATCGAGCTCCTCGTAGAGGCTCTTCGACTGCTCGGTCGTGAGCACCGGCTCCTGCAGCTTGACGGCCTCGCGCAGGCGCGCGAGCTCGTGCTCATAGCGCTCGAGGAAGAAGCCAGCGACGGTGTCCTCCCCCGCCGCGAGCTGTTCGTCGGTCAGCCCCGAGCGGCAGTTCTCGAAGCTCTGCACGAGCGCATCGACGAACCCGCCAAGGACCATTCCCATCGGGTGAGCGTAGGAGCGGCCGCCAAACGGTGCAACTGGCCACGGACCACCACTTTCTTTGCATCACCTGGCCCGCGCCGCCCTCTACCCGATGTCGAAGCCCGACAGAAGGAGAGTGGCCCGGTGCGAACGATCACAGCTCTGTCCGTGGATGCAAGGCGGCGCGCCCGGGTGCGCGGCGCGTGCGCGCTCGGCGCCGCGCTGCTCGCCGGCGGGATCGCGCTCGTGCGCTCCGCCACGAGCTCAACCCCCGAGAGCCCCCGTGCGACGCAGGCGGAGTCCGCCGAGAAGGCCCCACTGTCGGGGCTAGACGCGCAGCCCGGCGACGAGCACGCGTATGCCCTGACACTCCAGATTGAGCTCTCGGCGGCGCTCTCGAACCTCTTCGACGGCGCGCGCGCCGAGGCGCTGACCGGGACGGCGAGCACGCGCGTGGTCGGTCGCCTGCACGAGCTGGTGCTCGATCGGCAGACGTCGCTCGTCACGCTCGAGGCGCCGGAGGTGACCGCGCAGGGCGCGCGCCTTTCCACGATGGAGGCGGCGCTCGTGCGCGGCGTGCTGGTCGAGCGGACCACGGGCGGCCAGATCGCGAGCGTGCGCACGGCCAAGGGCGCCGACGGCGAGGCCATCGCCATGCTGCGCGAGCTCGCCGTGATCCTGCAGTGGTCGCGGCCACCGGAGGGTGCGCGCAGCTGGACGGCGCGCGAGCAGGCGGTCGAGGGAACCATCGAGGCGCGATACGCGCTCGACGAGGGTGGGCGCTTCCGCAAGGAGGCGAGCCGGCTGGTCGAGCCCACGATCGTGCCGGCGCCCCTGCCGCTACCCGCCAGCGTCTCGGTGGACCTGCACGGGCAGGTCGAGCCGGGCACCTTCGCGCTGCTCCGCCTTGCCGGCACCCGCTCGGTCACGCGTACGGCGGCGTCGGGCGCGCCTTTCGTGCGCGGCGTCGCCGAGGTCACGCTGGCCCGGGCGCGCTCGTCTCGCGACGAGGCGCGCGCGAGGGACGTCGCCGCGTCGCGCGACGATTACTTCGACGCACCGGCCAGGCTGGGCGATCCGCTGCCCACTTCGCCCCGAAGCGAGCGCGGCGTGCTCGAGCGTCTGGCCGCCGGCCGATCGACCGGCGAGCTGGTCTCGCTCGTCCAGCGGGCGGCGACCGACGTCGAGGCCAAGCGCGTGCTCGAGACGTCCTTGCGGGCCTTCCTCATCCTGCACCCGGAGGCGTGCCGTGAGATCGCCCGCGCCGCAGCGAGCTCCTCCCTGGCCCATTCCGGTGCCCGGACGGTCGTTTACGGCCTGGTCGCCTCCGGGCACGCGGAGGCGCAGCGGGCGCTCGTCGAGCTCGGCCGCGCCTGGCGCGGCACCGGCGAGACCGTGCAGCTCTTGCCGTCCCTCGCGGCGCTCGCGGCGCCGAACCGGGACACCGAGGCGTTCCTGCGTGGCCTGCGCGCGGAGCCCGGCGCCTCCGCGGACCTCCTCGCCAACGTGGACATCACCCTCGGCACCGTCGCCGCGCACGTCCAGAAGGACGATCCGGCGCGGGCCGACGCCATCGCCGAGGAGCTCGAGCGGCGCGTGGTCGCGACGACGGCCCCGGCCGCCCTGGCGCCGCTCCTGGCCGCGCTCGGCAACACGGCCTCCGAGCGCATCCGCGACGTCGCGCCGGCCTACCTGACGAGCGAGGACACGGGCGTTCGGCGGATGGCGGTCTACGCGCTCGGCCGGCTGCCCGACGCCGAGGGCCGGGAGACGCTCACGGAGATCGCGAAGGGCGACAGCGACGCTGGAGTTCGCAACGAGGCCGCGCGCGCGCTCGAGCGCATGGGCGGCTGACGAAATCGGAGCGGGTGCGTGCTCCGGCCGCGCCCCCGCTCTCAAGGACGCCGGGAGCACGAACCAAGGAAACGACGATGAAGACGATGAAGACGATGAAGACCCGCACCCTGCTCGCATTGACCCTCGCCGGCGTCGCCATACCGGCGATCGCAAAGGCCGACCCGCCGCCCTACCAGGGCGACCCGCTCGGCACGCCGCTCGCGGCGGACCTGTCCTATGACGACATCGACTCGGACAAGCTCAAGCTGTGGACCGACCGGCTCGGAGAGATCAACGGGGTAATCGACGACTTCAACAGGAAGACGGGCCTGAGCATCGCGCACATGAGCGGTCGGCTGCAGGCGCACTTCGGCGCCGGGTTCGCCATCGCGCCGCCGGCCTCGCCCGGCTCCATCAAGGCCACCCTCGACACGTCGATGCAGGCGACCGCGAGCTGGGGATCGGTCCTGAACAAGCGGCTCGCGCCGGACGCCCACGGCGAGGCCAGCGCGCGCCGCACCCTCGGCGGTGTGGTCTATGGCTGGAACGTCATGGTGCACAACCCGGACGGCACCGTCGCCCAGTCCTGGGGGACGCCCGAGACCAAGGTCTCCACCGCCGTGGAGCAGCCCGTTCACTTCGGGTTTCCCGAGGCGGATCTGCCTGGCTTCTCGACCAGCGTGGTCGGGGTCACCTTGAGCCTCACGCCCAAGCTCCTCATCGACACCAGCGGAACCATCAACGTGCGCTTCGACGACGGCGCGGGCCACCTGGCGGCCCAGGCGCGGTTCGACTCGAAGACCAACGCATACCTCGAGCTCACCGCGGCTGCCGGCACCACGGTGGCGGGCAATTTCGTGGGGGCCAACGTCTCCGGTCGGGTCACCCTGCTCAAGGACACGCCCAAGGAGGGCTACAACTCGAACCTCATCGCCTCCGCGTATGTGGGTCCGATGTGGTTCGAGCGCACGCGCGAGTGGGCCGTCTGCGCGGACTTGACGCTGCTCGGTGACGTCACCCAGGCGCTCACCTTCGGCATCGGCGACGCCATCACCACGGGCCCGAGCGTTGCCCTTCCGGTGACCACGGGCAAGTGCACGAACGGCAAGAACATCGTGATCGGCACGGGCGGCATCAAGGAGCTCATCGCGCCGGCCACCGGTGGTGGCGCCGGTAGCAGCGGCGGTGGCGACCCCGGCAACACCAATGGCACTGGCGGCGGCGTGCACTGTGGTCGCCAGGGCGAGCCGTCCTGCATCAGGGTCGTTCGCTTCACCTGATCCCGTCCAGCGCCACCGCTTGCAGCCGCAGCGCGGCTCGCCCGGTGCGCATTTTCAGATCCCATCCTCGGAGGTTTTCGTCATGAACCAGACAATGGTCAGAGGACTCCTGCTGTCTCTGGGGCTCGCCGCCTGTGGCGGTGCGGGCACCGAGGACGGCACCGGAGCCAGCAAGGAGGCCGACAGCGTGATCGGCCCCGGAACGCAGCCGCTGCAGGGCAACATCGGCACCGGCTGGGACTCGAAGGCGCAGAGCTACCGCGGCGTCTGCGGCTCCTTTTCGTTGCTCGATCATCGGCTCGGACAGCCGAGCGGCAGCGCGCTCACCGACATCTCGGTCGATCGGTCGCAGGTCGAGACCGAGCTCGGCTTCGACATCAGCGCCAAGGCGCGCTACGCGCTCGCGAGCGGCTCGGCGTCGGCACACCTCGCGACGAGCATGCGCGAGGACGACTACTCGGACGTCTTCGTCTTCCGAGCCACCTACGATCTCGGCAACCTGGCGATGGACCAGGGGAGCTTCCAGACCAACGCTCTTGGCGCCGACGCCGAGCGGAACCTGCGCTGGAACGAGACCTGCGGTGACGAGGTCATCACGCAGATCAAGAGCGGCGCGAGCTTCTACTTCGTCGAGCGCATCGACTTCAAGTCGCGCGAGGCCAAGAGCCGGTTCAATGCCGCCGTCGGGCTGCAGTTCTCGGGCGGCGTTGCCTCCGGCGAGCTCGACACCAAGCTCCAGCAGGCCGCGAGGGACTTCCGGCAGAGCGCCCGCGTGCGCATCGAGGTGCACCAGATCGGGGGAAATCCCGCGGCCATTGGCCTGGTGCTCAACGGCATCGGTGGCACGCCCCAGGTCGGCGGCGACGGCGCGTCGGCCATCGTCGACTGCGCGATCGACGACCTCGCGAAGTGCCGGCAGGCGCGCATCAACGCGATCCAGTACACGGGGCGCCAGCAGGGGGGCCTCTACGAGCAGCTCGGCGATCCCCGCTACGCGACGAGCCCGACCGCGTACCTGACGCAGTCGTGGACGATCCTCGGCAAGAACCCCGTGAACCGGATCCTGACGCAGGAGATCGCGGCCATCCGCACCACGCTGCAGCAGAAGTTCGAACCGCTGCTCGGGTGGAAGGTGCGCATCGATCGCTTGCTCATGCAGGCGGTCAACTGGTCCATCCCGGCCGAGCAGCTCACGGATCTGCAGGGCTGGCGCAGCCGGCTCGAGGCCGATCTCGGCCTCGTCAATGACGCGGTCGTGGCCTGCTACGACGCGCTCACGTTCGATCCGGGCGGCCAGCCGCTGGCGGCCAAGGTCACGGCCTGCCAGCAGGCGGTGGACCGCGTCCCGAGCGAGCAGCCGCCGCAGGATCTCATGACCGCTGCCGGCCGCTACCAGATCGACTACCGCTATCGGGCCGATGGCCTGTCCCGTGTGCTCGGCGACTACGCGCAGGGCAGCCAGCGGGTCTGTGTCCGCGACTGGGGGAGCCGTCGCATCCGCTGCGAGGATCACCCGGTGCGCCTGCCGCCGGAGGCGGTCGGCAAGGGGCAGATTGGCCTGCGACAGCTGTTCGAGCGCGGCGAGATGTACTGGAGCCCGGAGACCGACGCCCACGAGGTGCACGGCGACATCCTCGGCAGCTACCTGGCCATCGGCGGCGCCAATCCCCCGGTCAATGCGGACCAGCTCGACTTCGGCTTTCCGATCACGGACGAGCTGCATCTGCTCGGCGGCGGCGCGCGCTCGGACTTCGAGCGCGGATCGATCTTCTGGAAGGACGGCATCGGGGCGCGTCCCACCTATGGCCCCGTGCGCGACAAGTACTTCGAGCGCGGCGGCGACCAGAGCCCGCTCGGCTACCCGATTGGCCTCGTGGCGCGCGCCAGGGACGGCGGCGTCTTCCAGTACTTCGAGGGCGGCGCCATCTACGGCGGCCACGGCCTCGGGGCGCACGAGATCCACGGCTCGATCTTCGACACCTGGTTCGCCGCGCAGTCCGAGTGGGGACCGTACGGCTTTCCGGTGACGGACGAGGTGTGGGAGCTCGGCGGGCTCTGGCGTCACGAGGACTTCGAGGGCGGCGCCATCTACTACAGCGACGCGCTGGCGCAGCGGGGGCAGAACGCGATCTTCGAGCTGCGCGGCAACATCGGCGCCAAGTACAAGACGCAGCGCGGCGCCGACACCAATGCGTCGCCGATCGGCTACCCGACCAGCGGCGAGGTGACGACCGCGCGCAATGACGGCAGCTGCCAGACCTTCGAGCGCGGCGCCATCTACGAGCGCACCGCGCGCCAGGCGTTCGCGATGGTCGGCGCCATCTACGCCAAGTGGGCCGAGCTCGGCTACGAGCGGACGAACCTCCCGTGGGAGCGGTTCGGGCTCGGGTTCCCGACCAGCGACGAGCAGGACCTCGGGCAGGTGCGCTCGCACGGCGACGGGCGCGTGTCGTTCTTCGAGGGCGGCCGGATCGTCTGGAGCCCGGCCACCGGCGCACATGCCCTCTACGGCCTGTTCGTGCCCGAGTGGGATCGCTGGAAGCAGGTCTGCGGCCTGCCCGTCGACGACCCGCACGTGATCTCCCGGTTCATCGGCAAGAACTACCGCCGCGTCAACTACGAGGGTGGGAACACCAAGGTCTTCCAGGACGGGACGTTCGAGACCAAGTGCCCCTCTGACGACTGACGCTCTCCCACCTGGCGTCCCGCCTCACTCCGTCTCGCGCAAGAACCCCGCGATGCTCACGTCCACGCGGCTGTAGACCAGGCCCACCATGCTCTGCATGTCGCTCTCCGACAGGCGCAGCCGCTCGCGCAAGATGCGCCGCGTACCGTCGCGCAAGGCCTCGCGCGCGGTCTGCAGCCAGCGCACCACGGTCGAGCGATTGACCTGGAAGGTTGCGGCGATTTGCGCGCTGCCGAGCTCGTCCGCGAAGTACATCCGCAGGAGGTTGCGTTGCTCGATGGTGAGCTCGCTGACGGCTTGCCGGAATGCGTCCGCGAAGGCGTCCTTGCAGCGCTCGCGGATGTGGTCGAGCTCGGGCTCTCCCGCCGCCGGCAGCGCCGCGAGCATGTCGTCCTTCGCCGGCGGCTCGCCTTCTTGGCGCCGTCTCTGCAGGAGGGCCTCGCGCAAGGCCGTCACCCGCACCCACGCCACGAGCGGCCCACGCCCGGCGTAGTCGGCGATGCGCGGCGGCCCCTCGGGGCGCGCCATGAGGAGCTTTTCCCGCAAGGTTTGGCGGATCTCGTCGATCTCGACCTCGGAGGGTTTCATGCGCGCGAGGAACTTCGGGACCTGCGACAGCACCGCCCGCTCGAACGCGAACACCGCGGGTACGAGGCCAAGCGCAGCGCCGCAGGCCAGGTAGAGGTCCGCCGCGTGCAGGCCGGTCAGCTCCCCCGCCGGTCCGAGACCGCGCGCCATGTGGTCGGAGAAGTCCTGCAGGGACAGCTCGACCTCCGGCCACGCCGCTCGCCCCTCTTCGAAGAGCGTCGCGAGGCGGACTGCGTCCATATGGGTTGTTTACCACCTCCGCCGGGCTGCGGGGATCGCGCCGGCCGTGCGACCATCACGCCGGATGGCGGGGTGCCTGGACGAGAACCTGATCACCGACCTGCTCGACGGTCGGCTGCCGTCCGAGGCCGTGGCGCTCGTGCAGAGGCACGCCGATGCCTGCGTGGCCTGCTACTCGCTCTTGACCGAGGCGGCCGCGGCGCACGTGCCGCGCGAGCTGGAGGTCTCGACACCGCTCGAGTCGACGCTGGCCGATCCCGATGGCGCGCCGCGGAGCCTCGCGACGCCCCCCGCTGCGTTCGGCGAGTACCGCATCCTCGGGCCCCTCGGGCAGGGCGGCATGGGCCAGGTCTTCCTTGGCCACGACACGCTGCTCGACCGGCCCGTGGCCATCAAGCTCATTCGCGGGATCCGCGACTCGCCGCAGGCGCGCGACCGCTTCCTGCTCGAGGCCCGCGCCATCGCCCGGCTGACCCACCCGAACGTGGTCTCGGTCTACCGCGCGGGTTACGTCGAGGGTCGGCCGTACCTCGTCTCGGAGCTCGTGCGCGGCCAGTCGCTCGATCGCGTGGAGCGCCCGCTGCCCTGGGAGCGCGTGCTCCACATCGGCATCGCGCTCGGTCGCGGGCTGGCCGCCGCGCACCGGCAGGGCGTGCTGCATCGTGACCTCAAGCCGGCCAACGCGATCCTGTCGGACACGGGGGAGGTCAAGCTCCTCGACTTCGGGCTCGCCAAGCTGGTCGGCGAGCCCGCGGCCCCGGTGCCGGCCGACCACACGGGGTCCGGGCCCGAGGCCCTCGAGCTGACGCGGCCGGGGGCGATCCTCGGAACGCCGCTCTACATGGCGCCGGAGGCGTGGCGGGGCGAGCCCGCCACCGCGCGCACGGACCTCTACTCGCTCGGCGCCATGCTCTACCACCTCGCGGCGGGTGTGCCTCCCGCCGCCGGCAACACGCCCGACGAGGTCCGCGAGGCGGTCGCTGCCGGCGCGGCGCCTTCGCTGTGTCAGGTGGCGCCTGGGGTCGATCCGCGCCTCGGGGTGGCGCTCGATCGGTGCTTGCGCCGCGACCCGGCCGAGCGCTTCGCCACGGCGGACGAGCTCTGCCTCGCGCTCGAGCGGATCGCGATCGAGCCCGCCACCACCGCGGTGCCGGACGGCAACCCCTACCTCGGGCTGGCCGCGTTCGACGCCGAGCACCGGGGCCTCTTCTTCGGGCGCGAGCTCGAGGTGCGCACGCTGGTCGAGCGCCTGCGCACCGACTCGCTCGTGGTCGTGACGGGGGACTCGGGCATCGGCAAGTCCTCGCTGTGCCGGGCGGGCGTGCTGCCGGCGCTCGAGGGCGGCGCGCTGGGCGGGCATCGGAGCTTCGGTGCGTGCGCGGTCACGCCGGGTCGCCACCCGGTCGAGCGCCTCGTCGCCGGGCTCGCGCCGCTCGTGCCGCCGGCGGAGCTGCACGCGCTGCTGGAGGACGATCCACGTTCGCTCGCTCGCCGCCTGCACCAGGCGCTCGGGCCGCATCGCGGCCTGGTCCTGTTCGTCGATCAGCTGGAGGAGCTCGTCACCCAGAGCCTGCCCCAGGAGGCCACGCGCTGGAGCGAGGTGGTGTCGTCGCTGGTCGACGGCGGCGCGGTGCGGCTCCTCCTCACCGCGCGCGGCGACTTCCTCACGCGGCTGTCGGTGCTGCCCGGGCTCGGCGCGCTGCTCGAGCGGGCCCTTTTCATCCTGCGACCGCTCGGACCCGTGGCGCTGCGCGAGGCGATCCTCGGGCCGGCCCAGCGCAAGGGCGTGTCGTTCGAGACCGAGGCGATGATCGGCGAGCTCGCCGGATCCGCGGCGCGGGCCGGCGGGGGACTGCCGCTCCTGCAGTTCGCGCTCGCCGAGCTGTGGGAGGCGCGTGATCGCGCGCGCGCGGTCGTCCCGGCCTCGGCGCTGGTCGCGATCGGTGGGGTCGACGGCGCCCTGGCTCGCCACGCCGACGGCGTGCTCGCGACGATGCCGCCGCCCGAGCGCGCGGCGGCCGAGCGCCTGCTCGTCTCCCTGGTGAGCGCGGAGGGGACGCGCATTCGCCGCACGCGCGCCGAGCTCCTCGGCAGCAGCCCACCCGCGGCCGCCGACGCGCTCGACGCCCTCGTTGGAAGCCGCCTGCTCGTGGCTCGCGACGCCCTCGGCGGCACGGGCGGCGAGTACGAGATCGCCCACGAGGCGCTGCTCGGGGGATGGGAGACGCTGCAGACCTGGCTCCGTCAGAGCGGCGAACGCCGCGCGCTCAAGCACCGTCTGGAGCGTGCCGCCACGGAGTGGGAGGCCGCAGGGCGCGCGCGAGATCTGCTCTGGCGTCGCCGGCAGCTCCAGGACCTCGGCGCTTTCGACCCGCGTGAATGGGCCGCCCGGGAGGTGGC
>JAHFDS010000180.1 GCA_023248855.1 Myxococcales bacterium
ACCAGCTGCAGCGCGAGCACGAACTGCGGGGTGCTCAGGGCCGCGGGCTGGTCGCCGAGCTGCAGCACGGTGCGCTTTCGCATCGCGCGGCCACCGAGCGACAGACGGACGCCGCTCACGAGGGGCTGCGCCACAGGCGCGACGGCCGTGCCGGTCGCGGCCTGGTTCACGCAAGCGCACCGGTCGTGGCTCTCACGACCGCTCTTGCGCAGCGCCGTGCGGATCTTGGCGTCGAGCGACGTGGGATTTTCGCTCAGGGGCTTGCGGATGAAGTCGTCGCCGCCGTTCTGCAGCATCCGGACGACCGATTCGTGCTCCTTGACGTACCCGCTCATGAGCAGGACCTGCAGGCAGTGCTTGTCGTCCTGGTTGCGCGCGGGGAAGCGCCTGCGGACGCGATCGAGGAGCGTCTCGCCGGCCAGGGCCTGCGGGGCGATGGAGTCGCGGGCGCGCTTGATCTGGACGTCCATGAGCGCGTAGCAGAAGCCGCCGCGCTCGGCGAGCTCCGTCCCCTCCTCCAGGCTCTCGGTGTGCAGGACCCGGTGGCCGAGCGCGGCCAGGATCTCGGTGATCTCCTCCGCCATGTACGGCTCGTCTTCCACCAGCAGCGCCACGTGCTCGTCGTTCACGAATACCCCTCCGTCCGCGGTCGTTGCTCGATCGGCAGCACGACGACGACCGTCGCGCCCGGACCCGCCGTCTCGGCGAAGCGGATCCTGCCGTTGTGCTCCTGCTCGATGGCCTTGCGCGCGAGCGGCAGGCCCACGCCGGTGCCGTTGCGCTTCGAGGTGACGAACAAGCGGAAGGCCGCCCTGGCCGTCTCCTCGCTGATGCCGCAGCCGAAGTCGCGGACCCGCACCACCACGTGCCCGGCCCCCTCCATCCGCGCCGTGATGTCGATCCGGCGGCGCTCTTCACCCCGGTAGGCCTCCGCCGCGTTCTGCAGCACGTTCGCGAAGGCCTGCAAGAGGAGGTGGCGGTGCGCCTCGACCGTGATCTCCGGGGCCACGTCGAGCTCGACGTGGATCTCCCGTTCGTGCCGGTCGCGCAGGTCCTCGATGGCCTGCTCGAGCATGTCCCTGAGGTTCTCGGTGCAGAGCTCGGGCGTCACCTCCCTGGTGAACGCGTCGAGCGCGTCCATCATCGAGGTCAGCTGGTGCCGTCGGTCCTGGGCGCGCCGCAGGTGGCGCAGGCACTGCTCACGATGGATGCGTGGCCTGCGCAGCTCGGCCTCCGCCTTCGCGAGCGCGGCGTCGAGCGGTGCCAGGACCTTGACCATCTCGTGCGCTGCCTCGCGCAGGACCATCTCCGTGTACTTCTCGGCGACGCGCATGGCCGCGTCGCAGGCTTGCCGCCCGTGGGCGGCGTCGAGCGTGCCGAGCCTCCGGCGCAGGAGCGTCTCGTGCCCTTCGCGAAGCAGGTCCGTCCGCGTGACCTGGCTGCGGCGCGCGAGCGTCCGCTGCGCTGCCTCGACCACCCAGGGGCTCTCGTCGGCGAGCAGCCGCGCCACGAGGGCGTGGAACGACTCGTGCTGCAGCTCGACCGCGGCGTGCGCGACCGCCTTGCGGATCTCCCATTCGGGGTGCGCGGCCAGGCGGCCCAGGCACTCGCCGAGGGTGGCCAGCATCGCCTCGGGCAGCGCCCCGTCCCGGAGGAGGTCGCCCGTCCGCTCGATGGCATCCCAGAGCGCCCGCCGATCTCCGGTGCCGAGCGAGCGCAGGAGCTCTTCGAGTGTCGCGTCGGTCAATGGCCGTACCTCGCCATGCGCTGCTTGAACGCTTCGGGGCCGCCCTCGAGCAGGATCTCGATGTGGTCCTTGATCTCGTCCACCGTGCCGCTGCGGGTGATCCCGCCTCGCTTGCCGTCGGACGCGAGGACGAACACGCGCTCCGCATCCCCGAGCACCGGGATGTTCGGGTTGTGCGTGATGAAGATCAGCTGGCGCCGCCCCTTGGCCGCGCGCAGGTTCCTTACGACCGTGTCGTAGATGAAGGCGTTGTCGAGGTTGTCCTCGGGCTGGTCGATGAGCAGCGGGCGCTCGCTCTCGAGCATCAGGATGGACAGGATCGTCGTGCAGCGTTGCCCGGTCGAGAGGTCGGACACCTCCTTGTACTGGGAGACGTCCTGGAGCTCGATGCAGGGGACATCGCCGAGCTCGACCGTCTCGATCTCGTAGACCCTCGGGAGAAGGAGCTCGAAGACGCGCCGGCAGCGCTCGGGATCGAGCCCGGCACGCGTGGCCAGCCGGTCGGGCGCCTCGCGCTGGACCAGGTTCGCCAGCTCCTCGGGGGATGCGCTCTGTGCGATGCGGTCCACCGTCTGCGCCGTGTTGGGCAGGCGCACGCCCTTGAGGGCCTCCGCGAGCAGCGCTCGGTAGGCGCCCCGGTCGTCCGCCTGCTTGATCGAGACGCGGATGGTGGGACCGAGCTCTGCGGTCAGCCGCTCGACGATGGCCTTGCGCAGCTCGAAGCGCCGTCGCCGCAGCCTCGCGAGCTCGTCGATCATCTGCCGGCGGCATGACTCCGCGCGCGTTCGCTCCTTCTGGCGGGCGGCCAGCTCCTTCTTGGCGGTCGTGACCGCCGCGTGTTGCTGCTGGAGGCGCGTGCGCTCCTGCACCCGGCCTTGCTCCTCGTTGAGCTGCGCGACGAACCGCCGATACTCGTGCTCCTGCTCCGCATGCCGCTGGGCCAGCTCGGACTCCCGGGCCAGGAGCTCGGCGGCGCAGCGCTCGGCCTCCGAGGCGACCTGGGCCGCCGCGCGCTCGAGCTCCACGAGCAGCCCGTGCACCCGGATGCCGACCGGCTGCAGGACGTCGGCGTTCGGGCCCTCCATCACCTCGGGATCGAAGCGCGACGACAGGCGCTGCGATGCCTGCGAGACCGCGCTCCCGAGGTCGCTGGCTGCCCGGCGCACGTCCGCGCGGAGGAGCTCGACGGCCTTGCGCTCGCGGTCCCGGAGCGCCTTGTGCTCGTGGGCGCGGTTGATGGTCTCGGCCTCGGTGCCGGTCACCTCCTTGAGCGCGCGAAGCTTCTCCTCGATCGCGGCCGCCTCGGCGGTGGTCTCCTCGAGGTCGGCGAGGTCGCGTCCGAGCTGTGCGAGCTCGATGGCGTTCTGCTCGAGTGCAGCACCGAGGCGCCGGTGCTCGACCTCGAGCTGCCGCATCTCCTCGGCCTCGAACTTGTCGATGAGCTGGAGCTGGAACGCCGGCGAGGTCGCGATCCCCTCGATCTCACTCTGGCTGTAGATGTCGGCCTTGAAGATGTCGCGCTCGAGCGAGAGCGTGGTCGGGGCGCCGTCCTCCGCCAGCACCTGGCTCGTGTCGTTCCAGGGGCGCTCGACCCAGTAGCGCGCGCCGTGGCGGGTGCGCACCTTGAGCCGGACGCGACCGCTGCCGAGGTTCTGCTGGAGCAGCTTGCCGCGCGCCGGGGAGAACCGCGCCTCCGGCGACAGCGCGTAGCGGATGAGCTCGAGCACGGTGGTCTTGCCCGTGCCGCGCGCGCCGATGAGGCAGTTGAGCCCATCGACGAACTCGATCGCGGTGCCGGTCAGGAACCCACCGCTGAGCTCGAGGCCCTCGATCGTGTGGTGGGGCACCGGCGCGGCGGTGGCGGCGATGCGCAGGTGCCCGTTGACCCTCTTCAGCGGCTTCGTCATGTGCATCCGACCCTACGCGCCGGACGGACATGGAACCCGGCGGGGTGGTGCAACCCTGCAGAACGGCGCCGTTCTTCGTCGCGTTGGCCCTGGCGCTAGCGAATCGAACTGGCCGCATGACGGCCGACCTCGGAGCCCAGCTCGCGCTCGACGATCACATGCCGCTCTGGGACATCCCGGCGCCGTACCGGAAGGTCACGACGCTCCCGGAGCTCGAGCAGCTGGTGGCCAGGATGTCGCGCGCGGAGCGCGTCGCGATCGACACCGAGACCCGCCCGCGCCGGCGCGACCTGCCAGCCGACGGCCGCGCGCGCCGGTACCACTCGTTGACCGCGTCGCTCAACCAGGCGATCGGCCTCTCGTTCAGCTTCCGACTGCCCGACAGCCCGCCCGAGGGGGAGCACTACTACCTGCCGCTCCGGCACACCGCGAGCACGAAGCAGCTCGGGATCGCACAGCTCCGGCCGGTGCTCGGCCCGTTCCTGCTGGACGAGCGGATCGCGAAGGTCTTCCACCACGCGAAGTTCGACCTCAACGTGCTGCGCACCGACGGCTTCGACGTCCGGCCGCTGCCCGAGGACACCCTTATGCTGGCGAGCTTGCTGGACCTCTACCAGCTGCCGCGGGTGGACGCCCCCGACCCCGCGAGCGTGCGCGCGGAGCGCTACCGGAAGGAGCGGCCCTCGCTGGGCCTCAAGGATCTCGCGCGCCGGCACCTCGACGTCGACGCCGACCTCCACGCGAAGGCTATCCGCGACTTCCGCGAGGGCCACGCGCGCCGGTACAAGCTCAGGCGCGCGGACGTGACCTACGACTCCGTGCCTGTGGACCTCATGGTGCCCTACGCCGCGAGCGACACGCGGTGGACGCTCGAGCTCCTGCCGCTCCTCGAGAGCATCACCGACAATGCGGCGAGCCGGCTGTACCAGACCGAGCGCGCGCTCATCCCGATCCTCGCCGACATGGAGTACCGCGGCGCACGGGTCGATCGAGGGTTCCTGGAACGCGCCGGCAAGGAGTACGAGGTGGAGCTCGCGACCGCCCGCGAAGCCGTGTACGCCGCCGCAGGTCGTCGCGACTTCGATGTCCTCTCGAACCCGCAGATCGCCGAGGTGTTCGCGGAGGCCGGGATCCCGATCGAGGCCCGCACCGCGGGCGGCAAGCCCAGCCTGACCAAGTCCACGCTGCAGCTCCTGGCCAGGAAGCACGCGCTCGCGCGCGCCGTCCTCGAGTACCGGAGGATCGCCAAGCTCAAAGGAACCTACGTCGACTCACTGCTCGCCAAGCTCGACGCCGACGATCACGTGCACTGCTCATTCAAGGCCCACGGCACGCGCACCGGGCGCCTGTCGAGCGACGGCCCGAACCTGCAGAACATCCCGGCCGCGATGCGTGCCGCGTTCATCCCGCCCGACGGCTGGCTGATGGTCATGGTCGACTACTCGCAGATCGAGCTGCGCCTCGCCGCCCACTACAGCCGCGACCCGGTGATGCTCGACGCGTTCCACCGCGGCGACGACATCCACACGCGCACCGCCATCGAGGTCTTCGGCGCCACCGACGATCCCGAGGAGGCCAAGCGCCGCCGCAAGATCGCGAAGAACCTGAACTTCGCGATCTGCTACGGCGCCGGCCCGGACAAGATCGCCGCGATGTCCGGCGAGCCGGTCGAGGCCTGCCGCGACCACCTCGATCGCTTCTACCGCGTCTTCGGCCGCCTCGCGCAGTGGAAGCGCGAGGTGGTCCTGCGCGCCCGCGCGCGCGGCTGGGTCGAGAACCTCTACGGCCGAAAGCGCTGGCTGCCCATCCTGCTCGACGCGAGCCAGCGCAAGACCAAGGAGTACCTGAAGGCCGAGCGCGTGGCCGTGAACACCCTCATCCAGGGCAGCGCCGCCGACATGTTCAAGGAGACCATCGTGAACGTGGCGGGCCTGCTCGAGGCGCGCCGCGCCCGCACGCGCATCGTGCTCAACGTCCACGACGAGCTCGTGTTCTACGTGCCGCCCGAGGAGGTCGAGCTCGTGGCGGAGGTCCAGCAAACGATGGAGCGGCCGTCGATCGCGACAAGGCTGCTGGTGCCGCTCGTGGCCGACGTCTCCCACTCGCAGGCAAGCTGGAAGGACAAGTCTCCGGGCCTACCGACGATGCTCGACGGCCTCGTGTCTGCTGGCCCATGATGCGCGGATGAAGGCGTACGGGATCCGCCGCTACAAGACGCCGCTCGAGCTCCTCGAGCTGCCACGCCCGCCGCCGGGCCCGAACGATCTCCTGGTGAAAGTGCGGGCCGCCAGCGTCAATCCCGTCGACTTCAAGATCCGCGACGGTGGCGTCAAGGTCCTCATCCCCTACAAGTTCCCGCTGGTGCTGGGCAACGACCTGGCCGGCGACGTCGAGGCGGTTGGCGCGGGCGTGACCCGCTTCAAACCGGGTGACGCCATTTACACGCGGCTCGACAAGGATCGCATCGGCGCGTTCGCCGAACTCGCGCTGGTGAGCGAATCCGCCTGCGCGCTCAAGCCGGCCGGCCTCGACTACGCGGAGGCTGCGTCGCTGCCCCTGGTGGGGCTCACCGCCTGGCAGGTGCTCATCGATCTCGCCCACCTCGCTCGCGGCCAGAAGGTCCTCATCCATGCCGGGTCGGGCGGCGTGGGCACATTCGCCATCCAGCTGGCCAAGCACCTCGGAGCGACCGTCACGACCACCGCCAGCGCCAAGAATCACGACCTGGTGCGCTCGCTCGGCGCCGACGTGGCGATCGACTACAAGACCACGCGCTTCGAGGATGTCGCCCGCGACCAGGACGTGGTCTTCGACACCCAGGGCGGCGAGACGCTGCTGCGCTCCTTCGAGTCGGTGAAGCCGGGCGGCGTCGTGGTGACCGTCGGCGGCGTCCCCGACGGCAAGTTCGCACGCGCGTGGGGGGTCAGCCTGCCGATCGTCTGGGCGCTCGCGTTCATGACCCGGAAGATCACCGCGGCCGCCAAGAGGAAGGGAGTGCGCTTCGAGTACCTGTTCATGCGCGCGTCGGGCGAGCAGCTGACCGAGATCGGCAAGCTGGTCGACCAGGGAGTGGTGAAGCCCATCCTGGACCGCCGCTTTCCTTTCGACGCGACCCGTGACGCGCTGGCCTACGTGGAATCTGGCAAGACGGTAGGGAAAGTGGTGGTCGACGTGGCGCCCTAGGCGCGTCGCCCTCCCGGCCCTCCTCCGCCCCGCGAGGTCGGTCCCGGCGGTCATTGGTCCACGCGCTAGCGATCCGACGGGCCCTCGAAGGAGGGACCCGATGACGGAGACCGAAGCGCCCCTTGCGATGATGGACCAGATCGTCCGGCTCGCGCCGAGCGAGCTCCTGTCGGCCGACGGCGCCGACGGCCTGTTCGCCTCGTTCGAGGCCGACCGAGATCTCGGCTGGGATCGATCGAACCTGACGGCCGAGCTCGTCGATCACCCGCGGCGCGCGCTCAAGTGGGCGCTGGTCGCGGCGGCCGCCGAGCGCTACGTCGCCGATCTCGAGATCGGCATCAAGAACCTGCGGGCGCGGCTCGATGCGCGCACGCGGACGAGCTTCGTCGAGGCTGCGGCGAAGTTCACCGAGGCGATGGTGGCCGCGTCCATCGACTCGGACCCCGAGTGGCACGAGGCGCAGCGCACGCTGCACGAGGCGCAGGCCAAGGCCCGGGTGTGCGGAGACATGCGCGAGCTGTTCCGGCACCGCAAGGACCTGCTCGTACAGGAGGCGCTGCAGCTCCGCGCCGAGGGTGGGGGCAGCGACGCGGTGATCGCGTTCGACGCGCGGCGCCGTCAGGCGGCGCTCACGGGCCGCGCCACGCTGGCCGAGGCGGCCGCGCTCGCTGCGAACGGAGATGGCGCGCGGCCGAGCCGCACGCCGGTGAAGTGACCAGGAACGAAGGACAAGGAGACGCACATGGCATCCGACCTCAGCATCGCAAACGGCGACGAAGTCCCCTTCGACGTGCCTGGTGACGGCGCGAGCGGCCGCACTCGCGAGCGCATCGCCATCGACATCGACGGCACGATGCAGTTCTTCACCGAGATGGACGAGGCCAAGCTCGAGCGCGACAAGCGCGGCGAGAAGATGAAGTTCCTCTCGCCCTCGCAGCTCCCGGTGGGGATCAACGTCTTCAAGATCCTGCCGCCCTGGACGCGCAACCCGCCGCACGCAGGCCGCTTCTGGCGCGCGGTGTGGGTGCACTTCGGCCTCGGCCCCGCGGGCGAGACCAAGACGGCCCTCTGCGCGCGCCGCATGAACCGCCTGGGGCTGCCCCGGACGCGCGGTGAGGAGTCGCTCGGGCGCTGCGCGGTGTGCGAGGCGCTCGAGGCCATCTGGGCCATCCCGTTCGAGTCGCGGTCGCCGGAGGAGAAGAAGTTCCTGTCGGACCACAAGGCCCGGCTCAACTACCTCTTCAACGTCGTCTGGCTCAAGGGCGGCGGCAAGAGCCACATCGACGACGGCGCGTGCGTGTTCTCGTGCTCGCCGACGCTGGGCGAGCCGATCCTCACGGCGTTCAAGTTCGTGCTGTCGATGAAGCCGGCCGAGGTGCCGGACAACTTCGACGTCCAGGTCAAGAAGCTGCCCAGTCCGGACAAGGTCTTCGGCGGCAAGACCGTCTACGACTACCAGGAGGTCCTGCCGGCGCTGCCGATGGTCGAGCTCGACCTCGACGACCCGAAGTTCGAGCGCTTCCCGCTCGACGCCATCTACAAGCCGAAGGACTCGCGCCAGGTCGAGCAGCTGTTCCGGCAGACCGCGTGCGGCGCCTCTCTCCTCGGCGCCGCGGTGGAGGTCACGCCGCGCGAGCGGCTGGCGCTCCCGCCCCACGCGGTCGAGAGCGCGGCGGCCGACGACGAGCCGCCCTTCCGCCACGGCCCTGCGGAGACCGCGACGCACGCCACGCCGGCGGCCTCCCGGGCCACGCAGCTGCCGCTCCGCTCGCGCGAGCCCGGCGAGGACGACCTCGACGAGGAGGCGCTGACGGCGCTGGCATCCCGGCGCAAGGCGAGCGCGACGCCACGGGACGCCCTCGCGGCCGACCTGATGCGTGCCGCCAGGCGATGAGCCTGGCTCGGTCACCCAGCGATTGAACCTCCCGGGAACGCGCGCCCGCTCCTGCTCTGGGTCCTGTCCTCCAGGGTGCGCGTTCCCGGGGCTTCTTCGGAGACGAACATGGACACCACGGATCGCAAGCGCGCGCTCGCCGAGAGTGTGGCTCGCCTCGAGAAGACGTTCGGCAAGGGCATCCTCCAGCACCTCGGGGGCAGCGGCGCCGCGATGCCGGTCGCCACCATCCCGACCGGCTCCCTCGGGCTCGATGTGGCGCTCGGCACCGGCGGCTGGCCGCGCGGCCGCATCGTCGAGATCTACGGCCCCGAGTCGAGCGGCAAGACCACGCTGACGCTGCACGCGATCGCGGAGGCCCAGCGGCAGGGCGGAGTGTGCGCGTTCATCGACGCGGAGCACGCGCTCGACACCGCCTACGCGCGCCGGCTGGGCGTCCGGCTCGAGGAGCTCCTGGTGTCGCAGCCCGACTGCGGGGAGCAGGCGCTCGAGATCGCGGACCAGCTCGTGCGCTCGGGCGCGATCGATCTGCTGGTCGTGGACTCGGTCGCGGCATTGACGCCCCGGGCCGAGATCGACGGCGAGATGGGCGACGCGCACATGGGCCTGCAGGCGCGCCTCATGAGCCAGGCCATGCGCAAGCTCACGGCCATCGCCGACCGCGCGCAGACGGCCGTGATCTTCATCAACCAGACGCGCATGAAGATTGGCGTCGTCTTCGGCAACCCGGAGACGACCACCGGCGGCAACGCGCTCAAGTTCTACGCGTCAGTGCGCGCGGAGATCCGGCGCATCGGCGCGCTCAAGGAGGGCGACCGCGCGATCGGCAACCGCACCCGCATCAAGGTCGTGAAGAACAAGTGCGCGCCGCCGTTCCGCGAGACCGAGGTCGACATCCTGTTCGGCACCGGGATCCACCGCGTCGCCGAGGTGCTCGAGCTCGCGGAGGCCGCGGGCCTGGTCACCCGCGCGGGCTCCTGGTTCGAGCAGGGGGAGACGCGGCTCGGCAACGGCATCAAGGCGGCGTGTGCCTACCTCGTCGAGCATCCCGAGGTGCAAGAGGCCCTCGAGCGCGCGCTGCGTGCGCGACACGGCATCGGCCTGGAAGGGCCGCAACGATGAGGACGCGCCTTCGCACCTGCCTCTGCTGCCACGCCACGTACGAGGCCGATCCGCGCGCGAGTCGGAAGCTCGTGTGCGACGCCGAGGCGTGTCGGCGGGCGCGGACCCGGTGGCGGACCTCACGACAGTCGGCTGCCACGCGCGCGCGACGGGAGCGCCAGCGGCCTCGTGTCGAGCGCCTGCCCGTGGTGGCGGCACCCGCCGAGCCGACGACGACGCGCGAGTGCCTGGCCTGTGGGGCAGCCTTCGCCTCCGTGGGGACCCATCACCGCATCTGCGACGCGTGCAAGGACGTGGGGGCGTGGGCCGATCCGGCCAGCCACGCACCCCTCTACTGGTGAGCCATGAGGGTCGCCCTGTTCTCCGACCTGCACGCGCACCCGTTCCACCAGTACGCCCGCGTGCTGCCGAGCGGTCGCAACAGCCGCCTGCAGGACGCCCTCGATGCGATAGGGACCGTCCGTCGAGCCGCGGTCGCTCACGGGGCGCGCGCGGTCGTTTTCGGCGGCGACCTGTTCCACACGATGGGCCGGCTCGATGTCGGCACGCTCAACGGCGTCTTCGCCGAGATCGCCGCATTCTGGGCGGATCGGCTGCCGGTGTTCCTGCTGGTCGGCAACCACGACCAGGCAGACAAGAGCGGACGTCACGCGCTCGAGGTCTTCAAGGTGCTCGAGCACGTCGTGGTCATGGACGAGCCCGGCTGGTACGGGCACGCGCGCGCCCCAGGGCTCGCCGTTCACGGCATCCCGTACCGCGAGGACACCGGCGCCGTGCGGAGCCTGCTCGGCGAGATCTCGCCGGCGCCCGCGGGCGCCTCGCACCGGCTGCTCGTGCTCCACGCCGGCTTCGACGGCGCTCGCACCGGTCCCCACGAGTACCGGATGACCTCGGAGCTCACGGCCCGCGACATCCCGGACGGCTTCGACCTGGTCCTCTCGGGCCACTACCACCTGCCCCAGTGGATCGACGAGCGGCGCCGCATCGCCTACATCGGCGCGCTCACGCACCAGAGCTGGGGCGACGCCAACCAGCCGCGCGGCTACGCCATTGCGGACCTGTCCACGCGAACGATCGAGCGGTTCGACGCTGGCGCCCCGCGATTCCTGCGTGTTGGGCCGGCCGAGCTGGAGCGCGTCCGACCGGGCGACTTCGTCGAGGTCGCGCTCGCTCACGACGCGGATGAGGCGGCCGCGGCAGCTGCACAGCAGTCGCTCGAGACCTTGCAGGCGGGCGGCGGGCAGGTGGTTCGCGAGCCAGCGCCCGAACGGGCGGCGACGCCGCGCCTCGACTGCGCGCCCACCACCGACGTGGCCGCCCTGGTCGAGCCGTACGTCACGCACGTATCCGACGCGGGCGTGCCCCGCGAGGACCTGGTCGCGCTCGGCCACGACCTCTTGCGGAGGGCGGCGGCATGAGGCTCTACGTCGAGGAGCCGTCGCTCGAGCGGGGCCGGGCGGGCCTGGTGCCCGTGCGCGTGATGGTGACGCGTGACGGCCATTCGTTCGAGCAGACCGTCTGGAAGCGGCCCGAGGAGCTCGAGGCGTCCCGACCCCGTGGCGAGCGGCAGGACGAGGCGCGCGAGCCCGACCTGGTGGTGTCGGACGCTCACGTGCTCGACCATGTCCCCGACCTCGAGCGCGAGCTCGGGCGGCCACGCATCGCGCGGGCGTCCCAGCGCCTCACGGATCGGCACGTCCTCGAGCACCTGCTGCACGACGACGTGCTCGCACTGCTCGGCGGTCGCGACGAGGGAAGGCTCGTGGGGATCGAGACCGTGCACGTCAGCGAGCACGACCCGGGTCTGTTTCCCGGCGATGGCGAGCACCACTCGGGCCGCGTGCACGTGCGCCGGTACGCCTACCCGCACGGGGTCGTGACCATCAAGCGCAACCACAACGCGCTCAAGATCCACGTGCACCGCGGCTCCCTCGACCGTCCCGAGGGCCTGCGCGAGCTCGTGAAGTTCAAGATCCGCGACCGCCGATACGACGGGTCAGAGCGGGCCAACCAGTCGCCGCTGACCGACTGGGTCTATCACGGCCAAACCGACGAGCCGCACCCGCACGCGGTCGAGCTCTCGATCTACAGCCGGGACCCGCGCCACTACCACGGCGACGTCACGGGCGACCACGCGATGGCCGAGTTTCTGGCCGAGCCGTTCAGCCTGGCCGGCAGCGAGGACTTCCTCCCCACGTGGCGACGCGCCTTCGAGCTCGCGGGCAAGACCTCGCTCTTCCCCGGCCAGGTGGCACCGTCGCTACCCGGGGCGGCCCAGCACTTCACCGTCGGCGTCGAGCCGCTGCTCGCGCAGCTCGGTTACCAGCGCATCGACAACCTGCCCTCGCACTGGAACGTCGTCCACTACCTCAAGAAGATCGGGTACGAGGTCCCGCGCGCCGAGGATCGCCAGGCGCTCGCAGACCTCCGCGAGGCGCTCGATCACCTCAGCGCCGCCCGCAACGCGCGCGGCGAGCCTGCGCTCACGCGGGCCCAGGAGTCGTGGGTCGTGCTCCTGCAGAGCCCGGCGTTTCGCGGCAACGGCGTGCCGCCGCCGGACTTCGATCTTGGCGGCAAGACCTACCCGCTCTGGCTCGAGGACGACGGCACCGCTCGGAACATCTGGATGACCAAGCCCGTTTCACAGGGAGTGAAGCCATGATGGGACCACTCTGCGACGCGATCGTCGAGGCTGCGCGCAAGGGCCTGCTGACGAAGCCGCACGAGATCACGGAAGACGACTGGCGCGCCCGTCTGGCCGCCCTTTACCCGGACCTCACCCCCGAGGCGATCGCCTCCGCCCGCGCCGATGCCGAGGCGCTCTGGGGCGACGCCGGGGACGACGACTTCGGCATCTAGGGACCACGTCCATGCGCCCCCAGCTCCTCGAGATCCAGAACTTCCTCGCCTTCGGCGACGCGCGCGTCGACCTGTCAGGCCTGCGCGGGCTCGTCCTCCTCTCGGGCGAGCACCGCGGCACCGACGTTGCTGCGGACTCCAACGGCGCCGGCAAGAGCGCGCTCATCGACGCGATCTGCTGGTCCCTGTACGGGAAGATGGCCCGCCCAAGGCACCGCGCCGAGGACGTGGTGCGCCGGGGCGCGGGCGCCGACACGCTGGTGCGCTTCATCTTCGAGGACGCGCACGGCCGGCACGTCGAGATCCGGCGGTACCGCAAGCACGGCAAGTTCAAGGACGGCCTCCACCTCGAGATTGACGGCGCCGACGCCCGTGGGAGCTCCACCGCCGAGACACAGAAGCGCATCGATGCTCTGGTGGGCCTCGACCACGACACCTTCGTCGGCTCCGTGCTCTACACGCAGCACCCATTGCGCGGCCGCTTCGCGGAGCTCGCCGACGATCAGAAGAAAGAGCTCCTCGAATCGATCCTGGGCGTCGAGGTCCTCTCGCGCGCCCGCGACCTCGCCAAGAAGGACCTCCGAGCCAACGAGGCCTCGTGCGCGCGTGTCGACGCGCGGGTGCAGTCGCTCACCGAGCAGGTCCGGTGGCTCGAGCGACAGCGCGACGAGCACGCTGCACGGGCCTCCACCTGGGCGACCGAGCATGCCGCACGCCGCGCGCACCTCGACACGCAGCTCGACGCGCTGCGCGCCGAGCTGGAGGCTCACGCCCACCGCGAGCCCGCCCTCTCGGACCTGGGCGATGCACGCCTCTCGGATGACGAGCGCAGCGCGCGCGCAACGCTGCTCGAGGCCGACCGTGCCACCCGGACGCAAGACGCAGCGTACGAGCGCCGGCTCGCGCACGCACGCGCCGAGGAGAGCGCGGCGGCCGCGCTGCTCCGGCACCTGCGCGAGGACGCCGGGCGCTTCGAGGTCCTCGGCGACCTCTGCCCGGTGTGCACCCAGTCCATCAGCGCCGATGCTCGCGAGCGCCACCTCGCCTCGCTCGAGGAGCAGCTCTCCGAGCAGGCCGGGCGTGTGCTCGCGGCGCGCAGGGCGGCCAGCGAGCTCACGGCGGAGCGCCAGCGCGTCCTCGAGGAAGCCGCGCGCCGTCGCGAGGGCCTCGAGGCTCGCGTCGCCAAGCTGACCCAGCGCGCCGAGGCCGTGCGACTCGCCCGCGCCGCGCACGCCGCCTGGCTGCGGGAGGGCGACGCGCTCCGAGCACGGCACACCGGGCTGCTCGGCGAGCGTGATCGGCTCGAGGCCGAGGAAAACACCCTCGGCACGTTGGCCGAGCGCGCGGAAGCCGAGCGCGCCACCAAGGCCGCCGAGCTCGACGACGCGACACGGGAGCGTGAGCGGCTCGAGCACGAGGGGGAGCAGCTCGCGTTCTGGGACCGCGGCTTCGGGCCACGCGGCCTGAAGTCGTACCTGCTCGACAGCGTGCTCCCGCTCCTCAACGAGCGGGCACGCCACTACGGCGAGCTCCTCACCGGCGGCGCGCTCGCCATCCAGTTCTCCACGGTGACCGAGAAGGACGGCGACCTCGAGGACCGCTTCGCCATCCAGATCACGCACCGGAGCGGCGTGGACAGCTACGCCCTCCTCTCGGGCGGCGAGCGCCAGCGCTGCAACCTCATCATCAACCTCGCGCTCCAGGACCTGGTCGCCAGCCGCGCGGCGCGGCCGCTACCGCTGGCGATCTACGACGAGGCCTTCGAGGGCCTCGACCGCACGGGCGTGGAGGCCGCCGTGCGCGTACTCGCGGAGGCGGCGCGCTCCAAGGACCTGGTCCTGGTCGTGACCCACCAGGACAGCCTCCGTGACCTGTTCGCCCACGAGGTCCGCGTCGTCTGCGATCGCGGCCGCTCGACCGTCGAGACCGTCAGCTAGGAGCCATCATGCGCGTGTACACCGGACATCAGATCGAGGACCGTCGCGGAGCCTTCTTCGTCTTCGCAAAGAGCAAGCAGGAGGCGATCGACTTCCTCGCCGGCGAGGACATCGAGGTCGACGAGGCCAGCCTCAAGCTGGTCAAGGCGCCGGGCGCGATGCTGTTCCGCAGCGCCGGCCGGCGGCCCGCCGAGCCCGAGGGCGTCTGCTTCGATGGCGAGCTCCCCGACTGGAGCGCCCGGCCATGAGCCGCCGCATCTCCGCCAGCCGGGCCCGACGTCTTCGAGCCGAGGAGGCGGACCGCCTGCTCGGCGCCGTCTTCCGCGAGTTCCTCGCCATCGACGAGGTCTCGGCCTACCTCGACCAGTGGACCATCCACATCGACCCGGCGGCCACGCCTCCCATCCAGCTGACCCGCCGCCCGACCGAGGAGGACGCCCGTGGGCGCGCGCAGCCGTAACAAGGGGGCCCGCG
>JAHFDS010000600.1 GCA_023248855.1 Myxococcales bacterium
TGCGCGCCCTGGCAGCCGGCGGCGAGATCGGGGTCGTGGTGGTGGCGGCGCCGGAGCGGTCGGAGCCGCCCGCCAGGCCGACCCCCGCGCCGGTCGCGCCTGCCCCGAAGGTGCTCGCCCTCGCACCGCCGCCGGTGGAGGCGCGGCCCTTCGCGCTCGAGGTCTCGGGGCAGATCGTGGCGGACGGCGCGGTGCTGCACGCGGGTCTCGGTGCGCGCCTCGACCGAAGGATCGGGCGGCTGACGGTCGGCCTTTGCGGCGCCACCGGCCCGCCCGCGGGTCGCGACGACGGGCGAACGGTCGTGGAGCTCTCCCGCCATCACGCCGCCCTGGCGGTGACCTACGCGCTCACGGAGGGCGACGTGCGACTCGAGCTCGGCCTCGCGGGTGGCGTCGTGGCGTACCAGCGCTCCACCACGGTGGCGCGTAACCTTCAGGCGACCCCCGGCCGGACCACGGTGGGCGGGCTGGTCGCACCGGAAGCTCGGCTCAAGATCCGCCTTTCGGGCCCGTTCGCGCTCGTCGCCTCGGCCGCGGCCGACGTGGTCGGCGGGGCCCCGGAGCTCGTGTACGAGACCGGGACCGGCGTGGAGGTGCGCGATCGGCTGTGGGTGGTCCAACCACGGGTGGGCCTGGCCCTGACCATCGAGGGCCCGTGAGGGCGAAAGCAGAAAATCGGGTGGGGCCGATGGCCCCGGTTGACCCGATCGGGCCCCAGCCTCCCTCCATTCATCCAAGACCGACATGAGCACGTCGGCCGAAGACGACCGCATCCGGGCGGCGGCGCGCGGGGATCGCGCGGCGGCGGCCTCGCTCGCGGCCGAGTTCCTGCCGCGCGTGCGTAACCTGGTGAGATATCTGGTGCGAGGCGACACCGAGGTGGATGACATGGCCCAGGAAGCGCTGATCGCGATCTTGAAGGGGCTGCCCACCTATCGTGGCGAAGGCAGCTTCAAGTCGTGGTGCGATCGCATCGTGGCGCGGACGACGTTCGCCTACCTCAAGCGCAAGCGCGCCGACGCCAGCGACGCGATGGAGGCGGCGGCCGACCTCGAGGTCCCGGCCACGCCAGGCCGGGGCGATGACTACGTGGCCCGGCGGCAGCTCGCGCGCATGCTCGACCGGCTGCCCACCGAGCAACGCCACGCCCTCGTGCTCCACCACTGCATGGGCCTTTCCGTGCCCGAGGTGGCCGAAGCCCTCGGCGTGCCGTTCGACACCGCCAAGAGCCGCATCCGCCTCGGCATGGCCAGCCTGCGTGGCCGGCTGGAGGAGGGGTGACGGTGCGGGACGACGAGCTTACCCGCTTGCTCACGCTCGACGAGAGCGCCGGTCCGGCGTCCGCTATCGCAGAGGCGCGCGCTGCGACGCTGGTGGACGCGGCACTGGCCGGTGCAGGCCTTGCGGCTCCGGCGTCCGTCCTAACAGATTCGCCAAGGCGCATCCGTCCGCGGTGGCCGATCTGGCTCTCGCTCGGCGGCCTGCTCGCAGCGGGCCTGGCGGCGGCCGGCTACGTGTCCCTGCATGGCCATGATCGGGCCGATCACGCGGCGCCTGCAGCAGTGCCCGCTCCGGCGCCGACGCCGGCCGACGCCCAGCCGGTGGCCGCAGCGGAGCCTGCCGTGCCGCCCGCGGTCGCCCTGGAGGAGCCGGGTCCTCTTCCGGAGCCGCGCCCGGCCCGGCGCGAGATCGAGGCGTGGCTGGCGCGCGCCAACGCGCTGCGAGGCAGAAAGCGCTGGACTGCTGCGGACTCCCTGTATGCCCGGGTCGCGAAGGCGGCGCCCCGCACCGCGGCGGCGCACGTCGCCCTCGTGGCCTCGGGGACGCTCCACCTCGAGCACCTCGGCGACCCGGCGGGGGCGCGTCAGCGCTTCCGAGCGGCGCTCGCGGCGCGCGAGAACGGCGCCGTCGCCGAGGAGGCCAGGAGCGGCCTCGCCGAGGCGGCCCGTCGCTCGGGCGATCGCGCTGCCGAGGCGACGGCGCTGCGGGAGCTCGTGCGAAGGCACCCCAGCTCGCCCCTCGTGCCGCGGGCCGAGGCGCGCCTGCGAGAAATCGCCCCGCCGCGTTGACCCGATCGGCCGGGCCGCTCGCTCCTTCGAGAGGAGAGAGCGATGATGGTGGCCGAGCCGATGGTGGCGTTCCCATTCCCGTACCGGTGCTGCCGGTGGGCGCTCTCGATGTGGCTCTTGCTCGGGCCGGCCTGCACGAGCCGCGATACCGTGGCGAACGCGACCGGAACGAGCGGTCCTGGCGGTGCGGCGGGCGCGGCAGGTGCGGGCGGCGCCGGTGCGACCGGAGGCTCAGGCGCCGCGGGCCAGACCGATTATTGCCAGGGCTCGGGCCCGCCCATCGTCGTCGGCGACACGCAAGCGATGGGTCCGGCGGCGTGCGGGGGGCGGGTGGCCGAGCGCACCTTCCGCTTCGCCGTGTGCACCTGCGAGGGCTACACGACGAGCACGTCCCTGACCACGGACTCGTTCGACAGCCGGCAGGGACCGTGGGCGCCGGGTCACAGCGGTGGATCGGTCGGCGCCAATGGCCCCCTCGACTCCAACGCGGCGCTCCAGATCGGGGGCTCCCTGTGGGTGAGCGGCGGAGCGGGCGTGCGCGCGGCGATCCGCCTCGAGGTGGCCTCGGACCTCGAGGACGCCGGGCCCCTCTTCGGGGGCGGCCAGGTAACTATTCGTAGAGACGCATATGTTGCGGGCGACGTGACCCTGGGCTCGCTCTCGGTGGGCGGGCGCCTCGTCGTTCCCGCCGGGCGGACGATCTCGGCACCGGCGGGGACGGTCGCCACGACCGAGCGCGCCGGGGTCCAGGTGGCGCCCCCGTGCGCCTGCGCGCCGACCGATCTGGTCGACATCGCGTCCTTCGTCGCGGCTCGCCGCACCGATCACGATGACGCGCGCATCGGGCTCGACCCGGCCCGGCTCGCCCGGCTGTCGGGCCCGACCACGCTGGAGCTCCCCTGCGGCCGCTACTACGTGGACGCGATCGGGGGCGACGGCGCGCTGACGCTGCGCATCGCGGGCCGCACCGCGCTCTTCGTCGGCGGAAACGCGGACCTCCGGCGCGCGTTTCACGTCGAGCTCTCGCCCGGCGCGGAGCTCGATCTGTTCATCGCGGGGACGCTGTCAGCGGCCGACGAGGTGCGCCTCGGCGCCCCGGAGCAGCCGGCCCGTGCGCGCCTGTACGTCGGCGGCGCCGGGACGCTCGCGCTCGCGGGTGGAACGCTTCTCGGCGGCAACCTCTACGCGCCGGGCTCGGAGCTGCAGCTGTCCGGCGGCGCCGAGGTCTTCGGCTCGCTGTTCGTCCGGCGCCTGGTCACGAGCGCCCCCCTCACGGTGCACTACGACACGGCGGTGCTCGACGCGGGCTCCGAGTGCCCCGGGGGCCCACCGACCAACTGCTCGACCTGCCTGGATTGCCGCAATCAGGCCTGCCTCGCGGGTCATTGCGGCGCCTGCACGGACTCCAGTCAATGCTGCGCGCCCTTGCTCTGCTTTCGCGGGCAATGCTTGCCCGAAATCGGTTGAAGTCACCGTAGCGGCTCGAGAAAAAGGACGAGGTGTGAGATGAGACGCATGCTCTCGACGCACGTAGTGTGCTCGGCGATGGCCCTTTTCCTCTGGGGCTGCGGAGGAGACAACGGCGCAGGCGGCGGCGCCGGGAGCGCGGCCGCGGGCGAGGGCGGCGCGGGTCACGGCGGTCTCGGCGCGGGCATGGCCGGGGCGGGATGCGCGGGGGCTGGCGGCACCGGCA
>JAHFDS010000181.1 GCA_023248855.1 Myxococcales bacterium
GCGTCGGCCACTTCGCGGTGCAGCTCGCGCGGGCGTACGGCGCGCGCGTGGCGGGCGTGTGCTCCGCGCGCAACGCGCCCCTGGTCGAGCGCCTCGGCGCCGCGCCCATCGACTACGGCGCCGGTGACGCGCTGCTGGCGGCCGCCGCGCACGGCCCCTTCCACGTCATCGTCGACGGCATCGGCACTTCCACCTACCCGCTCGGGCGCTGCCGCAAGCTCCTGGCGCCGGACGGCACGCACGTGCTCGTGATGCCCAAGGCGCGCGACTATGTGCACCTCGCGCTGCCTGGCCGCGTACGCACGGTGCTCGGCCGCCCGAACCGCGCGCGCCTCGCGCCCCTGGTGGCCGATCTCGCGGCGGGCAAGATCGAGGTCGTCATCGCGGAGCGCATCCCGCTCTCCGAGGCCGAGCGCGCCCACACGATCTCGAAGGCCGGCCGCGTGGTCGGCAAGCTGGTGCTCGTGAAGTGAGCGCGACGCTCAGTGCTCCCGCGAGATGCCGTCGGGATCGGTCGACATGAGCACGCAGCTCTGCCCGCCGACGCGGTCCGCCGGGTCGGCGACGAACCAGATGCCGCCGAGGATGCACATCTCGTCGGTCGCCAGAAAGCCGAACGCGAGCGCGTGGTCGGTCGTGTTCTGGTAGCTGCACTGGAACCGGAAGCCGCTGCCGGACTTCATCAGCACCGGCGATTCGAACGTGTGATCGGTGGTCTCGTAGTCGGGCGACGCGAAGATCATCTGCCCGTCCTTGTCGCCGCCCGCGTACCAGACCTTGTAGTCGGTGCCCCACTGGTGGGTGTGCCGGACGAGCTTCTGGACGACGAGGTCGTGGTCGAACCGGCACTCGCCGAGGAAGTCGCGCTTCTGGCCCGCGGGCGTGTTGATCGTGTAGTTGATGAAGGCGAACGCGCGCGCCTTCCGCTGCACCCGGGCCGCGTCGATCGTGTAGAAGTTGATGGCCGCGCGGGCCCGCACCTGCTTCTCGCTGGCGTTGAGCATGTGCAGGTCGAACACGATGAGCTGGCCGCCGTGGTACTCGCGGCCGACACCCTCGGGGTAGCGCTCGTCGTAGTACTTGTGCTGGATGCCGATGACTGGCGACTGCTGCTCGCCGAACACCTGCCCCCCGAACGGCGAGCACGGCCGCACTTCCCCCACCTGCGCCCCGGCCTCGGTCGCCGAGCCGGGCTCGATCGCCGTCACGATGAGGTGGTGGCTCCCGGGTGTCAGGCCGAGCTCGAGGCGGTTGACGTAGTAGGTGTCGCTCGGGCTGCCCGGCAGCCGGGCGACCTCGCAGTACTCGCGGTCGTCGCCCGGCGGGATGTTCGTGCCCATCGACCGGATCTGGAAGCCCTCGGCCGGCGGCGCAAGGCACGGCGGATCGGCGCACTCGGCGCTCCCGGCCGCCCCCGCGTCGGGAGCCTCGGCGCCCGCACCACCTGGGCCCACGCCGCCACTGCCCCCGGTTCCGCCCGGGGTGGCGTGGCCGCCGTCGGAGCCACAGGCCGAGAGCGCGAGCACCGAGAGGGCGATCAGGCGACGCATGTCGCTATCCTATCCGATCGGCTACGCTCTGCGTCCCGCCACGTGCGGGCCGAACAACGTCCCGCCCCGGCGGGCTTCTGGAGGACCCATGACCACGTTCGACACCATCCGCCTCTTCGCGAAGATGCTGCGCAACCTCGACCAGTGGCTCGGCAAGGCGGAGGCGCACGCCAAGGCGAAGAGCTTCGACCCGAACGTGCTGGTCGGCCAGCGGCTCGCGCCCGACATGTACGAGCTCGCCAAGCAGGTGCAGTCGTCGTGCGACTCGGCCAAGTTCGCGGCGTCGTACCTGTCCGGCAAGGCGCCGCCGGCGCACCCCGACACCGAGAAGACGATCGCCGAGCTGCACGAGCGCATCGGCAAGGCGCTCGCGTTCGTCGAGACCGTGGGCGAGGCCGACCTCGCGGGCGCCGCGGAGCGCAAGGTCTCGCCGCCGTGGCTCAAGGGCGCGTGGCTGCGCGGCGACGACTACCTCGTGCAGGTCGCGGTCCCGAACTTCTTCTTCCACGTCACGACCGCCTACGCCATCCTCCGTCACAACGGCGTGGACGTGGGCAAGATGGACTACGTCGGCAACCTGCCGATCCAGACCGCCTGACCGCGCCGCTACTTCTTGGCCAGCTCCGCCTCGATCTCAGGGGCGATCTCGGCCGGCGCGTCGCGCGGTCCGAAGCGCTTTCTCACCTGCCCGTGCCGGTCCACCAGGAACTTGGTGAAGTTCCACTTGATCGACTTGCTGCCGAGGATGCCCGGCGCCTCCGCCTCGAGGTGCTTGAACAGCGGGTGCGCGCCCGCGCCGTTGACGTCGATCTTGGCGAACAGCGGGAACGTCACGCCGAAGCTCACCTCGCAGAACTTCGCGATCTCGGCCTCGCCCCCCGGTTCCTGCCCACCGAACTGGTTGCACGGAAAGCCCAGCACCTCGAGGCCCTGCTCCTTGTACTTCTTGTAGAGCGCCTCGAGCCCCTTGTACTGCGGCGTGTAGCCGCACTGGCTCGCGGTGTTCACGATGAGCAGCACCTTGCCGCGATAGAGCTCGAGCGAGGCGTCCTGTCCGGCGATGGTCTTGGCCGAGAACTCGTACACGGGCTTGGTCATGCGCGCAGCATAGCAGGGGTCGATCACGTGACCCCTGGCGCCTGCTCGGGCCGGGAACGACTGGCCCCACCGGCGGCTCGAGGAGCCACCTCGGGCGCGTCGATCCGGGTAGTTGGGCAACCCCAAGGGACGGATCGGCTGGTCCCGGGCTTGCGATGCCCCGCGGCATGGCTCGTACGAAGCTCGCCACCCTGCTCGGTCTGGTGCTCGCGGTTTCGGCCTGCGGCGGGGACGCCTCGGGGCCGGCGGACACGGGCGCGGAGCCGCTCGATCCGCTCGACGGCGACGACACGGCGCTCGAGCTCGGCAAGGGGGACGGCGCGCGGCGCACGCTGCCCCCGTTCGACGCGATGTGGAGCGCCTACCCGAGCGGCGAGGCCGAGGAGGTCAAGCGCCTCATCGGCGGCAGCGTCAACGCGGACTGGATCACCAACACCTGCACGATTCGCCTGAGCCGCGCGCTCAACTACGCCGGCTTCACGGTCCCGGGCGCGGTGCCGGGCCTTTCCACCGTGCGCGGCGGCGACGGCAAGCGCTACGCCTACCGGGTGGCCGAGATGCGCCGCTATCTGCGCGCCGTCCTCGGCCCGCCGACGGTCGTCGGAACCGGCGCCGACCGCGCGAAGTTCGCGGGCAAGAAGGGCCTCATCATGTTCGACGTCCGCATCTGGAGCGACGCCACCGGCCACTTCGACCTCTGGGACGGCAGCGGCCCGGCCCATGCCGAGTACTTCGACCAGGCCACCACCGTCCAGCTCTGGGTCGCGCGCTGAGCAACGAGCAGCAGTGACCTTCGCGCCGGGAGCTCTGCCGGGTCCGATGGTAGATTTGGGGCATGGGAGGGGATGATGCGCATCTGGCGGGGATCGCTCGGGCTCGCGTTGCTGGGGATCTCGTGTGCGTCGGGCCGAGGCGTGGGCGTTCCGTGCCCCGAGGGGCGAGACTGGCACTTCGTCTGCTCGAAGCACGAGTACGTCAGGGTGGTGGTGTCGTCGTCCTCCTCGGGCGGCATGCGGACGACGACCGTAGAGACCACCACGGTCCGGCACGGAGTCGACAGAACTGGCCGCCGGATCGCACCGGTCGTACCGAGCCCGAACGCCACGCAGCTGCTCCGCGAGCGCCCCGCGCTGCTCGATCAGCCGTTCCGGCCGCTGGATCGGTTGCCCTGACCCACTGCTACTCGAGGCCCGCCCGCGAGGCCGCGCTGCGCCGTGGGCGCCTGATGGTGGCTGCTCTCGGGCTCACGTTCCTCGTCGCCTGCCGGGTCCCCTCGCGCCCCTATGGCCACCCGGAGTACCTCACCGAGAGGGTGCCCGCTTTCGCAAAGCGCGATACCAAGCCCCCCGGCGGATCGACCGTGCTCGTGCTAGGCGCGATCGACGACGAGTCGGTGTCCCCGCACGGCGGCGCGTACGACGAGGAAAGCCCGCTCATCGCCCCGCTCGACTCGACGTTCACCTATTTCGCGCTCCCCGAGAAGATCCTCGATGGCCTCCACGCCGCGCTGGTCAGCCGCGGGCTGGTCGCCTACAAGGACTACCTCGACCTCGGTGCACCGGTGCCCTACCCGGCGCCGAGCTTTCCGGCGGGCCTGCTCGTCTTGCGCAGCGCGCTCGAGCACTTCGGCTGGTCTCGGAACGTCGGTGGCACCGACGTGCTCTCGCTGGTGATGCGGTTTCGCCTGCTGACCGGTGACGGCGGAGCCGTGGCGTGGACTGGCAAGAAGGAGATCTCGTTTCGGACCGGTTGGCCGAGCGACGCGGAGCCGTTCGATCTCCTGGCGGATGCGTTGGCGGCCGAGCTGCTCGGCGATCCGGCGTTCCGGGCCGCGCTCTGGGGCACGCGATGACGCGCGCGGGCTGCTGGCTCGTCGCGCTCACCGCCCTCGTGGGCTGCGGCCCCAACCGGGTCTCGCTCAAGGTGCAGCCGTCGAGCCTGCCCAGCTACCCTTCGAGCGGGCGCACGCTGGTCGTTCGCGCACCGCACGACCGGCGGCCGGAGGCGGAGATCCGCGGCGCGTCCCCTCCCTGGCGCCTGCTGATCCCGATCTTCTTCATCAAGCTCGCGTGGCAGGGCTCGGACGTCACCGGCCCCGCGCACTTCGAGGGCGCAGCGCTGCCGAGCTTGCACGAGGACCTGGTCGAGCAAGCGCGTGCGACGGGGCTGTTCTCGGCCGTCACGACGACCGGTGACGCGGACCTCGTGCTCGAGACCGAGGTGCTGCACCTGCTCGGCGCCGGCTATCGCGCGTCGTCGATGTGGTTCTTCCTCATCGCCGTTGGCGAGCACAAGTACCTCTACTTTCATGGCACCGTCACGCTTCGTCTGCGCCTGACCCGCAGGGATGGCACGCTCGTCGGCGAGCGGGTCGTCGCCGGCAATGCGACGGCGACGCCGGACCAGACGCAGCAGGGCCTCGGCGTGCCCGCGCAGCAAGCCCTCACGGAAGCGCTGCCCAGAGCGCGCCGATTGATCGCCGCGTGGGCGCTCGAGGAAGATCCCCGGACGCGTGAGGCGATCGCGGCCGACCTCGAAACCGAGCACCAGCGTGGGCATACGATCTTGCTTCACATGGTCAACGAGGACCGCACCGCGGTCTATCTCGCCCAGGTCAGCTGCCCGAGCGGCAAGACGATAGGCTCCAGCGTCGCCGATGGCTTCCCTTTGGTGGGGCGCCCCGGAGACTGGATGCTGAGCCCGTTCGACGACCAGGGGGTTCGCCTTCCGACGCGACGCTACGATGCGCTGTCACGTCACGTGGCGGCCCACTTTGGCCTCGCGCGCGTGGACCAGGTCGCCGCCTACCAGTTCCTGGGCGAGCGCGCGAATCCCGCGGCGAAGAAGTGACCGATGGCGCCAACCCGGGTGAGCTCTCCGGCACTCGCAAAGTCACAACACCGGAACGACCCTCGCCGTACGGATGCGTTCGTCCTTCGTGACGAGCGTGGCGCCGAGAATTCGTGCGCTCGCGACGATCAATCGATCCGCCGGATCCTTGTGGAAGCTCGGCGGGAGCGCGGCTTCCTCGGCGGCGACGGCTGCGGTGATCTCGAGGGTGCGCACGAGCGGCTCCGCGGTCGCCGCGTCGAGCCAGTCGCGAAGCGGCAGCGCGAGGGCGAGCTTGCCGTGGCGCACGAGCGTGGCGATCTCCCACCGCGTGATGTCGGCGATCCACGCTGGCGTCTCCGCGCTCACGGTGCGCAGCGCCGATCGCCAGGCGGCCGGGAGCTTCACTGCGCCGCTGACCCACCAGACCAGCGCGTGCGTGTCGAGCAGGTAGGTCACTCGGCCTCGTCGCCGAGCGCTTCCCACACCGACGAGGGCAACGCTGGCGCCACGATGTCGCCCAGGATCTCCACCGAGCCGCGGAGACTGAGCTGCGGATGGGCGACCCCCTCCGCCAGGTGAGCCACCAGCCTCGCGACCGGCCGCCCGCGCTTCGTGATCACCAGCGGCCGCCCGGTGCGTTGCACCTCGTCGATGAGCCCGAGGCAGCGAGCCTTGAAGGTCGTGATCGCGATCGAGCGGGCCATATGGACCAGTTTAGATGACCACATGTGACCTGTCGAGCGCGATGCCCGGGCCCGAGCCTCCAGATCCGACCCGCCGCGATCCGCGCGCCGCACCACTCGTGGCGCGCTGCGTCGGAGGATTTTCCTTGTGAGGCTCCGGCGCCGATGCTAGGCAGCCGATCGGAGGCGGTCTTCGATGCGTCGACGACGGTCCGAGGTCGGGAGGGACACCGTGAAGCAGCTCGGGGGAAGGGTGTGGCATGGCCCTAGGATGCAGGCAACGTCGGGGGCTTTCATCGATCTGGAGCAGGCGTTGACGCGTCAAGACGCAGCGAAGGCCGAAAAGAGCGGCGCCGAGCGCCGTCTGTCCGAGCGCGTGCTGGTCGATCTCGAGGTCGACTACGCGACCGACGAGACCTACCTGTTCGCGTACATCGCCGACATCAGCACGATGGGCATCTTCGTGCGGACGACCAGCCCGGAGCCAGCCGGGACGCGCCTCAACCTGCGCTTCGGTCCGCGCGGCAGCAGCTCCGACGACCTGCTGGAGCTCGAGGGCGTCGTGATCTGGGTGAACGCCTTCCGCCAGGGCTCGGTGGACAATCGTGAGTGCGGGATGGGCATCCAGTTCGTGGACCTGGCGCCGGAGCAGCGGGAGCGGCTTAGGCACCTCGTGCGCACGTTCGCCGTGCTGTCCGACGACGACGACGCGACGTAGTCGGCACCGGGCCCCGACGTGTGCGCGCACCCTGTTGATTAGTGACTCAATTATGAGTTACTAACCCGAGGAAGGGTTCTCGGCGCCCGAGGCGCGTGGTAAAAGGCCGACGCTCGAAGTCACAAGGAGAGCACCATGGCGATGACCGACCGCTGCAAGCAGATCCTGTCCTGGTACGCCGGCGAGAACCCGGGCGTGCTGTCGAACCTCGCGCGCCTGCTCACGACGGGCACGCTGGCGGGCACCGGCAAGTTCGTGATCCTGCCGGTCGATCAGGGCTTCGAGCACGGCCCCGCGCGGTCGTTCGCCCCGAACCCCGAGGGCTACGACCCCGACTACCACTTCCAGCTCGCGATCGACGCCGGGTGCAACGCCTACGCGGCCCCGCTCGGATTCCTCGAGGCGGGCGCGGCCAAGTTCGCGGGCCAGATCCCGCTCATCTTGAAGCTCAACAACTCGGACTCGCTGGCCAAGATGGACCAGCCGTGCTCCGCCGTGACCGGTTCGGTGGCGGACGCGCTACGCCTCGGCGCCTCCGCGATCGGCTTTACCATCTACCCGGGCTCGGGCGCGAGGAACGAGCAGTACGAGCAGATCCGTGAGCTGCGCGAGGAGGCTCGGTCGGTCGGCATCCCGACCGTGATCTGGTCGTACCCGCGCGGCGCGGGCGTCTCGAAGGACGGTGAAACCAGCCTCGACGTGGCCGCGTACGCCGCGCAGATCGCGGCGCAGCTCGGCGCGCACATCATCAAGGTCAAGCCGCCCACCGATCGCCTCGAGCAGGATGCGGCCAAGAAGGTGTACGAGAAGTACGGCATCCCGACCAAGACCATGGCCGACCGCGTGCGGCACGTCATCCAGAGCGCGTTCGGCGGCAAGCGCATCACGATCTTCTCGGGCGGCGAGGCCAAGGGCACCGACGACATCCTGGCCGAGGTCAAGGGCATCCACGAGGGCGGCGGCTTCGGCTCGATCATGGGTCGAAACGCCTTCCAGCGACCCCGCAAGGAGGCGCTCGAGCTGCTCAAGGCCGTGATGAAGGTCTACGCCGCCGGCTGATTCCGCGTCTCGCGGTTCGATCGACCCTCACCCGACGATTGCGATCAAATCCGTTCGGCCGCATGCTTGGCCGACGATGCACAGCCGTGCCATCTTGCTGTTCCAGGCCGACGACGAAGCCGCCCAGGCCCTGGTCGGGCTCCTCGAGGGCGACGGCTACCCGGTCATGGTCGCGCGCTCGCTGTTCGAGGCCGAGGAGCTGGCCCGTCGCAGCAAGCCCGCCCTCTTGCTGGTCGACCTGCTGGTCGGCCAGCGTCCGCTCGACCCGATGGAGCTCGAGGGGCTCGCGCGCGTCGCGCGCTGTCCGGTCGTGACGATGGGGCAGCGCGGCCGCGAAGACCTCGGCCCGAGCCGCTACGCGGCGCGCGAGCACATCGAGCGACCGGTCGGGCTCGAGGCGCTGCTCGAGGTGGTGCGCCGGCATTTCCACTCCGGGCGAGACTCGCAGAACCCGAACCTCGCGGTGTCGGTGGGCGCGCCCCTCGAGGTCGAGCTGCGCGCAGGGGTCCTGTGGCTCTCGGGTCAGCTCGACGAGCGTGCCATCCCGGAGGTCATGCTGGAGCCGCTGGCGGAGCGGGCGCCGGGGCCCCTCAAGGTGGACTGCGCGCGGGTGGGCCGGGTGAACTCGACCGGCGTGCGCATGTGGATGCAGTTCGTGCGGACCCTGCGAAAGCGCGGCTTCGAGCCCACGCTGCGGGCCCTGTGCCCGGTGCTGGTCGCGCACGCCAGGCTCATCGACGGCATCCTCGCGGGGTGTCGCATCGAGTCGTTCCTGTGCGCCCTCGAGTGCGAGACCTGCCAAGCCGAGTCGCATGCCCTGGCGGACGCCCAGTCCGGCGTGCTGCCGGAGGCCGTGTGCGCCTGCGGGGGACGCGCCTCGGCCGCGGACGACGCCTCGGCGTACGAGGTGCTGTTCGCCGCCGGGCGCCGCTCTAGCGCACCTGGCTGAACCGGCAGCGCTCGCGCTCGGCGCTGACGATGGCCTCGTCGAGGGTGGGGCGCACCACGGGCTCGCTGGGGTCGCTGCCCTCGGCGATCCACGTGATCATCTCGTCGGGCTCCCACCTATACGGTTCGCCGCATAGATGCACGCGGCCCTCGGCGATGGCGCGCGTGGCATCCGGCAGGGGCAGCTCACCGAGGTCGCGCAGCAGGGCCTCGAAGCGGCCCTGCCGCGCCGGGTCGACGAAGCGCAGCCAGGTGCGGGCCGCGTAGGCCACGTGATACGCGGACGGCCGGAAGGCCACGCCGCCGAGGCCGAGCCGCGCGGCCGCGCGCACGAGCAGGGTGCCGACGTCGCGCGAGAGGCCGAGGCCCGGGACCTCCTGGTTCGGCAGCGCCGGGCGGAGCGGCGAGAAGCGCGCGCGCGGATGGCGCAGCGAGAGCCATTCGACGTGCAGCACCTGGCGTTCGCCAATGGGCCGGGCGGACAGCACGAGGTCGATGAGCAGGTGCTCGCGCCCGTTGGCGAAGCCGAACAGCTGCGCCGAGTCGCCCGCGCTCGCGACGCCGAGGCGCACCCGGAAGCGTCGATAGCCGAGTCGCCGCAGGTGGTCGAGCAGGCCATAGGCTTCGAGCGCGAGCTCGAGGCCGTCGGCGGTGTAGTAGCCGAGCAGGCGCGGCGTGGCCGGGCCCGAGCCGCCGAGGTCGGCCATCAGATCCGCGGTGGACAGGTCGAGGTCGTCGTCGCCCCGCAGGCGGGCGTCCAGAAGGCCCGCCGAGATCGTCGCGAAGCGCGCGGCGAGCGGCTCGTAGTGCGCGGGGATCGGCGTGGTCTCGCCGGTCAGCAGCGTCATGCCCGTGCCCGCGAGCACGCGCCACGCGTCGGCGTGGTAGCCGCCGGCGGGCAGCCACACGCTCGGGATGCCGGAGAGCGCCGTGCGCACCGCGTGATCGCGCTGCCGGGCGCCGGCGAGCGTGAGCCCGAGCGCGCCCAGGCGATCGCCCGCCAGCACGTCTCCGCCGGCGAGCACGAAGCACAGACACGGGTGGCGGGGCATGCGCCCGAGCAGGCCCCGCAGCGTGCCGAGATAGCGCGCGTCGTCGGCGCCCGGCAGGAGGCTCTCGTCGATGCCCGGCAGGGGGCCCCAGTCCGCGCCCGAGATCGAGCCGATCCACGCGTCGTCGCCGTGCAGGCAGGCCGCGAGGCCATCGGGCGGATGCGCGTCGAGGTCGATCACGGTCACCGGGCCGCGCAGCCCCTCCGCGCGCAGCACCGCGATCGCGACCGCCACGTCGCTGAGCGCGCACAGGCCACCGCCGTGGGTGGGATGGGCGTGGTGGAACCCGCCGAGGAGGTTCAGGGCCGGCCGTCGCGAGGCCAGCGCGGCGCGGGCGGCCGCGAGCGTGCCCCCGCAGGCCAGGCGCGACATCGCGAGCAGCGCGTCGACCGGCACCTCGCGGACGTCCGCCGCGAAGATGCGCGCGAGCACGGCGGCCGACTGCAGGGACTCGAGATAGGCGCGGCTGTGGACGCGCTCGAGGTCGGAGAACGCAATGCGCTCGGGCCGGCGCAGCGCCCGCACGGGCAGCGCTCCGGAGGCCAGGAGGTAGTGGGCCACCAGCTCGGCTCTGCGGGGCTCGAGGCCCGCGGCGCCCTCGATCCCCGCGAGCGGCAATCGGTACGACGGGTGGTGGTACACCGGCACCGGCTGGCGCCACACGCGCCGGCGGGCCCAGGTCAACGCCGACTCGAGTCGCGAAGACGCCACGGCCCGAGCATGCCACAGCGAGGTTTCGGGCCAGCGGCCAGGCCTGGCTGAAGCCGAACGTGGCAAGTTGCCGCTCCGAGTGGCAACCTGCCGCGTTGCGGCCGGCCCGGGGCCCGGCATCGTGCACCCATGGCGAGAGGCGCGCTGGTCCTGTTCGCGGTGGCCTCGGCTGGGGCGGCCGTGCTGTATCCGCCGCTCGCGATGCCGGCTGCGATCGCGGTCTTGCTGCTCGGGGTGCGCCTGTCCGGCCGGTCGCGGCTGGCGGTGCTCGGTCTCGGCGGGCCGCTCTCGGTCGTGGCTCTCGGGCGGTTCGTCGTGCTGTGGGCGGTGCCCAACATCGTCGGCTCGGGCCAGAAGAGCGCCGAGGACAAGGCCCTGTCGCGGCTGCGAGAGATCGCGTGGGCCGAGCGGCGTGCCCATGCGTCGGGCGCGCGCTATCTGTCCCTCGGCGCCCTGTCGGGCGCCCCGGGCCGGCCTTTGCAAGGGGCATTCTCCGCCGCGGGTCCAGACGCGATGCGCGCCGAGGGCTACCTGTTCTCGGCTGATTCGTCGCCCGATGGCCAGCGCTTCGTGGCCTACGCCTGGCCGGTCGAGGTCCACGGCGGCCACAGGCTCTTCGTCACCGACGAGCGTGAGCGGTTCTGTGCCCGCGAGGCCGTGGCCCCCTACGGTGTGGACCGGGCGCCCGCCCCCGATGCGGCGCTCGCCGCCGACGGAGAGCTCGCCTGTACGGAGCGGCCCACGATGGCGCGCGATGGCGGACGCTGGCTCCCGTACCACCGGCGCCGGGGACGGTAGATCGCCTCATTTGGCCGCAGCGCCGGTGGTGCGCGCTCCTGTCGCGGTGCGGCACATTGACGCTTTCTCCTGGGAGACAGGGGGCGTCATCGTGCAGCAATGCAGCATCGTTTCTGCCCCCAGGGCAGATGTGCGACGTCGGTCGGATCCTACCGCTCCGCTCTGGAGATCGGGTAGAACGGGGCGCCATGCGGTCGATTGAGAGGTTCACCAGGGGGTTCCCCACCGTTCATTGCGCTGCGTGCGAGGGGCACTCATGAGTCGCTTCCTGTTTCCGCGCTGGTCCAACAAGGTCCCGGCCCTGGTGGCCGCGGTCGCGGTGCTGGGCCTGTCCTCGATCGCAGGGGCCTTCTGGTACTACGGCACCAACAAGTATTTCGAGGTCGGCTACCAGCCCGTCCAGCCCGTGGAGTTCAGCCACAAGATCCACGCCGGTAACCTCGGCCTGGACTGTCGCTATTGCCACAACACCGTGGAGCGCTCGAGCTTCGCGGCGGTGCCGCCCTCGGGGACCTGCATGAACTGCCACGCGCGGGTGAAGACGGACAGCCCGCTCTTGTTGCCGCTCTACGATGCCGTGGCCCAGGGCAAGCCGGTGCCCTGGATCAGGGTCCACAACCTGCCCGATTACGTGTATTTCGACCACTCGGCGCACCTCGCGGCCGGCGTCGGGTGCTCGAGCTGCCACGGCCGCATCGACCAGATGCCGCGCGTCACGCAGCTCGCGCCGCTCACGATGGGTTGGTGCCTCGAGTGCCATCGCAATCCCGGCCCCAACATCCGGGCGGCCGCGGATCTCACCAACATGGCCTGGCAACCCAAGGAGAACGTGCCCGAGGGCCCGGTGACGCTGGCGTCTGGCCGCGTCGCCCATCCTCCGACGCATTGCTCGGGATGCCACAGGTAAAGGACCCGCCATGACGCGCAGACCCTTCACATTTGGTGCAGACACGGAGCGAACGTGGCGCTCGCTCGACGAGTTCGCCGATTCGGCGACCTTTCGCGAGGCGCTGGCGGCGGAGTTCCCCGAGGGCGCCGAGACGCCGGATGGCGTATCGCGACGCTCCTTCGTCACGCTCATGGGCGCCTCTCTCGGGCTCGCTGGCCTGACCGGCTGTCGGAGGCCCGAGGAGAAGATCCTCCCGTACACGAAGGCCCCCGAGGAGATCATCCCGGGTCGCCCCATGTTCTATGCGACCGCAATGCCGTTTCACGGTACGGCGATCGGCCTCCTGGTCGAGAGCCACGAGGGCCGGCCGACCAAGATCGAGGGCAACCCGAAGCATCCGGACAGTCAGGGCGGCGCGAGCGCATGGATCCAGGCGAGCCTGCTCGAGCTCTACGATCCCGAACGCGTCACCGCCCCCATGCAGGGCGAGAGGCCCGCGACCCGGGAGGCCGCCGAGGCCGCCGTCCAAGGCGCCGGCAGGGCCGTCACAGACGGCAAGCGCCTCGCGATCGTGACGACCGAGCACCGGTCGCCCACCACGAACGCGGAGCTGGCCAAGATCAAGGCGCAATGGGCCGGCGCGCGGGTCGTGCGCTGGGAGGCATTTTCGCGCGCCAATTCACGCGCGGGGGCCAGGCTCGCGTTCGGAAAGCCGCTCGAGCCGGTCTACCGTGCCGACAGGGCCCGGGTGCTCGTGTCATTGGACGCCGATTTCTTCCATCACGATTGCAGCCCGCTCAAGACCGCGCGCGGGTTCTCGCGCGGTCGCAAGCCCGGCCCCGAGATGAACCGGCTCTACGTGGTCGAGAGCGGCTTTACGATCACCGGCTCGTCGGCCGATCACCGAATTCGCATGCGCAGCTCCGCCATTGGCGGCGTCGCGGCGGCGCTGTGCCAGGCGCTCGAGGGCCAGGGCATCCACGTGGCGAAAGCCCTCCCGGAGGCCGGCGCGCTCACTCCCGCCCAGCAGAAGCTCGTCGAGGCGCTGGCCAAGGATCTCGCGGCGAACAAGGGCAAAGGCCTGGTCGTCGCGGGCGAGCGACAGCCGCCCGCGGTGCACGCATTGGCGCTGCTCGCCAATCACGCGCTCGGCAACATCGGCGGTCCCGACGCGCCCGTGTCGCTCGGCAAGCCGTGGTCGGAGGATGCCGAGGGCGCAGAGGCGCTCTCCGAGGTCACCAAGGCGCTCCACGCGGGCGAGATCGACGTCCTCGTCGTCCTCGGTGGAAACCCGGTCTACGACGCGCCTTCCGACGTCGATTTCGGCGCCGCGATGGCCAAGGCCAAGGTGTCGCTTCACCTTGCCGATGCGCCGAACGAGACCAGCGCGAAGGCAAGCTGGGTCGTGCCGCGCGCGCACACCCTCGAGGCGTGGAGCGACCTCGTGGCGGAGGACGGCACGACCTCGATCGTGCAGCCGCTCATTGCGCCGCTGTTCGGGGGCAAGACCGACGCGGAGCTGCTCTCGCTCCTTCGCGGCGAGCGCAAGAGCGCGCACGACCTCGTCACGACCACGTGGGATGGCAAGCTCGGCGCCAGGTCGTTCGCTCTGGCGTGGCGCAAGGCCCTGCACGAGGGCCTGGTCGAGGGCGAAGCGGCTGTCTTCGAGCTCGCGCCGCCGCAGCCGGGTGCGCTCGCGCTCGGCGCCGATCCGGGCGGTCTCGAGATCACGTTCGCGCCGGACTCCCACGCGTTCGATGGTCGCTTCGCGAACAGCGGGTGGATGCAGGAGATGCCCGACCCGATGAGCAAGCTGACCTGGGACAATGCCGCCCTGCTCTCGCCGGCGACGGCGCGCAAGCTCGGCGTCTCCGATGGCCACTGGCTGTCGATCTCGGCCGATGGTGGCGGCACCGTGAAGGTGCCGGCCCTGGTCCAGCCGGGGCAGGCCGATGACTCCATCGCGCTCACGCTCGGTCAGGGCCGCAGCCGGGTCGGCAAGGTCGGCACGGGCGTCGGCTTTGCCACGGGCGCCCTTCGGCGCACCGGCAAGCTCGGCTTTGCCGCCGCCAATGCCACCGCGGCGGGCGGCACGCACAAGCTCGCCCAGACCCAGGAGCACCACGTCATGGAGGGCCGCGACCTCGTTCGCACGACGTCGCTGACGAGGCACCTCGGGGGCGAGAGGCCCGGCCCGACCCACGGCGGCCATGCTGAGCACGGGGGCGCGGGCGCCGATCGCGGCCCGGTGCACCTGCCGCAGCTGTTCGAGGGCCCGAAGTACACCGGCCAGCGCTGGGCCATGGCCATCGATCTCAACAGCTGCATCGGCTGCAACGCCTGCATGGTGGCCTGCCAGTCCGAGAACAACATCCCGGTGGTCGGCAAGTCCGGCGTCCTGCGCTCGCGCGAGATGCACTGGATCCGGGTCGACCGCTACTACGTGGGCGACAACTTCAATGACCCGACTGCGGTCATGCAGCCGATGACGTGTCAGGAGTGCGAGAACGCCCCCTGCGAGTCGGTGTGCCCGGTCGGCGCGACCACGCACAGCCCCGAGGGCCTGAACGACATGGCCTACAACCGTTGCATCGGCACGCGGTACTGCGCCAACAACTGCCCGTACAAGGTGCGCCGCTTCAATTACTTCAACTACACGAAGCACACGCCCGAGCTGCACAAGATGGCGATGAACCCCGACGTCACGGTGCGCGACCGCGGCGTCATGGAGAAGTGCACCTACTG
>JAHFDS010000601.1 GCA_023248855.1 Myxococcales bacterium
CGCGAAGTGGGGGGAAACACAGACCGCCGCCGCATGGGCTCTGCACACGTCGAAGCCCGCGAGCTCGCGATTCGCACGATCAACTCAACCTGGAAGCGGTCTAGGGCGGCGGTGGACCTCCTCACGCTCTACGGGCTCGTGTCGGTGAGCCTCATGCTGCTCTTCTACGCGCTCGAGGGCCGCTCGGTCTACTGCATCCTCGGCTTCGCGGTCTCGTGCGCGATGGGCTCCTCCTACGGCTTTCTGCAGGGAGCCTGGCCGTTCGGCGCGGTCGAGGCGGTGTGGACGCTGGTCGCGCTGCAGCGCTTCTGGTCGCGGTGGCGGGGCCGCCCCCGCTTCACGCGCCTCGAGCAGCCCTGACCTTCGATCGAGTCAGTACCCCTTGGGCAGCGAGTAGGACTCGAAGAAGCGCTGCGCGTCGTCGCCCACCGGGATGGCCGTGTGGTGAGCGACCGCCGCGACGTAGTAGCGCGAGCCGACCTGCATCTCGCGCCAGACGACCTCGCCTTCGCGTGAGGTGATGATGAGCTCATTGGCCGGGCTGTTGCCGAGCGTGCCCTGCCCGCGCCGCACCTCGAAGTCGTGGCCGGTCTCGAGGCCCAGCATCGCCGCGGCCGCCTGCCGGGCGCGCATCTCGGCCAGCTCCGGCAGCTTCGGCGACTTGCTGAAATCGGTCATTCCCACGGCATAGGCGAGCGGCCGGAAGCCGATCGCGCGGATCGACACGGTGTTCCAGCCGCGCAGCCGCGCGATCCAGGCCTGATGACCCACGCAGGGGCCCTCCCCGGTGCACGTCAGGTCGGGAGCAGGCCGCCCGGGCATCGTCACGCGGATGTGGCCGTCGGCCAGCTCGTGGGGACCGAACGCCCGCGTGCTCCGGTCCACGACGGTGATGTAGGTGGCGGCCGCGAAGGCCGCCAGCACCAGGAGACCGAGGATCGCCTTCACGAGGCGCTCCAGCCGGCCTTGGCCAGCGCCGCGAGCGCGCCGCCGAGCAGGAGCGCCGGCACGGCCAGCGTCGGTCGTCCCGCCTCCTCGAGGGCGATCCAGTCGGTCGGATGGGCATCGCCGAAGGCCACGAAGCGGAATCCGCGAACCTGGGCGCACCGACCGTCGGCCTCGACCAGGACTGCGGCCGCCGTCGGTTGATCCCCGATCGCGGCGGGCTCGATGGGCTTTCCGTAGCGGGCGAAGGCGCCGAACACCAGGCTCGGGGGCAGCGCGAGATTGGCGCCATCCGCCTCGTCATGGAGCTCGAGACCGGCCGTCCCCGCGCGCAGCCAGAGCGTCCACACGGCACCCTCGTCGTCACGCCAGGCGCTGATCCGCACACTCACCTCGACAGGATAACATCTCGCGGATAGGGTCGCGCGATGACCGATCGAGCGCTGCCGTTTCCGGACAGCCTGTGCCACCGCTGCGCCGAGCGCCGCGTCGTTGCAGGCGCACGGTCGAGCTTCCTGCTCTGCTCGGCGGGCGAGGATCGCTACCCGCGGCAGCCGGTCGTGACCTGTCCGCTCTTTCGCCCCGCGGATCCGGCCGTCACCGATGACCGCGACCGCTGATCACTCCTCGGCCGAGTCACACGGGCGGCCGACCAGTCGCCGGTACGCCGCGAGGTGCCGGATGGCCTCCCTCGCCCGGCCGGCTCGCTCGTGCAGGAGCGCGAGGTTGTGGTGGGCGTCCGCGCAGCGCGCGTCCACCTCGAGCGCTCGCTCGTAGGTGGCGATGGCCTCGACGCTACGTCCGAGGTCCTCGAGCGCACACCCGAGGTTGAAGGCGGCGATCGCGTCGGTGGGGCGAAGCTCGAGCGCAGCGGCGTACTCGGCGCGCGCACCGTCGACATCACCGGCCTCGTGGAGCAATCGCCCGAGGTTCACGCGCGCATCCGCGTGACCCGGATCCGCGCCGATCGCGCGGCGATAGGCCGCTTGCGCCTCGAGCGGGGCCTCGCTCTCGAGATCGCAGCCCCGCTCGTACCACGTGCGCGCGTCGACCTCGAGTGTGCGTGGCGCGAGCCGGCTCACCACGGCCTCGGCCAGAGGGCCGCCCTCGGGCTCGCCCGAGAAGTCGAACAGGCGTTGTCCCGACTCCGCCTCGAGCCGGGCGCCGCCGGAGCGGAGGACGAGCCGTCCGTCGGCCGCCTGGAGCTGCAGCGCAGACAGGCGTTCGCTGGGACCGAGGCGCCTCGACAAGCGCCCGAGCGCCCGGCGCACGCGCCGGCGCGTGGTGCTCGGCTGGACCGCCTCGGCGACGGCCTGACCCTCGAGGCGTGCCAGCGCGCGCAAGAGCACGAGGTCCTGGAAGGCGAAGCGCGGCACGCCCTCCTCGCACGCGGGCGCGACCAGGCCCGCGCGCATCCAGGCGCGCACATCGGCCTTTCGGACGCCGGAAAGCGCAGCCACCTGCCGCAGCGAGTAGGCCCCATCGGCGAGGTCCGCCGCGCGTCGTCGCGCGCTCGACATGGCACCCGAGTAGCACGCGCATCTGACAGCGCGAGGGGCTCGCGGGCTACTTGGCCGCCTTGCGTGCGCGCGTGGGCTCGCTGGCGCCGGCGCGGCGGGGCGCCTTGCGCTCCTTGGGCGCTGGCTCCGCGCCTTCTGGCGCAGGTGCGGACGACGCAGGTGCGGCCGCCCTGGAGGGCGCGGTGGGCTCCGCCCCCTTGGCGCGCGCCTCGAGGCTCTTTCGCAGCGCGTCCATGAGGTCGATGATCTGCCCCCGCGGCGCCTCGGCCACCTCGCCGCCGACGGCGCGCCCGTCCTCGACCTTGCGCGAGATGAGCTCGAGCACGCGCTTTCGCACCGTGTCCTCGTATCGCGTCGGGTCGAACGTCTCGCGTGCCAGCTGATCGACGATCTGCTTGGCCAGAGCGAGCTCGGAGTCCTTGACCTCGGCGTCGCCGACCGGCACCTCCTTGAACGATCGCACCTCGTCCGCGTAGCGCAGCTGCTGCATCACGAGGCCACTCGCCCCCTGCGAGCGCACGAGGACCAGGTACTGCTTGCCACGCGCCGCGTAGGTCGCGAGGGCCGAGCGCTCGCTCTCCCACAGCGCCTGCGCGAGCAACTTGTACGCGCGCTCGCCGCCCTTGTCCGTCCCGAGGAAATACGCCTTGTCGAAGAAGATGGGGTCGACCTCGGCCAGCGGCACGAACTCCTGGATCTCGATGGTCTGGTTTCCGACCTCCTCGAGCGCCTTGAGCTCGTCCGGCGAGAAGGTCACGTAGCGATCCTTCTCGAACTCGTAGCCCTTGATCATCTCCTCGCGCGGCACGACGACCTCTTCCTTGATGCAGACGTACTGCTGCTTGAGCCTCGAGCCGCACGCCTTGTGCAGGAGGTTGAAGGAGATGTCGCTCGCGCTCTGCGTGGTCGCGTAGAGCTTCACCGGAATGGAGACGAGACCAAATGACACCGTCGCCGACGCAATGGAGCGCGCGCTCATGAAGGGAATTGTACCACCTCGGACGCAGCCCGCCAATTCCCGCAGGCGCATTGGGGGCATGATATCTTCTCCGATGGGGTCGCAATGGCGCTCAAGTGTCCCGCCTGCGGCTACGACAATCGGCAGGGCGCGCTCCTCTGCAATCTGTGCCAGGCGGTGTTTCGCATCGACCCGCAGCGTGGGCCCTTGCCCGCCTCGGGTCCGCCGGCGCCGAGCGCCCCACCGGCGGCCGCGGCCCCGACGCTCGATGACGCCGCCCAGCAGCGGGAGCTGCAGCGCTCCAGCATCCTGGCCA
>JAHFDS010000182.1 GCA_023248855.1 Myxococcales bacterium
GGATCAAGCTGCTCCTGGTCGAGCCGCTCGACCATGCGGGCGCGCGCGCGGGCGAGCCTCACGTCGCGGTGGACACCGTGCAGGCGGGCGACGGCGACCTCGTGTATCTCGTGGGCTCGCGCGAGGCGTGCCTCGCGCTCGAGGACACCTTCGTCGCGGTGGACGCGGCGATCGTCGGCATCGTGGACCAGGTCGACGCACGGGGCCGCGTGTGAAGCTCTGCCGTGTCCTCGGGACGGTCGTCGCGACGGTCAAGCACCCGAGCTACGTGGGACGAAAGCTCCTGGTCGTGCAGCCGCTCGACGAATCCGGGAAGGCGCATGGGTCGTCCTCCCTCGCGGTGGACACCGTGCAAGCGGGCGAGGGGGATCTCGTCCTCGTGCTCACCGAAGGCAACGGCGTGCGGCAGATCTTCCGGCGCGAGGGCGTCGCGGGTGACCATTTGCCCATCCGCAGCCTCGTGGTGGGCATCGTCGACGCGGTCGAGCTGCAATGATCAGCGAGCGCGCGCTCCGCACCGAGCTGTCGGCCGCGGCGCGGTCGCTGCATGCGCGCGGCTTCTGCGCCAACCACGAGGGCAACGTGACCGCGCGCCTCGGCGGCGGGCGTTTCCTGGCGACCCCGGGCGCGGTCTCGAAGCGCCTCTCGGAGCCCGACGCGCTCGTTGTGCTCGACGATCGCGGGGCCGTCCTCGGGCGCGGCCGGTCCTTCTCCGAGGCGGGCCTCCACCTGGCCGTCTACCGCGCGCGGCCCGACGCCGGGGCCGTCGTGCACGCGCACCCGCCGTTTTCGACCGCGTTCGCCTGTGCGGGCCGGGCGCTCGATCGCCCGATCCTCGCCGAGGCCGTGGTGAGCCTCGGCGCCGAGATCCCGCTCGTCCCGTTCGCGCCGCCGGGCGAGCCCGCGGTGGCCGCGCTCGCGCCGTTCCTGGGCCGCTTCGACGCGGTCCTGCTCGGCCAGCACGGCGTGCTGAGCTGGGGCGACGACCTCGAGCAGGCGCTCTTGCGACTCGAGCACGTCGAGCATGTGGCGCGCATCGCCCACCTGGCCGAGCCGCTCGGGGGGGCGCGCCCCCTGCCCGCAGAGGCGCTGCCGGCGCTGCTCGCGGCGCGCCAGAAGGCCTTCCCTCGGCTGGCCCAGGCGCCCGCGACGACGCCGCGCGCCACGGTGATCCCCAATGCGTCGCCGGACCTCGCGCGCATCATCGCCGAGGAGCTGGCGAGCGCGCTCAAGACGTAGCCCTCAGGGTTCCACCTTGTAGAAGGCGTACATGCCGTCGTTGACGTGGTCGATCACGTGGCAGTGGTACATCCACGTGCCGGGCGCGTCCTCGACGTACTCGACGGTGATCCCCTGGCTGGGCAGCAGGCTCGGGTTGTCGATGACCGGGCGGTTGCCGAGGCAGCCCCCCTGGGCGTCGGGCACGCCGGTCTCGCACCAGCGATGGCCGTGGATGTGGAAGGTGTGCGCGTCGTCGGGCGACACGTTCGCGACGCGCCAGCGCACGCGCTGTCCGACCTTCGCCGTGGCCACCGCGGCCTTCTCGCTGGAGGCCACGTACTGCTCGCCCGCGAGCTCGATCACCTTCGCGTCCTCCCCGGGCCGGCCATTGATGGTCATGAAGAACGCCGCCTCGCCGCCGCCCTCGTCGTCATCGGCTCGCCCCGTGGGCTTGTGCGAGTGCCCCTCTGCTTCCCCTTCCTCGCCGCCCGCCGCTTTTGCTTCGCCCTCGAGGCCGAGCTGGCCGAGCAGCGCCACGAACTCGTGGTCCACGGCTGGCTCGCCCGGCGCTGGCACCACGACCGCGCCGTAAAGGCCGAACGCCAGCTCGGTGCGGGACTCGCGGTGGCTGTGGTACGGCCACACGCCCGGCGCGACCGCGCGCATCGTGTAGACGTGCGCACATCCGGGCTCGACCATGCTGGTCGGCTGCTCGGGGGAGCCGTCGTCGCTGGCCGCGTACGAGAGGCCGTGGAAGTGCAAGCTGGTCGCGCGCGGCGACTGGTTGACGAGCTTGATCCGGCGGGTCTCGCCGAGCGGGATCCGCCACACCGGGCCCGGCACGTCGCCATCGAAGGTCCACGCGGCGAAGTCGGTGCCGCGCGCTTCGACGAGCGCATCGCGGGACGTCACGGTGATGTCTGCGGCGGCGGCGACGTCGCCGGGCGTGCCGCACGTGGGCGCCTCGCGCTCCGGGGCGCTGGTGCAGGCGGCGACGTACAAGGTGCAAAGGGCGATCAAGGGGCGTGGCATGGCGTCTCCTGGACTTGAATCAGGCGCGATTGAAGCGGTCTAGAACATGAAGCCGAGGCCGACGCTCAGCTGGTCCTCGCCCGCGAGAAGGCCCGTGCCCTCGTCCTGGAACGCGCGGCGATAGTCGGTCTTGAACGCGATCTGTGGGTGCGGCAGGTACGAGAGGCCCGCGAACAGGAACTGCGCCGCGTGCGCGTGCTCCGCGCCCAGCACCGCCGGTACGCGGGCTCGCGTGTTGACGCTCTCGTAGCGCGAGAAGATGACGAGCTGCTGCGCCGTTCCGCCGAGGAGCCGCAAGAGGTCATAGCCGGCCTCGAGGTAGAACCCTTGCATCTGCGAGCCCAGCACGGGCGCGGCCGGGTTGGTCGCCCGCTGGAAGGCCGTGATGCGCGCCGCCGCGTCGTCCCCGTGGATGAAGACCCGCGCGTACTCGGCGCGTAGCCCGAGCCCATGCCGCGCATAGCGAGCGTCGGCCTCGACCAGGCTCACGCGCACGCCGCCGAGGTCCTCGTGGTGCTGACCCGCGCCGCCCGAGTAGAAGCTCACGCCGGAATCGAGACCGAGCAGACCATTCCAGTGCACGCGCCCGACGAGCGCGCCGTCGCGCGCGGGCGCCTCCATCCCGGCGCCGCGCCCGGGCGCGAGGCCCCTGTCCACGGAGAGCTTCGCGGCATCGAGGCCGGTCACGAGCGCGAGCTGCCAGTGCAACCCCGCCACCGCCTCGCCGTAGAGCCCGAGACCGAGCTCGCGCCAGGTGGACGGCACGATGAGCTGGTCGGTCAGGGGCCTGCCCACGCCGTTGAAGGTCGGCGGCTCATGCAGCGTGTTGATGATGCCGATGGGCAGCACCACGAGCCCCGCGCGCACGCCCACCTGCTTGAGCGGCTGCAGCTCGACGTAGGCCTGCTCGGGCTCGATCTCCTTCGCGTCCTCGATCTCGATCTCGGAATAGAAGCGCGCCCAGTCGTTGAAGTGGTGACCCACGAACAGCACGAAACGCTCCAGGTTGGCCGTGGTCTCCTCCTCACGGTGAACGAGGTGCGCCTCGCCATACGCGCCGATGGTCGAGCGCCGACCCGAGCCGACCTCGGCGCCGAGCGCGGGCGCGCCTTGGCCGGGCTGGTACGCCGGGTCGGGCGGCGGCTCCGGTGGCAGGGTGATGGCGGGGCCCTGGGCGCTCGCACGCGCAGGGAGGAGGGCGGCCAGCAGGACCGCCAGGAGCATGACTTGGCTGAAATCAATTTTGAGTTTCATATTCATCTATGGGTCGTACGCCATCCAGGACGCGATGGGCTGGCGGCCTAGCGGGCCGCTGCGCTGGCGGCGAGGCCGCCGCGGGTGGAGTGGAGGAGCTCGTCGAGCAGCAGCACGGCCCGACGCACGCCGGTCGCCATCGCTCGGGACGAGATGGTTGCGCCGCTGATGGCGTCGACGTCCACGTTGACCGCGATGGCGTCGCGCGCGGACTTGCCCACGAACTGTCGCCGGAAGCGATCGGCGCGCACCTCGTCACCCCGGGGCTCGCGGTACACCAGGATCTCCTGGCGCTCCACCGTGCCCGTCGGGGAAAGGCGCACGCCGAAGGTGATCAGCTCGTGCTGCCCCGGCTCGTCGTCGATGAGGGCGTATCCGTCGACGTGCGCGCCGGTGGTGGCCACGAAGATGGTGTAGCTGCCCTTGCGCAGGGCTCCACCGAGGCGACGGACGAGGCGCGCCCGCGCGTCGGCATCGAGCTCGAGCTTCTTGAACGTCACGCGCTCGCTGGAGGGGAAGAACGACGCCAGCAGGCTGCGGTGGGTGAAGAACACCTGCGCCTCGGCCGCGGCCTGCCGGGGGGCAGCGAGCAGGACCGCCGCCGCGAGCAGCGCGAGCAATACGCTGTCGCGTGGCCTCAAGATGAAATTGATAACGGTTTTCAACATCAGCAGATTCGTCGAAACGGGCATCGGCGTCAAGCGAAGAGATTGCAGCTTGAATGCCAGCGTCTGATCAGGCCGCGGACGGCGGGGCGCTGCGGCGATCGGGACGTCTCCAGAGCGCCACCAGTGACAGCGCGCACATCCAGCCTGACGACCCGACCAGCACGCCGCCCGACAGCACGAACAGGGGCGCCCCGAGCGCCGGCGCCGCCCTCGCCCACCACGGCGCGACCAGGTGCAGCGCGCTCGATCCGATCAGCGCGAGCACCCAGACCGGCCTCCGCCGCGCAGCCGTTGCGGCGAACAGGTGACCGAGGATCAGCACGAAGACCGGCACGGTGAAGAGATGGAAGTGGGTCACCTCGAGCAACCGCCGGTAGGAGACACCGTCGTCCTGCGCCAGCCGCGCCTCTTCGTCGGGCGGCACCGCGATCTCGGGGCCTGATCCGGCCGGGCGGACCGACGCACCTTGGGCGGCGTGCTCACGGCCGTGGTAGTAGGCCGCCGCGCGCTCGGGCGTGAGCGCGCGCATGTCCTCGGCGAGCAACACGGACACGACCAGCGCCGCGACCGAGGCGACGAGGAAGAACGAGTAGATGATCTTGGCCTCGAGCCCGAGGTTCCAGAGGCGAAATCCTGGCGAAGCGAACTGGCGCAAGGCGCCAAGCTTGCCGCAAGCGGCCAGGGGTCGCAACGCGCGCGGGAGAGCCCGCCGCGCGCAGACGGTGCACCCGGCGCGCGCTGCCAGCGCACGAGATGCGCGCGATCCCGGACTTCACCCCCGTCAAGTTGGCACGGCGGTGGCAAGTCCCTCGGCCATGTCGACGCATGCCAGTCAGCCAATCACCAGCTGCTTCTCGTGCCCGATCGGACGCGCTTCGAGCGTCGGGCGCGGCGGGATGTGTCCCTGGGTGACACGCTTGCGACGTCCGGGAGAGCTGATCCACATGCAGGACGAGCCCGCCCACATGGTCTGGTTCATCAAGCGCGGCGCCATCGCGCTCACGCGGCTCTTGCCGGAGTCCGACGGCAAGGAGCACGTCGAGTCGATCCGCGGCGCCGGTTCCTTCGTGGGTCTCGAGGCCCTGGTGCGCCCGACCTACACGCACCAGGCGCATGCGCTGTGGGCGACCACGCTGTGCGGCGCCACCAAGGACACGGCCGACGCCTGGCTCGGTGCCGCGGGCTCTCCGGCGCGCACCGCGCTCGAGCAGGTCCTGCACATGATGGCCGGCGAGGCGCCCCGCACCGCCGGCACCGATGGCTCGGCGGTCCGCCGCGTCGCGCGGTGGATCTGCGACGAGGCCCTGGATGGGGTGGCGCCGCCCATCCCGCGGCGCACCGTGGCGAGCCTGCTCGGCATGACCCCCGAGACGTTCTCCCGCGCGCTCGCGCAGCTGGCCAGGGAGCGCATCGTCCACCTGACGCGCAAGCACCTCTCGGTGATCGACGACCGTGCGCTGCGCCGCCTCGCGGGACGCAGCACCGCGCTCACGGCAATGCCGTAGCGCACGAGGGCTCAGGCGCCGCGGGCGGCGGCCACGAACGCGCCGATGCGCGCCGCGTCCTTGATCCCGGGTGCCGCCTCGACCCCACTCGCGACGTCCACGCCCGCCGGACGACACCTCCGGACCACCGCGGCGACCGTGTGCTCGTCGAGCCCGCCCGCGAGGATCACCGGGCGGAGCGCCGCGGCGCGGGCCGCGAGGCCGATCGGCAGGCGCACACCCTGCCCTCCATAGCCCTGGACCTGCGCGTCCACCAGCACCAGCTCGCCCGCGGCGGCGCTCACGCGCGGCAGGTCCGCCTCGGTCGCGAGGCGCACGACGGGCAGGGCCCGCGCGCCCAAGGCCACCACGTAGTCCTCGGGCTCGTCGCCGTGGAGCTGCAGAAGGTCGAGCGGGATCGCCTGCGCGAACCGGAGCACCTCGACGAGCGGCTGATTCACGCACACCCCCACGACCCGCGCCACGCCGGCCGCGCGCGCGGCCGCCGCCAGCTCACGGGCGAGCCCCTCGTCGGCCACGTAGCGCTTCGAGCCCGGCCAGAAGTTGATGCCGATCGCGTCCGCGCCCGCGCGCCCGGCCGCCTCCGCGTCCTCGGCGCGGGTGACGCCGCAGATCTTCACGAGCAGGCCAGCCCCACTCATTCGCCTAACCGGATGCGAGGAGCGCCGCCAGCGCCGCCCCCGGATCGGCCGCGCGCATCAGCGATTCGCCGACCAGCATGGCGTCCACGCCCGCCGCGCGCAGGGCCGCCACGTCCCCGGCACACGTGATGCCGCTCTCGGCGACGTAGACGCGATCCGCCGGCACCCGCGGCCGGAGGCGCGCCGGCAGACCCGGATCGACGACGAACGTGCGCAGGTCGCGCGCGTTGACGCCGATGATCCGCGCGCCTGCCTCGAGGGCCAGGTCCAGCTCGCCCTCGTCGTGCGCCTCCACCAGCACGTCGAGCGACACCGCCGCCGCTACCGCGAGCAGCTCCGCGAGCCGACGCGCATCCGGGATCGCCGCCACGATGAGCAGCGCCGCGTCCGCACCCATCGCGCGCGAGGCATAGAGGTCGTGCTCATCGAGCAGGAAGTCCTTGCGCAGGACGGGTATCGACACCGCGCGCCGAGCCTCGACCAGGTGCTCGGGTGCCCCCCCGAAGCCCACGGCGTCGGTCAGGACGCTCATGGCGGCTGCGCCCGCGGCCTCGTAGGCGCGCGCGACGTCGGCCGGCCGCGCGTCCTCGCGGATCGCGCCCTTCGAGGGCGATCGTCGCTTGAACTCCGCGATCGTCGCCGGGCGTAGCCGCGCCGCGACCAGCCCGCGCTCGAAACCCCGCGCCGCCGGCGCCTTCTCCGCACGCGCTCGCACCGCGGACAGCGGCTCGTACGCCCGCGCCGCCTCTCCCTCCTCGCGCTTGCGCGAGAGGATCTGCCCCAGGACCGAGCTCACCAGCGGCCTCCCTCGCGTGCAACGAAGTTTCCGAGCAGCAGCTTGCCCGGCTCGGTCAGGATCGACTCGGGGTGGAACTGCACGCCCTCGACGGTGAGCTCGCGGTGTCGAACGCCCATGATCTCGCCCTCCCAGGTCTTGGCGCTGATCTCGAGCGTGGCCGGCATCGACTCGGGCGCGATGACGAGCGAGTGATAGCGCGTGGCGAGAAACGGGTTCGGCAGGCCCGCGAACACGCCGCGCTCGTCATGGAAGATGCGCGAGGTCTTGCCGTGCATCACGCGGGGAGCGCGCACGACCACGCCCCCGAAGGCCTGACCGATGGCCTGGTGGCCGAGGCAGACCCCGAGCACCGGCACCCGCCCGGCAAAGGCGCAGACGACATCCAGCGAGATCCCCGCCTCGTTCGGCGTGCACGGTCCCGGCGATACCAGGACGCGCGAGGGCGAGCGCGCGAGCGCCTCGGCGACGGTGATCTCGTCGTTGCGCGCGACCTCGCACGCGCAGCCGAGCTCGCCCAGGTACTGCACGAGGTTGTAGGTGAACGAGTCGTAGTTGTCGATGACCAGGCAGCGCTTCACGAGCACACCCTTCTACGTTCGGCCGGAGGGATCACGATCCAGCGGTCCGGGCCAGCGCCAGCGCCGCGGCGACGGCGCCCGCCTTGTTGACACACTCGCGGTGCTCGGCGGCCGGGTCCGAGTCGTGCACGATCCCGGCGCCGGCCTGCACCGAGAAGCGATCCCCGAGGCCGACCAGCGTGCGGATCGCGATCGCGAGATCCAGGTTGCCCGAGTACGACAGGTAGCCCACCGCGCCGCCGTAGATCCCGCGGCGAGAGGGCTCGAGCTCCTCGATGATCTCCATCGCGCGCACCTTGGGCGCCCCCGTCAGCGTGCCCGCCGGGAAGCAGGCACGCAGCACGTCGAGCGGCCCGGATCCCTCCGCGAGCTCGCCGCGCACGTGCGACACGAGGTGCATGACGTGCGAGTAGCGCTCGACCACCATGCGCTCGGGCACCTCGACCGAGCCCACCTTCGCCACGCGCCCGACGTCGTTTCTGCCGAGGTCCATGAGCATCACGTGCTCGGCCAGCTCCTTGGGATCCGCGCGCAGCTCGGCCTCGAGCCGGGCGTCCTCGGCCTCGGTCGCGCCGCGCGGCCGCGTCCCCGCGATCGGCCGCACCTCCACCGTGCGGCCGTCGAGCCGGCACAGCACCTCGGGCGAGGCCCCCGTCACGGTGAGCGGAGGTCCGTCGGGGCGCGGCAGCGACAGGTGGAACATGTACGGCGATGGGTTCACGACGCGCAGCGCCCGGTACACGTCGAACGGGTCGATGCCGTCGCGATCCGCGTCGAAGCGCTGCGACAGCACGACCTGGAACGCATCGCCCGCGAGGATGTACTCCTTGGCCCGCAGGACCGCATCCATGTATGCACGTGGGTCGAACGTCGAGCGCAGCGCCGCCCGCTCGCCGCGCTCGTGCACCTGGAGATCGAGTGTTCTGGGCGCCGGCCCCGGCGCCTCGAGCACGCGCGCCAGGGCGTCCACGCGCTCGCAGACGGCCTCGTAGGTGGCGGCCAGCTCGGCGTCCGACGCCCCCTCGGGCGTCCAGGCGGTGGCCACGAGCTTGACGGTCTGGCGCAGGTTGTCGAAGATCACGAGGGAGTCCGTGAGCACGAGCTCCGCGTCCGGCAAGTCGAGCGAGGGCTTGGACACCGACGGCAGGCGCTCGAACGAGCGCACGACGTCGTAGGCGAAGTAGCCCACGGCGCCGCCGAAGAAGCGCGGCAGCCCCGGCGGCGTGGCGGGCCGGAACGGCTGGAGCAGCGCCCCCAGCGCCGCGGCCGGATCGCTGCCGTCGAGGCCGAGCGGCGGCTCCGGCTCGAGCCGCGCCTCGATCTCGGCGCGCCCGCCACGGATGCGCAGGATCGCGCGCGGTCGCACGCCGAGGAAGCTGTACGCGGCCCACTTCTGGCCGCCCACCACGCTCTCGAGCAGGAAGCTCGCATCGCCCGGCGCGCTGGCAGCCAGCTTGAGATAGGCGGACACGGGCGTCTCGCCATCGGCGAGCAGCTCACGAAACACGGGCACGAGCGTCCCGCGCCGCGCCAGCCGCAGGAACTCGTCACGATTCGGCGTCACGGGGAGGGACTATATTAGCTTCGGCCGCCTGGCGGCGGCCGCATAGGGGATGCCGAGCATCCCCTCCCCGTTCGGACAAGTCCTCACGGGCCCCCTCCCCTTGCGGCTCGCTGCGCTCGCTCCTCATGCCGGGCGTCGGCCGGATGCGGAGAGACGGATCGAGCATCAGCCTCGCCGCGGGGTGCGTGCTACCTTCCGCGCATGTCTGATCCAGGCCTGCGTGAGCGTGATCCCGAGATCGCCGACCTCGTCGCCAAGGAGGAGCAGCGCCAGCGCGACTGCTTGCGTCTCATCCCCTCGGAGAACTACGTCTCGCGCGCGGTGCTCGAGGCCTCCGGCACCGTGCTGACCAACAAGTACTCGGAGGGCTACCCTGGCAAGCGCTACTACGAGGGTCAGCAGCTCATCGACCCCGTCGAGCGCCTGGCCATCGATCGCGCCAGGGCCCTGTTCGGCGTCGACCACGCCAACGTCCAGCCCTACTCGGGCTCGCCGGCCAACCTCGCCGTGTATCTCGCCTTCTGCAAGCCGGGCGACACCATCATGGGCATGGCGCTGCCCGCGGGCGGCCACCTCACCCACGGCTGGGGCGTGTCCATCACGGGCAGCTTCTTCCGCCCGGTCCGCTACGGGGTCAAGAAGGCGACGGGCCGCGTGGACCTCGACGAGGTCCGCGAGATCGCCAGGAAAGAGCGCCCGAAGATCCTCTGGGCGGGCGGCACCGCGATCCCGCGCACGGTGGACTTCGCGGGCTTCGCCAGCATCGCGAAGGAGGTCGGCGCCATCCTGGTGGCGGACATCGCGCACATCGCGGGGCTGGTGGCCGGCGGCGCACACCCGTCGCCGGTCGGCCACGCCGAGGTGATCTCGACGACCACGCACAAGACGCTGCGCGGCCCTCGCGGCGGCATGCTGATGTGCAACGCCAACCACGCCGCGGCGATCGACAAGGCGGTGTTCCCGGGGCTCCAGGGCGGCCCACACAACCACACCACGGCCGCCATCGCGGTCGCGCTGAAAGAGGCGGCGACCGACGAGTTCAAGGCCTACGCGCACCAGATCGTGAAGAACTCGCGCGCGCTCGCTGAGGAGCTTCTGGCCCGGGGCTTCGACCTCGTCTCGGGCGGCAGCGACAATCACCTCATCCTGATCGACCTGACGAACAAGGACGTCCCCGGCAAGACCGCGGCGCGCGCGCTCGATCGAGCGGGCATCGAGACCAACTACAACACCGTGCCCGACGACCCGCGCAAGCCCTTCGATCCCTCCGGCGTGCGCATTGGCACACCCGCAATGACCAGCCGCGGCCTCCGGGAGGCCGAAATGAAGAAGGTCGCCTCGTGGATGGACGAAGCCATCCGCAACCACGCCGACGAGTCGGCCCTCGGCCGCATTGCCGGCGAGGTCCGCGAGCTCTGCCACGCCTTCCCCGCCCCGGGCTTGTAGCGCGCGGGCGGACCGGTGCTGCATCTTCCGGAAACCGACTGCGCCCTCGGCGGGCCTCTCGGACGGGTCCGGAACTTGCCGGTTGCAGGGTTGCTGTCGCCCGTCTCCTGCCTCCTGACGGCTCGTGGACACCGAATCCCAGGTGCGGTCTGCGGATGTTGCGAGGGCCTGTAGAAAAGGATTATCTGCAACGTGCAGGGACTTCTCGACGAGGAGGGCGGAACGATGAGGGGCTACAGCAAACGATCGTATTCGGGCGGGTCGCGTGCCTAGCTGCAGAGGCAAGCTCAAGCCGAGCGGTCAGTGCGCTGCCATCATCAAGCGCTGCAAGAAATGCGGCAACAGCGGATGCGATCGTGGCCGCAAGGGTGAGTGCGAGTTCCAGGGCTTCGCAAACGGGCAATGTGTCAGGTGCGGTGCGTTTGCAACGGAGCCGATGAAGTAGGTCTTCCTCAGCGTTTTCCCAAATCCAATGAAAGACCAATACGTCGGCGACGTCGGCGACTTCGCAAATACAGTGTGCTCCGAAGGCTCGCGGGATCCTCCAGCCATCGCCTTCGACTTGGCATTGTCTGGTACTTGACGGAGCCAGACGGTCGCACCGACGGGAAGCACGACGCCTACCTGAGGCAGGCTGACCGCTTTCGCGAGTGCGACCCCGAGCTATTTGGGAGGATGCGCCAATTGAGGCGAAAACGTTCGGTGAGCGCTGTCCACTCCGGGGGCGTCTTTGCAGACGACACGGTATTTGCGGCCAAACTCATTCCTTCGCGCCGCGCTGACCGTGCAAAGTGGTTCGATCATGCGCTGAACGAAGTTCGCACCGCCCAAATCGTGTTCCTTGACCCTGACAATGGTATTTCCTAGTCTAACACACCGTCAATAAAGCACGCTGCAATCTCCGAGATTGGTGCCGCATTCCGTCGGGAGAGGACGGTGGTTGTGTATCATCACCTCGGGCGTAAGTGCAGCGCCGATTTGCAGATCGAGCGCCTTGTCCGACAAATGAGGTCGATCATTCGCCCATTTGGACTCTTCGTCCTGCGTTTCCACAGAGCGACGCCAAGAGTCTTTCTGATTGCGTCGCCGCACACTCATCACAACTTGGTATTTCACCGATTGGTCGATTTCGTTTCTGGTCCGTGGAAGGCACATTTCTCGCTCGCAGTCCCACTCCAGTTACTATAACGTCCGTTGACGGAAGCTACGATGCTTCCCAGGCCTTCATGAACTCATCCCGGCTGATTCCAGCCTGATTGCAGATCGTTCGCAGCGTCGATCCCTTAATAGTCGGATGATTCGGGATCGTCATTGGTGTCGTGGTGCCGTCTGTGTTCTTGCGCCGGAGTGCGATGTGATTGCCCTCCCTCACCACCTCGAACCCCAGCTTGGCCAGGGCACCGAGCACGCGCTGCCGGGGCGCGTCGATCGGAAACTTCACGCCGGGATGGCCAGGTCAGCGAGCACGACATCGAGTGGCTCATCTTCCCCATGTTCGTCGCCGAAGGTCTCCAGGTGGAACTGAATGGCGGATCGTACATCGACGAGTGCCGCATCGACGGTGTCGCCTTGGCCGACGACCACACCACGCATCCCGACAGGATAGGACACGTAGCCGTCGTCGTGTCGCTCGACCACGATCTTGAAGTGCCGCATCGAGTCTGATCGTAGCGCCGAAAGAGCGCGCTAGTGGACATAATTTGCATTATCGGACGCTGGATTTCTCGCGGCGTGCAGCTCGGCCCGTAGAGTATTCTAGCGCCAATGGTCGAGGTGGAGCAACTCTCCGTCACGACTGCGCCCGCTGCGATCCAGGCGGCGACGAGGTTGTTGCGCGAGTTGGCGTGGCGCCCGCCGCTCTCGCGCCGATAGCCCTGGCGAACGTCGGCTTCGACGACGACGGCTGACAGCGGTCCCTCCTGGTCTTCCTCGGCGGCTCGGGGGCGCGGGCTCGACGGTGCCCGACCGTGGGCCCTGGCTGCCCTCGTCTGCGCAATTGACCAATTCACGCGCGGGCTTGTACGATGGTCTCGGCACGGGTTTGTTCCCGTCGTTCCGGAGGGGTCATGGCCTTGCGTACTCGTGGGCTTCTGCTGATTTGCTCGCTGTCGATGGCGTGCAGTGACAACGCGATCCCGCTCCAGCCGCCCCTCGCAGGCGGCGGCGCCGACAGGCCGGTCACCATGGAGCTCGACGCGCCCACGGTGGACGGAGGAGACGCGGCCAGGTCCGAGGGCGGCCTGCGCGATGGGCCGCCCGACGCACCGGCTGCCGTCCGGATCGACATCCAGGCGCCGACCCTGGACGCCGTGATCCGACCGCCCACCGTGATGGTGACGGTCAGCGCCACCGCCAGCCAGGGCTCCGTCACCCGCGTCGTCGCCGAGCTGCTCACCACCGACCCGGCCGCGGGCGCCGCCGGTGCAGGCGGGGCAGCAGCTCCCAGTGTCTCGGCCGGTCCCCCGTTCGAGCTCCCCGCGGTCTCGGGCCAGCCGGGCACCTATCAGGGCCTGATGCCCATTGCCCCGACCGCGCGCTCGGGCATCGCAGCCATCCGCATCACCGCGGAATCGCAGGGGACGGTGGCGCCCCAGACCGCCGCCAGCCGCCTGGTCAAGCTCGACAATGGCCCGCGCATCACGATCATCAGCCCGATGAGGGACCAGCCATTCGGCGCGTCCGCGAACGTCGTGGCCATCGTGGAGCCCGCCTTCATGGGCGAGGGCGTCAGCGGAGTCGCCGCGTCCATCAAGACCGTCTCCACGGCCATGATGCCCACCACCGGCAATCGCTTCGAGCTGCCGATGCTGGACCTCACGACCGGCTTCTCGCCACCGCTCCGCGGCCCGACCGAGCTCCGGGTGAGCGCGAAATCCGCCGGATCGATGCAGGTGGGCGAGGCGAAGGTCACCTTCAATGTCGACCGCGACGGGCCTACGCTGCGCGCCATCTCGCCCACCTCTGGCGAGCTCAAGGGCGGAACCACGGTGCTCGCGGTCGAGGCCGTCGATCCGAGCGGCATCCTGCGCGGCAGCGTCACGGCGACGTTGCCGGGCCTTGGGAACCGCGTCGTGACCCTGGAGGAAGCGGGCGGCAACACCTTCACCGGGCGCTTCGACACGCGCGACTTCGGCATCCCCGGCCCCGGCGACGTCATCTACCCGGCGTTGCCCTCCGTGGTCTTCTCCGCGCGCGACAATGCGGGCAATGGCACGAGTCTCGGTCTGACCTTCCGCCTCGACAACACCCCGCCGGTCCTCGACCTCGACCCGGCGTCTCTGCGCGTGCTGCGACGCGCGGGCGACATCCAGCAGTGCTCGCACCTAATGGATCCGGTCGGCGAGGACGCCGTCAGCGACCTCAGCACCGCCCTCCAGCTGTTCTCGGCGAGGCTCATCGCGCTGGATCGCGGCAACACGCCGCGGGGTCTCACCCACGCGGCCGTGGCAGGCATCGACCCGGCGTCGGTCGAGCTCTTCATTGCACAGGCGGACTCGACCACCCAGCTCGTCGTCGACACCGCCCCGTCGGACGGCGTCTGCGACCAGATCAATCCCACGCTCGACCCGTCGAACGCGCTGGCGCCGCCCATGGGCGTCAAGGCCATCTCGCTCCGCCTCGAGGAGATCGCCGTCACCGGCGCCGCCGACTTCACCCCCGACCCGACCGCCACCTGTCCCGCAGGGGGCGAGGCCGCCCGACCTCCCGCCTTGTGCGCGTACACGACCCAGACCCAAGTGCTCGCGCTCGACGTGACGAACGGCACGAGCGGCCTGTACTCCTTGCCCCCGGCTGGCAGCAACTGCCCGGGCGAGCAGTTCGACTCGCTGGCCGCGGGCCTCCAGGACGGCTGGCATTGCCTGGCGGCGAGGGCCACCGACAAGGTGGGCAATCGCTCCGTGTCGGCGCCGATTCGCGTCTGCATCTCGCGGGACGGCGCGCACGTCTCGGACTGCGCCGCGCGCTTCGGCACGCCCCCCGCGTGCCGCGGCTTCTCCTCGGGGACCGCTCTGTGCAAGGCGCTCCACCTGCCGAGGGACTTCGACTTCACCACCTCGCCCTACACCTTCTTTCCCGACCAGTGCCTCGACGACGGCAGCCCGAACGGCTGCACCACCGGACCCGTGCGTCACGCGGTCGGCGTCGTGGCGCCAGCCGCCGGCACCGCCGTGGTCACCGGCTCGGCCGTCCGCGCCAGCGCGGTCCTCGACGGCAAGCCCATCACCGCGATCACCGCCCAGGTCGGTGCCGGACC
>JAHFDS010000602.1 GCA_023248855.1 Myxococcales bacterium
GCGTGCGCCCCGCGCCACCCGAGCACCTCGCCGACCCGTTCCACACCGCGCGGCGGAAGATCGACGGCGCCAAGGGCATCCTGCGCCTGCCGAGCCCGACCGGGCACCAGTACATCGGCGTCGGCGAGATGCCCGATCGCACGACGCTCGGCGAGAACCTCGGGCGTCTGCAGCACCCCCTCGAGCACTTCGGCACCTCGCTCCACTATGTGCCGCTCGACCCCGAGAGCGACCCGAGCAAGCACGACCCCGAGCAGGCCTACCACCTCGCGATGGGCAAGCAGATCGTCCGCGGCAGCGACGGCGAGGCCTACGGCGTAGGCCAGGTCACCGGGCGCGACGCAAAGGGCAAGCCCACCGGCTACCGCCTGCTCCGCCTGCCGAAGTACGTGTTCTTCGGAACGACGCGCGCCGCCAACGACCCGGACAGCCTGCACCGCGGCAGCGGCATCGACCTCTCGCCGGCGGAGTTCGAGTACCTGCGCGCGCACCCGCCGAAGAATGGCGTCGCGGCCGGCGCGAACGGCGAGGTGTTCGCCACGTACTCGCGCATCGCGTTGCCCGCCGTCGACTCCGATGGCCGCGCGGTGCCGGGCCGTCCACTCCAGGTCCGCTACGACCTCAAGCTCCACCCGTCCGTGTACGGCGGCGAGGAGGCCTTCCGGTCGCTGCAGATGCTCCCGTACCGCAAGTTCAAGGGCGACGAGGCCAAGACCGACCGCCACTTCGAACGCTACCTCGACAAGGCCCGCCGGAAATTCTTCGAGCACATCCAGAACCGTCCCCCGTCGGGTCCGGTCGAGGAGCTGCTCCGGCAACACAACGGCGACGTCGAGCAGCTGGTTGCCTCGGGTGACCTCGGGCACGAGAACGTGCTCCGCGACAGTCGCACCCGCAAGCAGCGCACGTTCAGGCCGGCAAAGCCGATCGGCGAGCGCGGCATCGCGCAGCTCGTCATGCACTGGAAGGCGCAGCACCCGACGGCCGTCGACTCCCTCAAGGCACAGGCCGAGCGCCAGTATCCCGTGCTCGACGAGGCCGTGCTCGACGACGCCATCGAGCGCGGAATCGGGAACGCCATCCATCGCTTCGACCCCAAGCGCAGCACGAGCTTCCGGGCCTTCGCGCGCCACACTGCGCTCGGCGAGGTCGCCGAGGCCGTCCGCCAGAGCGGCGCCACCTACGGCGCCGAGCGCCTGGCCGCCCACGACGACGTGTTCGACCCGCGCAGCGAGGACGACGAGCGCGATGACGAAAACGAACCGGGCGGGGACGACGAGCGCGACGAGGAGCGGCAGGACGAGCACAACGACGAGCGTCAGGACGAGCATGACGACAAGCGGCAGGACGACCAGGAGGGCGACGACCTCGAAGCGCCCGGGCCGAGCCGCAGGCGCCAGGCGCGCCCCTCGCGACAGGCCGCGCGCGACGCAGCCTTCCAGCCGAACGGCTCACAGGCGGAGTTCCGGCAGGCGCTCGCGCAGGTCTACCCCGAAGACCCGAAGGCCCAGGAGGTCATCTCCGCCCTGCACCCGACCGGCGACATCCCTGCCGGCGCGCACCTCATGGAGGCCTCGCGCCTGACCGGCCTCTCGCTCGACGAGCTCGGCAAGTACAGGCCGCTCGTCGAGCGGCTCAAGACCCACCCGGCCTACCGCCGCTACTACGAGAAGCACCTGCGCGACGTCGACGAGAAGCGCGACGAGCTCAACCGCTCGCTCCGCAGCGGGCGGCGCCAGGCAGCTCGGGTCCAGCGCTACCACAACACGCTCACCGCCATCCGCGGCGAACAGCGGGTGGCCGCGCTGGTCAACGGGCGCGGGCGCCGGAGGAGCGCGTAGCCATGCACGACGATGGAACGCCAGCGCCCGTCACGCCCGTCCGACGACACCTGCGCATCGTGCGCGACCGTCACGGCGGCGACCTCGAGAAAGCCTGCGTCCATTGCGGGGCCTGCTGTTACGCCAAGGTCAAGGCGAACGACGTCGCGGTCCTCGTGAAGTCGCTGCGCTGCAAGTTCCTGGCGGTCGACGCGACCGGCAAGAGCCGGTGCTCGGTCTACGCCGATCGCGAGCGCAAGGCGCCGTGGTGCCATTCGCTCCACGAGGGCATCGCGAAGTCGGTCTTCCCGCAGGCCTGCCCGTACGTGGCGACCCTGCGCGACTACAGCGGCCCCGTGATGCTGAGCGGCTCCGACTACCGCGCCGTCGAGCAAGCTCTCCGCGACGCGCTGCGCGGTGCCGAGTGCCCCGAGTGGGCAGACCCGAAAGCCTGGCAGGCCTTCACCACTGGAGACGCCACGTGAAACACCCACGCCTTTGCCCTGCGCCGGTCCTCGTGCTGCTGACCACGCTCGGCACCGCGCCAGGTTGCTCGTGCGCCCCCTCGGCCGAATGCCAGCTGATCCGCGGGCTCTGCAAGATCGATGTCTGCATCCGCACCGAGAGCGCGGGCTGGCAAGCCTGCCAGAGCCTGCCGGACCAGTGCGACTTCATCGAGGGTGACTGCACGACGCGCGCGCAGTGCATCGAGCGGTTCATGGATCGCTGCACCCAGCGCATGGCACCCGGCGGCCCCGGCTACGTCGAGTACTCGACCTGCGCAAACCTGGACTGCTCGCCGCGCCCCGCCCCGCCGCCACCGGTCGCGGGCATGGACGCGGTCACGGCCGGCAGCGCGAATGGCCCCGCGCCCGATGCCGCCCGTCCCGAACGTGACGCCGCACCGGGCTGTGCGGGTGTCATGTGCGGCGGCGCGTGCTGCACCGCCTACCCGTGCTTCTCGGGCAAGACCTGTCGTTGCCTTCCCAGCCCTACCGCCTGCACGACGCCCGACGCCGGCGACTACCCACCACCGCCGATCTCGCCATCCTGCTGCTCGGACGCACCCCTCTGCGCGGCCCAGAACCGCCAGTGCTGCTTCATCCCCGCGTCCGCCGGGACGCCCGCCGAAACGCGCTGCATGACCAAGTGCATCTCGGAGACGAGGCACTGCACCTACGCCCCCTACCTGCAGGCCGACGGGATGCGCTCTTGCCTGCCGCCACCCTACGACACGGCCGGTGTGGCGTGCCCATTCTGAACACCGAGGGCGACTTCTCGCTCCATTGCCCGCACTGCAACCTCGAGCTCCTTCGCAGTCGAGCCGGCCAGCTCAAGCTGCGCACGAAGGTGCTGGTGCAGGAGCCGGACGGCGCTGTTCGCGGCGTCTGCCGCAGCTGCGGCGCCGAGCTGCCGCTACCCCTCAACCTGGCCGTGTCGGCCGCAAGGGCCGCGCGTTAGCCCCGCTCGGCACGCCATCCCTCCCGAGCGCATGTCGCACGGCGGCCTCGGCCAGGAGTCGCGTGGAGTCGAGCGTCGGCAACGGGCAATCGTCGGCGCGGACGAGTAGCGGGATCTCCGTGCACCCCAGGATGACGCAGTCGCAGCCCTGAGCCTTCAGCTGCGCGGCGATCTCGTTGAAGCGCAACCGAGAGCTCTCGAGGATCTTTCCGCGCACGAGCTCTTCGAAGATGACGCCGTGGATGAGCTCCCTCGCCTCTGGAGCCGGCGCGAGCACCTCCATCCCCGCGCGACGAAAGACCTCCGGGTACATGGGTCCCTCCATCGTGCATCCGCGATCGGCTAATGAGGGCATGAGCACTGATCTCACACGGGTTTCGGGCTGAGGGCGTGGGTTCGGCGCTGCACCTCTTCGAGCAGTCCTGGCCGGCGCCGGCTCGGGTTC
>JAHFDS010000183.1:0-12578 GCA_023248855.1 Myxococcales bacterium
CCGGCAGGTGGCTCAGGCGCTCGAACGCCGCGTGATCGAGCGGCCGATCCCAGACCAGATCCATGTGGCCGGGCTGCAACGTGGCGCCGTTCCAGCTCGCGCGCACGGGCATGAACGCGCTCCGCACCGTCGCGGACAGGTTCAGGTAGCCGCCGGCCAGCGCCACGCAGAGCTCGACGCGCGCGCCGGGAGCCTCGGGGCGCGCGCAGCTGACTCGAGCCCCGCCGAGGTCGATCGCCGCCATGCTGACGTGCACGCGTTCGGCTCCGGCCACCTGGTAGCGAACTGGATAGCGCCGCGTCGTCATGCTCATGCCTCTCCCTAGGAGCAAGCGACATGCCACGCCGAAGTGCGCGCATCTTCAGGCCGCACGACCCGGCGTCTCCCGCGGGTCGCCTGACCGTCAGCCTGGGCCGCGCAGGATCCTGCTCACCCACGATCCGGCGTACCATGGGGCGCTTGGCCAGCACGGGGTCCGACCTGGAGGCAGCGGGGCGCTTCCGCGTGATCCGGCGGATCGGCGAGGGCGGCATGGGCGCGGTGTACGAGGCCGAGGACCGAAAGCGCGGCCGCCGCGTGGCGCTCAAGACGCTGCGGCGCGTGGATGCCGAGACCCTGTACCGGATGAAGAACGAGTTCCGCGCGCTGGCCGACCTCTCCCATCCGAACCTGATCGCGCTCTACGACCTCTTCATCGAGGGGCAGTCCTGCTACTTCACCATGGAGCTGATCGAGGGTCCGGAGCTGCTGCCGTTTCTGCGCGCGCCGCTCCAGAATCCCCTGGTCGGCGGCGGGCAGGCCAGCCCCGACACCATCCGCCTCGCCAAGAGCGATCTGACGGCGACCCACCAGGGGCTTGCGTGCGACGAGGCGCGGCTGCGTCTTTCGCTGCCCCAGATCACGAGGGGCCTGATGGCGCTCCACGAGGCCGGCAAGATCCACCGCGACGTCAAGCCCTCGAACCTCGTCGTGGAGCGCGAGGAGCGCGTGGTGCTGCTCGACTTCGGCCTGGTGACGGTGAGGGACGACGCCCTCGACGATTCGACCCCCGACGGCATCACCGGCACCATCGCCTACATGGCCCCCGAGCAGGCGTTCTCGGACGCGCGCCTGAGCCCGGCGGCGGATTTCTACGCGCTCGGCGGGCTGCTCTACGAGGCCCTGACCGGACACGTGCCGTTCCAGGGAACGGGCATGCGGGTGCTGGTCGACAAGCAGCGGGCGGATCCCGCACCGCCGCGGACGCTGGTGCCTGCGTGTCCGCCGGACCTCGACGCGCTGTGCCTGGCGCTCCTTTCGCGCGACGCCGAGCGCCGCCCCGATGGTGCCGAGATCTTGCAGAGGCTCGGCGTGACAGCGCCAGCCACGCGCCCGCCGAGCACCGGCCGGTTCAACCTGTCCGGGACCGCTGCCCTGTGTGGGCGCGACGCGGAGCTGGAGCGGCTCGAGCACTTGGCCGGGCGCTCCGAGGGCGCGCGCGTCGCGCTCGTGACCGGCGCCTCCGGCATTGGCAAGACCGCGCTCGTGCAGAGCTTCCTCGGTCTCGCTCGCCTGCGCGACTCGACCACCCTGACCCTGGAGGGCCGCTGCTACGAGCGCGAGACGGTGGCCTATCAGGCCATGGACAGCCTGGTCGATCAGCTGACCCGCGTCTGGCGGCGGCTCCCACCGGAGCTCGCCTCGGCGATCTTGCCACGCGAGCCGGCGCTGCTGGCGCGCCTGTTTCCGGTGCTCGGTCGGGTTCCGGTCCTGGCCGCGGCGCCGCCGGCCCAGGCCTCGTTCGCGGACGCACAGGAGCAACGGACGCGCGCGTTCGGTGCCTTCCGCGAGCTCCTGCAGCGGCTCGCGGAGCGCAGACCGCTGTGGCTGTTCCTGGACGACCTGCAGTGGGTGGACGTGAATACACTCAGCTTGCTCGCGGAGATCCTGCGCCCGCCCGATGTCCCGTCGCTCCTCTTGATCCTCGGCAGCCGGGACGCGGGCGTCTCCGCGCTCGAGGAGATGATCCTGCAGACCGGCCTTCCGACCGAGCGCATCGATCTCGAGCCGCTGCGCGATCACGCTGCCAGCGAGCTCTGCGGACGGCTGCTCGGCCGCCCGGTGCCGGCGCTCATCGCGAACATCGTCAAGGAGGCTGCGGGCAACCCCTTCTTCATCGGCGAGCTCGTGCAGCACGTGCAGACGCTCGATCGCAAGAGCCTGCGCGGCATCGACCTCAGGAGCGTGGTGAGCACGCGCCTGATGGGCCTGTCCGTGGAGGCCCGCCGGTTTCTGACCATGGTGGCGCTCGCCGGCGAGCCCATCTCGCGGCGGGCTGCGGCCACGGCCACAGGGCTCTCCGCCTCGGACTTCGTGCGCGAGCTGGGCACGCTGCGCACGCTGCGCTTCCTGCGCTCGTCGGGTCCGCGGGACGACGAGCGCCTCGAGCCCTACCACAATCGCATCCGCGACGCCGCGCTCGGCACGCTGGCCGCGGACGACCGTCGGCACGCGCACCGGGCCCTCGCGGAGGCGCTCGAACAATGGAACGAGGGGACGCCGGATCGGCTGGCGCGGCACTTCCACGGGGCGGGGGAGGCGGCGCGCGCGGCCAGGCACGCGCGCAAGGCGGCCGAAGCGGCGCGCGAGGCGCTCGATTTCGACCGCGCGGCGGACCTCTTCCTGCTCGCGCTGGAGCTCGGCGCGTCCGAGCCGGACGAGCAGCGTGCGCTCCTGCAAGAGCTCGGCGACGCGCTCGTCATGGCCGGTCGGCCGCGCGAGGGGGCCCAGACGCTCATGCTGGCCGCCGAGGGAGCCGATGCCGACACGGCGCTCGATCTGCGCCGCCGCTCGTCGGAGGCCCTGCTGCGCGGCGGCCACTTCGAGGAGGGGGTGGCGCTGATCAAGAACGTGCTGGCGCGCCTCGGACAGACCCTGGCGAAGAGCCCCCGGCGCGCCCTCTGGTCCCTGCTGTGGCGCCGCGCCTGGCTCCGGCTGCGCGGCCCGGGGTTTCGCGAGCGCGCGCCGGCGGAGATCCCCCGCCGCGCCCTGCTGGGGGTCCACGCATTCCACTCGGCGGCGACCGGCCTGGCCTTGAACGATGTGGTGCGGGGCGCCGACTACCAGGCTCGGTGGCTGCTCGCCGCGTTGCGTCTCGGTGAGCCGACGCAGGTGGGCCTCGCGCTGGCGCTGGATGCTTGCTTCCTGGCCAGCATCGGCTCGTTGCGACGCGCCGAGCGACGCACCGCCACGGTGGCCGACCTGGCCCACCGTCACCAGGACCGGCACCTGCGCGCCTGGGTCGACTTCTGCACGGCAGCCTGCGCGTTCTTCGTCCGCAACGACTGGCACCAGACCCGGGCCTGCCTGCACGATGCCGCGGGCCACCTGCAGACCTCGGCCGCACGCACGTCGCAGGAGGCCGCCGCGATTCACATCTATGGCGGCCTCACGCGGCTGTATCTGGGCGAGATCAGCGAGCTGCAGCGCCTGATACCGGGCGCGGTGCGGGAGGCCGAGCAGCGCGGCGATCGCTACCTCGCGGTCACGCTGCGCTGCCGCCTCGGCATCGTGTGGCTGGCGCGCGACGATCCGGACGGTGGGCTCCTGGATCTCGAGTACGGCATCGGCTCGTGGGCCTCGGACCGGAATGGCTTCGACGTCACCCACTTCTACGCCCTGTTCGGGCGCTGCGAGAACGCGCTCTATCGCGGCGACGCCCGCGCGGCCGAGGCGGCGCTGGCGCTCGATCTCCCGCTCCTCGAGCGCTCGCTGCTGCTCCGCGTCCTCATGGTGCGCACCGAGGTGCTCCACCTGCGCGGTCGCATCGCGATCGCGCTCGGCACCGCCGCGAGGGGATCCGAGCGAACGCGACACGCCAGCCAGGCCCGGGGCTTCGCGCGCAGGCTTCGCCGCGCCCGGCTGCCCCTTTCGCGGGCGCTTTCGCCCCTGCTCGAGGCCGGAGCCGCGATGCTCGACGGCCAGCGCGCGAGCGCCGAGCTGGCCCTCGCCAGCGCGCTCGAGGCGCTCAGGGCGCTCGACACCCGGCTCTACGCGGCCGCGGCCGCCTGGCAGCTCGGGCGATTGACGGGCGGCAGCGCGCACGCCGCCCTGCGCGATCAGGCGACGGCCTTCATGAAGCAGCAGGGCATCCAGCATCCGGAGCGGATGGCCACGATGCTCGCGCCGCTCGGGCTGGGCTGATGCCGTCCAACTATTGGCGGGCAGCACTAGACAGTGTCGCATTTGATCCGGCGCCATCCGAAGCCGGTCCCGGTCCCGCTCCCGGTCCCGATCCGAGTCCGGTGTTCGAGCTGGCTCAGCCGCTGCGGTCGAGGAACCGGACGCTCGGGACCGGGAAGGGGACCGGGACCGGGACCGGCCCAGAGCGCTGGCGCGGGGTCTACGCGTTTCTGTCTAGCGCTTTCGCAGCAGCACGTAGCGTGCACCATCGCCGCCGTGCTCGGGGCGGGCGGTCGCGTGCGCGAGCACCCGCGCGTCGAGCGGCGGGCTCGCGAGCCAGCCTGCCACCGCCGCGCGCAGGATGCCGCCTTCGGCGCTGTGGTTGCCCTTGCCGTGCACGACCAGCAGGCAACGGCGGCCGGTCTGCTGCGCGCTCTCGATCGCCCGGACCAGCGTGCGGAAGGCCTCCACCGAGCGCAGGCCGTGGAGATCCACCTTGCCCTCCACGGGGATCTGCCCCCGGCGCAGCTTCTTCACGAGGTGCGGATCGGCTGCTGCGGCCTCGGCGTCGCCGAGCGGCTGTGAGGTGATCGGGCTCACCAGCGGTTCGGGCCGCGGTCTCGCGGAGGCTCGAGCAGGCCGAGCGCGCTCGCGCGCCGTCTCGGCCAGCGGTGTGGTCCCCGCGATCGCCGCAGCGAACAGGTTGCGCGCATCGTCTTCCGGCCCGACCGGGGGCATGCAGAAATCGTACGCTCGCCCGATCGGACTTGCCATATGGCGCGGCGCGTCACGATCGTCATGACGGTCTGCGTTGGACCTGTTGAACGTTTCCTGGAATACTGAACGTGGATGGCCTTTCAGAAGCGCATCATCAGTCAGCAGGGGATCACGGTCATCCAGAAGCGGGACCCGGCGCTGACGCCCCTCCGGCCTGGCAAGGTGGCCATCGTCCTGGCGGGGGGGGCGGTCGCTGGCGGCGGCTACAAGGCCGGGGGCCTGCAGGCGCTGCAGGAGGTGTTCTCGCACCGCCGCGGCTCCGATGGGGTGACCCGGGCCTTCGGCCTCAACGACTTCGACATCTTCGTGGGGCTCTCGGCGGGCAGCGTGCTCGCGAGCGTGCTCGCCGCGGGCATCACCGCCGACGAGATCATCCGCATCCTCGAGGGCACGAGCACGCGCTACTCGGCGTTCCGGCCGTGGCACTTCATGTCGCCCAACCTGCGCGAGCCGCCCGAGCGCTTGCTCATGTACCTCGACAAGCAGCAGGAGATCCTGACGAACTACCTGTCGGCCGCGACCGACCCGCGCACCGGGGACGCGTTCTCGCTCCGCGAGACGTTGATCAAGATGACGACGGTGCTGACCCGCCTGGTCCCGACGGGTCTGTTCGACGTCGCGGCGCTCGAGAAGTATCTGCGCGACAACATGGAGCGAAACGGCATTCCGAACGACTTCGGGGAGCTCCACCGCAAGACCGGCAAGGAGCTCTACATGTCGGCAACGGACATCAACCGAGGCGAGCTCGTGGTGTTCGGCCCCGGGGAGCCCTACGGGCAGATCCCGATCTCGGAGGCTGTCGCCGCGAGCTCGGCGCTGCCGTTCTGGTACCGCACCTGCCGTGTCCAGAACCCGCGTGGGCACGAGGACCGAGAGCCGGAGTTCCTCGATCTCGCGGACGGCGGCATCATGCGGACCGCCAACGTGCGCGTCGCCATCGAGAAGGGCGCGGAGCTGGTCATCTGTTACAACCCCTTCAATCGCATCCTCTACGATCGCGCGGGGCGGTCGCTCTACGAGCACGGCGCCTACGCGCTCATGAACCAGATCGGCCGGATCCTGATCGGCGCGCGCCTCGACATCGCCAAGGAGCTGGTGTTCGCGTCGGACGTGTTCGACGCCGACGTCGTTTTCGTGGAGCCGGCGGCCGACGACTACTACTTCTTTCTCATGAATCCCCTGAACTTCTGGTCGAAGGAGCGCGCGGCCCTGCACGGCTACCAGAGCGTGCGCGGTGCCCTCGAGGCCAACCACGACATCCTGTCCGAGGTGTTCCGGGCGCACGGCATCGAGCTGCGCGCACGCTCCCCGAAGGGCCCGCGCTCCGCGCTGCCACAGCACGTCGATCTGCGCGAGAGCCGCGGCGCCGGCTAGCGCGATCGCTGCGCTCGCGGCGCAGGGGCGGGCTTCTTCGCGCGGCTCGGCGCTGGCACCGGCGGAAGCCCGAGGCGTGCGGCCCCCACCTTGGTCGCCTGCAACGGGACAGGCTTTTCGGGCACCGCCGGCAGGGGCACCGGCGGCTTGGCCGGCGCGGCGGGCGGCACGACCGGCGGCGGCGGCCACACGATGCCCATCTCGCGCAGCACCTCCGCATTCTTCGTGGTGGGCGCTCCACGCTTGAGCAAGGCGAAGCCGGGGCGCGTCGCGATCACGCCGAACTGCGGGTTCTGCAGGGCGGCGCTCGTGAAGTTGCGCTCGTCGGGGGTGGTCGGTGCGATCGAGAACAGCACGTACTCGGCGTCGTACAGGCCGATCCGGATCGTGTACGCGTCCGGACGGTTCGAGACGTGCGGGACCACCGTCTCCGAGCCCACGATCTTGGCGCGTGGAGGCACGAGCGCCACCAGCTCGTCGAGCGCCTGCCCCCGCTTGCGATCCTCGTCCGTCCGGCCGAAGACGTAGGAGCCAAAGCCGCCGCGAGCGGTCTCGTGGTGCAGGACGGCGCCGAACTGGCTGGACCCCGCGAGAGTGCCGACGCAGACCACCACGATGGCGGCGCGCTGGCGGACGAGGCCCTCCGCGCCCTGGCGCATGTGCTCGATGACGACGGGCAGCGCGAGGAACAGGAACATGGTCCAGTGCATCGCGTACTGGAACGTGATCGACACCGTCGGCGGGTAGCCAGTCGACAGCAGGGTGAAGAAGAACCCGGGCACGAGCAAGAGGAGCACGATCGGCCGGCGCAGCGGCAGAAAGCCGAGCGGCGCGAGGAACTGCAGGAGGTAGACGAGCTTCTCCCGTTCGAGCAGCGTCCCGAGCGTGAAGGCGGGATTGCCGAGGACGGTCTTGAGGACCGCGCCGAACGTGTTCTCCCCCGCGGGCAGAAGGCCCTGGTAGATGTAGACGAAGGCGGAGTGGTTGGCCATGATCGGCATGAGCACGAACTTCATCGCCACGAAGTAGACGGTCGCCACGCCCGTGACGATCAGGCCCGCGCGCGGGCGGCGCCCCGATAGCACGAAGAACGCGCCGAGGACGGCCAGGCCCGCGGCGACGTCCTCGCGCACCGAAAGCGTGAGCGGCACGACGAGCCAGAGCAGGCGATCGCGCCGCACCTCGAGCGCCCACGCGGACGCCCACAGGAACACCGGCGCGATCGTGAGGTAGTGGAAGTCGTAGAGGTTCGGGCCGTGGACGGCCGGATAGAGCAGGTAGGCGAGCGCGATCAAGGCGGCCGAAGGCGCACCGACCAGGCGTCGCGAGAAGCCATAGAGCGGCACGGCCGCGGCGCCGACCAGCACCGACTGCACGACGAGCAGGGTCGAGGCGTGCTGATGGAGCGCATAGAGCCCGGCGAGCACGTAGCCGATGAAGGGCACGTGCCAGCCGGCGTAGCCGCCTTCGGGGCCAAACATCGGCGAGCCCTTGAACAGATGTCCGCCGTGGACGATGTTCCAAAGGACGTTCTCCTCGAGGCCGAGGTCGAAGCTGCGCGTGTTCGTGTTGAGGTGGAAGTGCAGGGTGTGGAACGAGAAGTAGGCCGCGTAGCCGGCGGCGCCCAGGAGGACGACCGCGGTCCACGGGATGCGCTGGGCGAGCGGCACCAGGCGGGCGCCGAGGCGCAGGCGCGGAAAGACCGGCGGCGCCGCCAGGCAGGCTCGTACGGCTGGAAGCCCCGCCAGGGTCACGAGGGACAGGAGCGCGAGGAACTGAAGGTCGCGCCCAGACCAGAGGCGGTACTGGAACAGGAGCGGCAGCAACCCGGCGAGGGCCAGCGGCGAGAGGCGCCGGCCGATCTCGACGAGTCGGCAGGCGGAGATGCGGCGGAGCACGAGGGCCAGGCCCCCGGCGCCGGAGAGGACCGCACCGGTGCCGAACATGGCGACAAGGAGCAGCATGCGCGGACGCGGCAGGAGCGTGTTCGACCAGACGTACGGGGACACGATGGTGTCGCCGCGCAGCGCGAAGAACAGCCCGAGCGCGAGCGACGCGCCCTCGAGGTACAAGAGGCCAAGCCCGCCCGCGGCGTCCGGGATCGCGCTTGCCGCCGGCGCGGGCGCCGCGACGGACGGGTTCTCGGCCTGCTCGAGCACGGGCTCGGGCGCGTCCAGCGAGGGGTCTTCGTCATCGCCGGGGTCGGCGGCGCTGATCGATTCGCTGACCGATTCGCTCGTCGAAACGCTGGCCGATTCGCTGACCGATTCGCTCGCCGGACTCTCCGGATCTGCGGGCTCGCTCACGCGCGCTCCGGGGCGAGCGCGACGCCCTGGTCAGTCTGCTCGAGCAGGCGCTGGAACCGGCTCACCTGCGCTCCTCGCGCGCGAGGTTGACCTCTTCGGCCACCACGTACAGCGGGCGCCGCTTGACCTCCTCATAGGTGCGGCCGACGTACTCGCCGAGGATGCCGGTCATGAGCAACTGCGCGGACGAGCCGAGCGACACCGCGATCATGATGGTCGTCCAGCCGGGCACGGTCTCCCCGTTGAAGATGCGGGTCCACACCGCCCAGCCTGCGGCGCCGATGCCGACCAGGCCCGCGCCGATCCCGAGCCAGGTCGCGATGCGCAGCGGCACCGTCGAGAACGACGCGATGCCATCGAGCGCGAACTTCAGCATCTTCCTGAACGGATACTTGGTCTCGCCCGCGAAGCGCGCAGGGCGATCGTAGTACACGGCCGTCTGCCGGAATCCCACCCACGCGACCATGCCGCGCACGAAGCGGTGGGTCTCGCGCAGCGCGCGCAAGGAGAGCACGACCGAGCGGCTCATCAGCCGGAAGTCTCCGGCATCGATCGGGATCTCGATGCGGATCATCGAGCGCAAGAGCCGGTAGAAGAGGCTCGCCGTGACGAGCTTGAACCAGGTCTCGCCCTCGCGCTTCTTGCGCACGCCGTAGACGACGTCGAAGCCCTCTCGCCACTTCGCGATCATGTCGCGCACCACCTCGGGTGGATCCTGCAGGTCGGCGTCCATGATCACGACCGCCTCGCCCTCGGCGCGATCGACGCCCGCCGTGATGGCGGCCTGGTGGCCGAAGTTGCGCGCAAACGACAGCAGGCGATAACGCGGCTCTCGCGCGCACATCTCCTTGAGCATCGGCAGCGACTTGTCGCGCGAGCCGTCGTTGACGAACAAGACTTCCCAGGTCTCTCCGAGCTCCCCGAGCAGCCCCTGCAGGCGTCGGTCGAGCTCGGGCAACGTCTCCTCCTCGTTGAAGACGGGCAGGATGATCGACATTGTGGGGCGGTCCATCGGGGGCAACCTACACGGTCGGGGTGAGCGGCTCAAGCGCGCGTAATCACGGATCGGAGGCTGGCTTCGTGTTCTCCGGATCCCTTGGCGGAATCCCCTGTTGACACAGCGTGTCCCTCCGACTAGGTTTCTCCGCCTCAGAGGAGCAAGGATCCAGCCATGGTCGTGTTGCGTTTGGCCCGCATGGGCGCGAAGAAGGTCCCGTTCTACCGCTTGGTCGTTGCCGACTCGCGCTCCCCTCGGGGAGGGCGCTTCATCGAGCAGCTCGGCGTCTATGATCCCACCCGGACACCGGTCGAGTTCAAGGTGAAGTCCGATCGGCTCCAGTACTGGCTCAGCGTCGGCGCCCAGCCGTCGGAGACGGTGGGCCAGATCCTCAAGCGCCACAAGAAGTCCCAGTCCGCCGCGTAGCCCAGCTGCGAGCCTACCGGCGATGTCCGCTCCAGACGAGCACCAGGGACCGGTGGCGAACCTCAAGGCCTTGGTCGAGTTCATCGCCAAGGCGCTGGTGGCGTCGCCTGACGCCGTCGAGATCACCGAGACCGAGAGGGAGCACCTATCCATCCTCGAGCTCCGCGTCGCCCAGGAGGACCTGGGCAAGGTGATCGGGAAGCAAGGCCGGACCGCCAGAGCGATCCGGGCCGTCCTGCAGGCGGCGTCGTCGAAGGGACGGCGCCGCGTGACCCTCGAAATCCGCGAAGACTGACCGCGCTCGATCCGGCGCTGCTGCCGGTCGGGCGTGTCGTGCGTCCGCACGGCGTGCGTGGCGCGCTCGGCGTGTTGCCGCTGGCCGCGGGATCGCGTTCCTTGCTCGAGGCCCGCGAGGTCGTCCTCGCGTCCGCGGAAGGGCCGGCCCGTCGCTACCGCGTGGTGTCGGTGCGGGACTTCGAGGCTGGCTTCCTGCTCGAGCTCGAGGGCGTCGATCGGGCGGCCGCCGAGGCCCTGCGCGGGGCCACGGTGGGCATGGAGCGCGCGGCGCTCGCGCGCACGCTCGAGCCGGGGGAGTACTTCGTGGCCGATCTGGTCGGGTGTGCGGTCGAGGATCCGGCCGGCCGCTCGCTCGGCACCGTGCGCGAGATCCTCCCCTTGCCCGCGCACGACGTGCTCGTGCTGGTGCGCCTGGACGCGGCCGGAGCCGAGCGCGAGCGGCTGGTGCCGCTCGTGGACGCGTTCTTGGTCGAGGTGGACGTCGGCGCGCGCCGGGTCGTGCTCGATCCGCCCGAGGAGGAGGACGGTTGATCGAGTTCGAGATCGTCACGCTCTTCCCCGAGATGTTCACGGCTTTCCTGGCCGGGAGCCTGCTCGGCAAGGCCGTGGACGCAGGGACCGTTCGCGTCTTCTTCACGAGCCCGCGCGACTTCGCGACCGATCGGCACCGCACCGTGGATGACGTGCCGTACGGTGGGGGCGTCGGCATGGTGATGAAGCCGGAGCCGCTCGCGCGCGCGATCGAGGCCGCCGAAGCCGCGCGCGGAAGGGCGCATCGCGTGCTGCTCTCGCCGGCCGGGCGGCCGCTCGACCAGGAGGCCGTCCAGGCGCTCTCCGCGCGGCCCCGCGTGCTCCTCCTCTGCGGGCGCTACGAGGGCATCGACGAGCGCGTTCGGACCCGGCTGTGCGACCAGGCGATCTCGATCGGCGACTACGTGCTCTCCGGCGGCGAGCCGGCGGCGATGGTGATCATCGACGCGGTGGCGCGGCTTCTGCCCGGCGTCCTCGGCAAGGCGGCCTCGACGGTGGAGGAGTCATTCTCCGAGCCGCTCCTCGAGTACCCGCAGTTCACGCGGCCGCCCGAGTGGGCGGGCGAGGCGGTGCCCGAGATCCTCCTTTCCGGGCACCACGAGCGCATCCGGCGCTGGCGCCGGCGAGAGCAGCTCCTGCGCACGCGCGCGCTGCGACCGGACCTGTTCGCCAAGCACGAGCTCACCGCCGAGGATCGTCGCCTGCTCGAGAGCGAGGAGCCCTGACGGGCCTGTCCCTGAATGGCGCCCAGGCTGGCCAGCACCTGGGATTCGGTGTCCACGTTGAAGGACCGAATCCGTCCGCGACCACGGAGGAGTGGGCGACCATCCGCCAGAGTCAGGATGGGCAAGACTTCATGCTCGTTGGGCGCCGTGATGCCTGCCAGCTCTCACTGATCCCGGCGTAGATTCCGAACCCTACGGTAAACTGGTACGACGTGCCGAGCCCGAACCCGTTCCGGTTTCTGGTGGACGATGCGGCGTCGATGTCGACGCGCACGATCCGGCTCGAAGGCGATCTCGACGAGCGCGTCGACCTTGGTCAGCTCGGCAAGCTTGCCGGCGCCCGCATGCGGATCGATCTCTCAGGGGTCACCCGCATCAACTCCGCTGGGGTGCATCGCTGGGTGCTCTGCCTGGAAATTCTCACGAAAGGACGGCAGGTCGAGCTCTGCCGCTGTTCCTCGGCGTTCGTGGCTCAGGCCCTCATGATCCCGAACATGATCGCGGGCGCCCGGGTGGAGTCGGTGTTCCTCGACTACTGGTGTGAGCCCTGCGAACAGAACGAGGTCGTGCTCGTGGCCTCGGTGGCTGACTTGCAGACCCGGCCACAGTGCCCGCGGTGCCACTCCGTGCTCGAGCCAGACACCGCCGGTTCGCTGGTTGAATTCTTCTTCCGCCGAGCGATTTGAGAGAGGGCCCCAGACGCGCCAGCGGCCATTCAAGTGGCGTCAGCGCTCCTGCGTGGACTACTCGCAGGCGTCGGAGGCGGCGCAGGCGAGGGCGCCCTGGCGCACGGCACAGACGCCGCAGCCGTCGCAGGCACCCGCCGCGGTGAACGCGCAGCCGGCGAGCAGGCTCGCATCGGCACAGCTCCCGGCCACGATCACCTCGAAGGCGCCGGTCTTGTCGATCGCCACCAGGATGCCGGCGGCGCTGTCCGCGCAGCCCTCGAGCGGCGCCGACCAGAGCAGGTAGACCCGCTCGGAC
>JAHFDS010000183.1:12588-14915 GCA_023248855.1 Myxococcales bacterium
GCCGGTCGCCGTCGAGGTCCTCCGAGACCAGCCAGGCCACGTCACCCTCGCCCAGGGTCGCGACGGGCTTGCCCCCGAGCTGAAGCGCGCGCGGGTCGGCCGGGCGCGCGCCTGCGGGCATCGTGCGCGTGCGCGCGGCCTGCGCCAGGCTCCGGGTCATGCGTGCATCGGGCGCCTTCTTCGCGGCCGCGGCCGCCGCGCTGGACTTCTTTGGCTCCTCGGCGCCGCAGGCTGCGAGCGCGACCACCACCACAAACAAACCAAGCTGTCTCATGCCCAAACCTCCCGCTTCAGTTGAGAACGCCCCCCGGCGCCTGGAGAGCGCTTCTAACCCGATAGGTCGGACCAAATCAACGGAAAAGGTCGGACCACTTCATGTCAGAGGGACGGGTGTTCAGCGGAGGCGCGGACCGGGCGGAAACTGGCCGTTTCGGACCGGGTCGACCCCAAGATGTAGCGGGTATGCGCCTAGGCGGATGGGTTCGAGGGGCTTGACGGCGCGTAAGCACGCGCAGCTATTCACTTGTCGTGGGTCTTGTAAGGATGATTATGTCAACTCGGGCCCGATGGGTGGGGGATGAGCGCGCGGGAACGATGCGCTGATGACGTTCAGTCGAACACCGGTGCCACGGGCCGCGCCTCTCGTGCCAGTCGCCGGACCTGCTGGAGGAGGTAGAGGGTCACGAGGAGGGGAAGGGCTCCGCCTGCGAGCGCCAGCGGGCTGCGAAAGAGCACGAAGCCGAGCAAGGCACGAGCCGCCACGAACACGATCGATGCGACCAGCATCTTGAGAATCCAACCCGCGCTGCCGCGCTTGAGCACGCGCGGGAGCGTCAACCCTGCGAGGAGGAAGCACATCCCGAACAGCGCCACGAGCCCCGCGTGCACGGTCTCGAGCGGGTCCGTCACGTCGTCGTCAAACGAAGAGCTGAGGCCATTGAGGAGGCCCAGGATTCCGACGACGATGAAGTACGCTCTCAGCGAGCGAGGTGTTTCGCGAAGAAAAGGCATGCGATCATCGCTCCAGTTAATGTCGGATTAGCTGCGCCACGAAATCTGCGCTCCCTCCGAGGCTGCTCGTGACCGTAAGGCACGCACTACCAGGAGGCGTTCCTCTTGCGCGACAGATGCCGCCGCCAACAACAAGTCGTCCAAGTCTCTATTCTGGCGACGTAGCTCGTCCTGGACGATTGGATTGGTCAGGATGGTTTGCTCGGCCATTGCATCAGCCAAGTCAATCTGCGTCCGCTTGATGGCGAATTGATCGAATGCCTCATACGCGCGGCGCGCCGCCCAGGCTGCCTCCTGGCTATCTCCGGAGATCCGCGCTCGAAAAGCATAGGTCAGTGCCGCGACAGCATCTTGCGCGTAGATGTGCAGCTCGTCATCGGCATCATCGGGCATCAAGGACATGCACGCGTCGGCCTCCTGCCCCTCGTTGAGGCTGTGATGACCTTGCTCCAGCCCTTCCCAGAGGTGCCCGGCAAGCTCGTTGAGACCGTTCGGTGGATCTCCGATTTCCTTAGAGTACTCGGCGTAGGCCGGTAGTAGACGTTGCGCGCATGCGGCGGCAAAGCTCACTCTGAGGTCAGCCGGGAGGCGTTCCAATCGCTCCATGATCTCAGCTTCGTTGTAAGAGAGGTACGGAACCATTGACTATCTCGGGAACACCGCGGTGGTGTCGCTCGTGAAGATACCTCCTCGGGCTTCAATCTCCTCGCGACAACCGGCGCAGAACTTTCTGGGTAACCGTTCAGGGGGTCAGGCGGCCGCGAGAGGCAGGATCGAGGGGGCCGGGCTGCGATCGAGCACGGCTTGATTGGCGGACGTGAGGTAATCGAGGACATGACGCTTCTGCTGCCGCAGCGAGGTCACGACCGTCAGCATTCGGCCGACGAAGAGGCTGCCCTCCGCGCTGTGCGTGCCGAAGCTCCCTTTCCGCCAGAGAACGGCATGGCGAAGCGACCGCTCGGCGAGGTTGTTGGTTGGTTCGACCCCTGGCACGCGTACGAATGTCCACATCGCGTCGCTGACCTTGAGGATCTCACGGCACATGCCGGCGACCTTGTCATGGCCAGAACGACAGCCCGCCCACAGCAGCCACTCGATGCGCTGCTGCAGGGGCTCGATTTCGCGCCGGAAGGCAGCACGAGAGAGCGTGCCATCTCGGACTCGATGCCACAGTGTGAAGAGCTCTCGGGTCTTCACGTGCGGGCTCCGGTCATCGCGAACGCTCGTTCCGGACCATCGCGAACGCGCCATTCCGATCTGATCGGAGCGAAGCGACGCTGGTCTTTCAGGGTTACGTGATGGCCTCCGTTGCCCAG
>JAHFDS010000184.1 GCA_023248855.1 Myxococcales bacterium
GCTTCCTGCACCGCCGCCGCCGATCGCGCCACCACCGGTCGCGCCGCTGCCAGAGTCGCCGCCCGAGCCGGAGCGGCCGGCCGTGCCTCCCGCTCTCCCGCTCGAACCGCCGTTTTCGTCGTCCAGGGAGTTACCGCAGCCGATCGCCATTGCCAGGGACATCCACAGAAGCTTGCGCATTGACCGGCGGACTATCACGAGCCGTGAGAGAGGCGCAACCACCTGCGGTGGCATGGACCCGGAAAACGAATCCAACGATCAAGTCATATCAATCGGTTGGGCCAATTAGCTGAACGTCTGTCACGTTGCCCGTGCAGCCGCGCGGATCACACCTATACTCGGCGCGTGCCAGCCAAGCCCAGCCGCGCCCAGCGAGCGAATCGAGCGTCCGCGCCCGCCCTCGAGCCAGAGCACATCGAGATCACGGGAGCGCGCGAGCACAACCTCCGCATCGACCGCCTGCGGGTTCCGAAGAAGCAGCTGGTGGTCTTCACCGGCGTGTCCGGCAGCGGCAAATCGTCGCTCGCGTTCGACACCCTCTACGCCGAGGGCCAGCGCCGCTACGTCGAATCGCTGTCGGCCTACGCGCGACAGTTCCTCGGCCAGATGGAGAAGCCGAAGGTCGATGCCCTGCGCGGGCTGTCGCCGACCATCGCCATCGAGCAGAAGACGGCGTCGTCGAACCCGCGCTCGACCGTGGGCACCGTGACCGAGATCCATGACTACCTGCGCGTCCTCTACGCGCGCGCGGGCGAGCAGCGCTGCCACCAGTGCGGCCGTCCGGTGGCCGGTCGCAGCGCCGCCGAGATGGTCGACGCGCTGCTCGCGCATGCGCCCGCCAGGGTCACGCTTTACGCGCCGCTCCTGCGCAACAGAAAGGGCGAGCACAAGGAGCTGCTCGACGATGCGAGGAAGTCGGGGTTCGTGCGCGCGCGCGTCAACGGCACGATCTATCGCCTCGAGGAGCTGCCGCCGCTCGACAAGAAGTTCAAGCACACGATCGAGATCGTGGTCGATCGGCTGACGATCGCGCGCGATCAGGCGGCGCGCCTGCAGGACTCGGTCGAGACTGCGCTCAAGGCCACGAAGAAGGGCGAGGAGAAGGGCCTGCTGCTCGCGGAGATCGAGGGCACGTCGCAGCCCGAGACGCTCGAGCTGTCCGAGATGCGCAGCTGCCCCCAGTGCGGGATCGGTTTCTCGGAGCTCGTGCCGCAGAGCTTCTCGTTCAACTCGCCGCTCGGGATGTGCCAGCCCTGCAACGGGCTCGGCACCACGCTCGAGATGGATCCGGCGCTGGTGGTGCCCGACGCGAAGCTGTCGCTGCGCGAGGGCGCGATCGAGCCGTGGCGGCGCGCGGCGGCGCGTGACGGCGGCTGGACCTCGAACATCATGAAGGGCCTGTCGCGGGCGTACGGCATCGACCTCGACCTGCCGTGGGGCAAGATCCCCGAGGCCAAGCGCCAGGTGCTCCTGCACGGCGATGCCGGCAAGCGCGTGGACATCAAGTGGGCCGGCAAGCACGGCTCCGGCTCCTGGGCCATGCGCTGGGAGGGCATCATCCCGCAGCTGATGCGGCGGATGCGGGAGACCGCATCCGAGTCGATGCGCGAGGTCTACCAGAAGTACCTGCGCAACGTGCATTGCAAGGCGTGCGACGGCGCGCGCCTGCGGCCGGAGTCGCGCGCGGTGACCGTGGCCGACAGGTCCATCGTCGACGTGTCGGCGATGACGGTCTCGGACGCGCACGCGCACGTCGGGGCGCTCGCGCTGACGGGTGCGCGGGCGACCATCGCCGAGGAGCTGGTCAAGGAGATCCGCGCCCGCCTGGGTTTCCTGCTGTCGGTGGGGCTCGAGTACCTGACGCTCGATCGCAGCGCGGCGACGCTGTCCGGCGGCGAGGCGCAGCGCATCCGCCTGGCGAGCCAGCTCGGCAGCGAGCTGTCGGGTGTGATGTACGTGCTCGACGAGCCGTCGATTGGCCTGCACCAGCGCGACAATGCGCGGCTCATCCAGACGCTGCGGCGGCTGCGCGACCTCGGCAACACGGTGCTTGTGGTCGAGCACGACGAGGAAACGTTGCGCGCGGCCGACCACGTGATCGACTTCGGGCCGGGCGCGGGGCGGCAGGGCGGTGAGGTGGTGTTCGAGGGACCGCCGCGCGAGCTGGAGACGGCGCCGCGCTCGATCACGGGGCGCTACCTGTCGGGTGAGCAGGCGATCCGCACGCCGGTGGAGCGCCGCCGGCCGCCGGGCTTTCTGCACCTGCGCGGGGCGCGCGAGAACAACCTGCGCGACCTCGACGTCGACTTCCCGCTCGGTGTCCTGTGCGCGGTCACCGGCGTGTCGGGTGCGGGCAAGAGCTCGCTCATCGGCGGCATCCTCGATCCCGCGCTGCACCGCCTCCTGGAATACACGACGGTCGAGGTCGGCGCGCACGACGGCCTGACGGGGCTCGAGCAGATCGACAAGGTGATTCGCATCGACCAGGATCCCATCGGCCGTACGCCGCGGTCGAACCCCGCCACCTACACCAAGGCGTTCGATCACATCCGCGACTTGTTCGCGCAGACGCAGGAGGCGCGCGCGTTCGGGTACAAGCCGGGCCGCTTCTCGTTCAACGTCGCGGGCGGCCGCTGCGAGGCGTGCGAGGGCGACGGCCAGAAGCGCGTCGAGATGCACTTCCTGCCCGACGTCTACGTGCCCTGCGAGGTGTGTCGCGGCAAGCGCTACAACGAGGCGACGCTGCGGGTCACGTATCGCGGCAAGAACATCGCCGAGGTGCTCGAGACCCAGATCACCGACGCGCTGGGCCTGTTCGAGAACGTGCCGCCGCTACGGCGCGTGCTCGAGACGCTGCGTGACGTGGGCCTCGGCTACGTCGCGCTCGGCCAGCCGGCGCCGACGCTGTCCGGCGGCGAAGCCCAGCGGGTCAAGCTGTCGCGTGAGCTCTGCAAGCGCGACACGGGCCGGACGCTGTACCTGCTCGACGAGCCGACCACGGGACTTCACTTCGACGACGTCGCGAAGCTCCTCGTGGTGCTCAATCGCCTGGTGGACGCGGGGAACACGGTGCTCGTGATCGAGCACAACCTCGACGTCATCCGGTGCGCGGACTACGTGATCGACCTCGGTCCGGAGGGCGGCGCCAAGGGCGGGGAGCTCGTCGCCAGGGGCACGCCCGAGGAGGTCGCGAAGGTCGAGCGCTCGTTCACCGGCCGCTTCCTGCGCGACGCGCTCAAGCGGCACCCGCCGCTCAAGCGCGCGCGGGGTTGAGCGTGGCGTCACATCCCCTGCGCTACAATCAGGGCATGAGCGACGGCCCGACCAGGCGGCCCGCCACCTACGAGGATCTGCTCGCGTTGCCCGAGCACGTGGTCGGTGAGATTGTCGCCGGCGAGCTGCATGTGTCGCCTCGGCCCGCCAGTCGACATGCGCGCGCCAGCAGTCGTCTCGGTGAGCGGATCGGTGGGCCGTTCGACAGTGGGCGTGGGGGCCCCGGGGGCTGGATCATCCTGGATGAGCCGGAGCTACACCTCGGTCGCGACGTGCTGGTGCCCGATCTGGCGGGATGGCGTCGCGAGCGCATGCCGGAGATGCCGGATGCCGCGGCGTTCACGCTGCCGCCCGACTGGGCTTGCGAGATCCTCTCGCCCTCGACCTCGCGCCTCGATCGAGCCGCCAAGCGGCCGGTCTACGCGCGCGAAGGCATCCTTCACCTCTGGCTCATCGACCCGATCGCGCAGACGCTCGAGGTGTTCCGGCTCGACGGGGAGGGCTACCGGCTGGTGAGCACGTATGCGGGCGATGCGGTGATCGAGGCCGAGCCGTTCGCGGCGGTTCCGCTCGAGCTCGGCGCACTCTGGGAGCGCTGACCGCTCGTCAGAGCTTCTGCACTCCCTTGTCCCGCTTCTCGCTGCGCGCCTTCTCGACCGCGAGGTCGAGCTGCTCCGCCAGCTTCTTGTGCTTGTAGTCGATGAGCACGTCGTAGGCGTCCACGTCGTGCTTGACCTCGACGCGCACGCGCATCTCGCCGACCACGATCTGCCAGAACGTCGTGTTGGGCCGGTCGAGGTCGCCGCACTCCTTCGACCCGTAGCCAGGGCCAGAGATGGGCTCGGCCTTCGGGTAGCGCGCCCGCAGAGCGTTCACCGCGTCGTAGAAGGCTCCCTGGGTTTCGCCGCACTCGAGCAGGTCGCGCTTCTTGATGGTCACGCCCCAGAGCACGTTCTTGAAGAACCGCAGCTCGACCATGTTGGTCGAGAAGCGTCCGAGATCGAGCTGCCAGTAGGTGCCATCGAGCTGGCAGGCGTCGGCGAGGCCCTCGGCGATCTTGTCGCACTGCGCCCAGCCGGCTCCCTTGAGCTTCTTGAGGTCCTCGCGCTTGAAGCCGGAGGGGAGCTGGTAGGGGAACACGGCGTCCGCCGGCGCGGTCTTCGGCTCGGGCGGCTTCTCCTGGGGCTTGACCGGTGAGCCTGGCACTTTCGGCGGCGCCTCGGGAGCCTTCGCGGGCGGGGTCTTGTCTGCCGGCTTGCCGGACGGGGGCGTGGGCGCCGCGTGCACGATCCCGAGCCCGAGGGGCACCGCGAGCAACGCGCCCGCCAGACGCTTGAGGCGCATCTCCATAGGCAGCTTCATCATAGCTCGTCCGCCGCGAACGTCAGGACGTCGCGGATCTCGGGAGCACCGAGGAGCAGCATCGCCAGCCGGTCGAGCCCGAGCGCGACGCCGCCCGATGGAGGCACGTTCCCGAGCTCGGCGAGGAAGCGTTCGTCGATCGGGTAGAGGGGCTTGCCGAGCCGCCGGCGCGCCGCCAGGTCGGCCTCGAAGCGCGCGCGTTGCTCGACCGGATCCGTGAGCTCGCCGAAGCCGTTGGCGAGCTCGAGCCCGCCGATGAACAGCTCGAACCGCTCGGCCACCTCGGGCGCGCCGGGCCTTCGCCGCGCGAGCGCCGCCAGCGACGCCGGCCACTCGTGGAGCAGCGTGGGCTTCGGGTGGCCGAGGTGCGGCTCGACGGCATCGAGGAACGCCTGGAAGAACGCGTCGGAGCCGACATCGCTCGCGGGCGCCTCGCCGCCCCAGCGCGCAAAAGCCTGTTGCACGGTCAGCCGCTCCCAGGGCGGCTGGAGCTCGACCCCGTGGCCGCCGACGCGCACGGTGGTCGTGCCGAGGAGGGCGCGCGAAAGGGTCGAGACCAGCGCCTCGCAGTCGTCCATGATGGCCTCGTAGCCGGCGTCGCCGCGGTACCACTCGATCATCGTGAACTCGGGGTTGTGGTGGCGGCCCACCTCGCCCCGGCGGAAGCACTTGCAGATCTGGAAGATCCGGCGCGCGCCCGCCGCGAGCAGGCGCTTCATCTGGTACTCGGGCGAGGTGATGAGCCAGCCGGCGCCAGCGACCTCGAACGCGTCGAGGTGCAGCTCGAGCCCGGGTGAGGGCACGACGAGCGGGGTCTCGACCTCGAGGAAGCCGCGGGCGTGGAAGAAAGCGCGGACCTGGCGCAGCAGGAGATCGCGACGCGCGAGACCGACGGAGTCGAGCGTCACGCGGTCCGGAGGCGCTACGAGCGGCCGACGCGCTCGACGTAGGAGTACGAGCGCGTGTCGACCTTGAGGATGTCGCCTTCGTTGACGAAGAGCGGCACGTTGATGGTCGCGCCGGTCTCGAGCTTGGCCGGCTTGCTGGGGTTGCCCGAGGTGTCGCCCTTGAAGCCCGGCTCGGTGGACATGACCCGCAGCTCCATGAACGTCGGAAGCTCGACGGAGATCGCGCGCTCGTTGAAGAACAGCACCGAGACGATCGTGTTGTCCTTGAGGAAGCCCACGTCGTCGCCGATGTTCTCGGCAGGGATCATGACCTGCTCGTAGTTCGTGTTGTCCATGAACACGAGGGCGTCGCTCTCCCGGTAGAGGTACTGCATGTCCTTCTGCTCGACGTTGGCCGGCTCGAGCTTCTCGCCCGAGCGGATGTTTCGCTCGACCACCTGGCCGGTGAGCATGTTCTTGAACTTCGTCCGCGTGAACGCCGCGCCCTTGCCGGGCTTGACGAATTGGAACTCCACGATGTTCCACGGGGAGCCGTCCATGAGGACCTTGAGGCCCTTGCGGATGTCCGAAGTATCGTACATGGCTGCGCGTTCTAGCCGCTCCCGGGGCGGGTGTCAACGGAGGCGCGGAGGCCTTCCAGCCCGCCCTGGTGCTTGAGGTAGTACACGGCCGGGTACACCAGCAGCTCGAGCAGGAACGAGGTGACGAGCCCGCCGATCATGGGGGCCGCGATTCGCTTCATCACGTCCGCGCCCGCGCCGGTCGCCCACAGGATGGGCAATAAGCCCATGAACGCGGCGGCCACGGTCATGAGCTTTGGCCGCGCGCGCTTGACCGCCCCGTGCACGATCGCCTCGCGGAGCTCGCCGCGGGTGCGCAGCCGGCCCTGCTGCGCCGCCTCGGCGCGCGCCAGGTCGAGGAACACCAGCATGAAGATGCCCGTCTCCGCATCGAGGCCGGCCAGCGCGATCATGCCGACCCCCACCGCGATCGACAGGTGGTAGCCGAGAAGCCACAGGATCCAGATGGCGCCCACCAGTGACAGGGGCACCGCGAGCATCACCAGGGCCGTCTTCCAGGCCGAGCGCGTGTTGAGGTAGAGCAGAAAGGCAATGACCGCGAGGGTCACGGGCACGAGCAGCTCGAGGCGCGCGCGGACGCGCGCCATCGCCTCGTACTGGCCGCTCCAGACGAGGTCGTAGCCCGCGGGCCGGACCAGCCTTGCGGCCACCGCGGCGCGCGCAGCGGCGACGTAGCGCCCGAGGTCCGTCATGCCGAGATCCACGTCGACGTAGACGTATCCCGTGAGCCTGCCGTTCTCGTCCCGGATCATCGAGGGGCCGTAGGTCGTCTCGATGCGAGCCAGCTGCGCGAGCGGGACCTGCGCGCCTGCCGGGGTCGGCACCAGCACGCGGCCGAGGCGATCGACGTCCTCGCGTAGCTCGCGCGGGTAGCGCACATTGATCGGGTAGCGCTCGCGCCCGAGCAGGATGGTCGAGACGTTTTCGCCGCCGATGGCCGTCGTGATGACCATCTGCACGTCCTCGACCGAGAGGCCATAGCGTGCGATGGCGTCGCGATCGAGCTGGAAGTCCACGAAGTAGCCTCCGGCGACGCGCTCGGCGAACACGCTGCGCGTGCCCGGCACGGTGGCGAGGATCCGCTCGAGCTCGAGGCCGACGCGCTCGATCTCCGCGAGGTCGGCGCCGAGCACCTTGATGCCGATGGGCGTCCGCACGCCGGTCGAGAGCATGTCGATGCGCGCCTTGATCGGCATGGTCCAGGCGTTCGTGACGCCCGGTATGCGGAGCTTGGCGTCGAGCTCCGCGATGAGCTCCTCCTCGGAGAGGGTCTCGGGCCAGAGCGGCTCGACGAGGGGGCGCAAGAGCCCTGGCAGCCAGCTCGAGTACCAGCGCGGCTTTCGGCGCCAGGTCTGCTGCGGGCGCAGCTCGACGGTGGTCTCGAACATCGAGAACGGTGCGGGATCGGTCGCGGTGTCGGCGCGACCGGCCTTGCCGAACACACGCGCCACCTCGGGCACCTCGCGCAGGAGGCGGTCCTGCACCTGCAAGAGGCGCTCGGCCTCGGTGACCGAGACGCCGGGCAGCGTGGTCGGCATGAAAAGGAGCGTGCCCTCGTCGAGCCGCGGCATGAGCTCGCTGCCCAGCTGAACGTACGCGAGGGCGGTGGACGCCGTCAGCGCGAGCGCCGAGGCGATCACGAGCTTCGGCCAGCGCAGCACGAAGCGGCACACCGGCTCGTAGATCCGGAAGACGCGCCGGCTGATCGGGTGACGCTCCTCGCTACGGTAGGTCCCCACGAGGAGCGCCGACGCGAGGTGCGCGGCCGGGCGCGGGCGGAACGTGAAGGGCTCCGTGCGCGCGAGCATCATGCGCATGGCCGGGTCGAGCGTGACGGCGAGCAGCGCCGCCATCGCCATCACGAGCGTCTTGGTCACGGCCATCGGCCGGAACAGGCGCCCCTCCTGGCCCTCGAGCGCGAAGACGGGCAGAAACGACGCCGCGATGACGAGCAGGGAAAAGAAGACGCTCGGGCCCACCTCCTTGAGCGCCGCGAGGCGCACCGCGTGGCCGTCGCCCGGCCGGTCCGCGGCGATCCACCGCTGCAGCCGGTTGTAGGCGTTCTCGACCTCGACGATCGCGCCGTCGACCAGCACGCCGATCGAGATCGCGATGCCGGAGAGCGACATGATGTTCGATGGGACACCGAGCAGCGCCATCATCGCGAGCGACAGCAGGACCGAGATGGGGATCGTCAGGATGGGGACGAGCGCGCTCGGCAGATGCCACAGGAACAACAGGATCACCAGCGACACGATGATCATCTCGACCACGAGCTCGTGCCGGAGCGTCGCGATCGCGCGGCGGATGAGGTCGGATCGGTCGTAGGTGGTGACCAGGCGGGCGCCCCTGGGGAGCGCGATCGACGCGAGCTTGGCCTTGACCCGATCGATGACCTCGAGGGCGTTCTCGCCGTGGCGCATGACCACGATGCCGGAGACGGCGCTGCCGTTGCCGTCGAGGTCGGCGACGCCGCGACGGAGATCGGGCCCGAGCTCCACGCGCGCCACGTCGCGCAGCATCAGCGGAGTGCCGTGGGGGTCGGCCTTGAGCGCGATGCGCTCGAGGTCCGCGCGCGTCTTGACGTAGCCGCGCCCGCGCACCATGTACTCGGTCGCCGACAGCTCCAGCAGGCGTCCGCCGACCTCCTGGTTGGCCGCGCGGATGCCGCGCACCACGTCGACCAGCGAGATGCCCTGTGCGGACAGACGATTCGGGTCGACGACCACCTGGTACTGGCGCTGAAAGCCGCCCAGGCTCGCCACCTCGGCCACCCCCGGCACGCTCTGCAGCGCGTAGCGCAGGGTCCAGTCCTGGAACGCCCGCAGCGACTCCAGGCTCGACGCGTCCGCGCGTCCAGAGTCGTCGATCAGGCTGTACTGGTAGACCCAGCCGACGCCGGTCGCGTCGGGGCCGAGCTCGGTCTGCACGCCCTCGGGCAAGCGGGCCTGGATCTTGGACAGGTACTCGATCACGCGGCTCCTGGCCCAGTAGAGGTCCGTGCCGTCCTCGAAGATGACGTAGACGTACGAGAAGCCGAAGTCGGAGAAGCCGCGGATGCCCTTGACCCTGGGCGCGCCGAGCAGCGCCGTGATGAGGGGGTAGGTGACCTGATCCTCGAGGATGTCGGGGCTGCGGTCCCAGCGCGAGTAGACGATGACCTGCGTGTCCGAGAGGTCCGGCAGTGCGTCGAGCTTGATCTGCCCGAGCGCCGTCCATGCGAGCGTGCACGCCACGGCGAAGCCGAGCAGGACCACGCCTCGTCGCTCGGCGCACCAGCCGATGACGCTCGAGATCACCGGCCACCCGGGTGCAGGTGGCCCGTCGGCTCGGGTGCGATCGGCTGGCTGTCGGCCGGGGCCATCGCGTCGAGCGCCGCCCGCAGGCGCGACTCGGAGTCGAGCAGGAAGTTCGCCCCCACCACGATGCGCTCGCCGACCTCGAGCCCGGCGCGCACCTCGATCACCTCGCCGGCGTGCTCACCGAGCTCGACCGGGCGCGGCTCGAACCGGCCGCCGTCGCGCGCCACGAACACGAGGGTGCGCGTGCCGGTGTGGATCACGGCGGTGTCGGGGACGGCGAGCCGCCTGGCCGCGCCGCCGCGCGAGCGCAGGACGACATCGGTGAGCATCCCCGGCTTGAGCAGGCCCTTGCCGTTTTCGAGCTCGATGCGGACCTTGACCGTGCGGGTGCGGTCATCGACGACCGGATAGATGTAGGTGACCATGCCCTCCCAGGTGCGGTCGGGCACGCTGGCGACCTTGACTTGCGCGGACTGGCGCAGGTGTACGAACGGCAATTCGCGCTCGTAGACATCGGCGAGCACCCAGACGCGCGAGAGGTCGGCGATCTCGAACAGCGAGTCCGCGGGCGTGACGCGCATGCCCTCGGCCGCGGCCTTCTTGAGCACGATGCCGGCGTGGCGCGAGAAGATCGACACGGCACGCAGGGGTTCGCCGCTCGACTCGAGCGCCGCGAGGTCGCGGTCCCCGACGTCGAAGAAGCGCAGGCGCTTCCTGGCGGACTCGAGCGTGCGCGCGGCCGTGTCCGCGCCCGGACCGGCGCGCCGCACGGCGCCGAGCGCGATGAGGTAGTCGTTCTGGCTCGCCACGAGCTCGGGGCTGTAGAGCGTCAGCAGGCGATCGCCCGGGTGCACGTGGCGACCCGTGAAGTCCACGTCGAGGTGATCGATGTAGCCGTCCACCTTGACGTGGACGTGGTGCAGGCGGCGCTCGTCGAAGTCCACGCGACCGACGGTGCGGATGGTCGGATCGACCGTGCGTTCGGAGACGGTGGTGGTGCGAACGCCCATGCGCTGCAGGCGATCGGGCGGGATCGTGACCTCGACGCGCCGCGGATCCAGCGGAGGCACGGGCTCGACCACGGCCCCGTCGGGGACGAGGGGGCGCAGCGCCATGCCGCACTTCGGGCAGGTCCCCGGGTGATCGGAGCGCACCTCGGGGTGCATCGGGCAGGCGTACACGGCGTGCTCGCGGGTGGCCGGCGCAGCGTGGGGGGCGGAGGCGGCACCCGCGGCGCCCTCGGTGCCGAGGGTGTCCTGCGCGGGGCCGGCGGCGACGGGCACGAGCTTCATGCCGCAGATCGGGCAGTCGCCGGGCCGATCGGAGACGTAGGTCGGGTGCATCGGGCAGCGCCAGCGCTCGATCGGGTGGGCCTTCTCGCCGCGGTCGCAGGCCACCTGGGTGCCGAGGCTCGCGAGCGAGCTCGCGAGCAGCGCCACGCGGCAGAGCCGTCCGAGAGTCACATGCCACCGGCCGGCGCGTCGGGCGCGGCCCCGCCGGCATCCATCGCCCGCGGTCGCGCGCTGTCGTCGTCGTCGAGCGCGATGGCCTCGAGCGCGATGTGCAACCGGCGAGCGCGCACGAGGGCGTCGAGCAGCGCCAGCCGGTCGCGGAACACCTGGCCGATGGCATCGAGCACGGTCACGAAGGGCACACGCGCGCTGCGGTAGCTCGCGAGAGCTGCGGCGACCCCGTCGCGATCGAGCGGGAGCACGCGGGTCGCGTACAGGGTCGAGAGGCGATGCGCTGAGGCCAGCAAGGCGAGGCGCGAGGTGGTGACGCGCCGAAGACGCAGTCGCAGCGCCTGCTCGTCGAGGTCCGTCGCGGCCAGCGTCGCCTCGCGCTCGCGCGTCGCGGGGCGGAGCTTGCTCTCGCGCCACACCGGCAGGCCGACGCGCATGCCGAGCTGCCACATCGGCGGCAGGCCGCCACGATAGGCGTAGCCGGCCTCGAGCTCGAGGTCCGGGCGCGCGGCGAGCTCCGCCAGCAGCAGATCGGCCCTTCGGCCTGCCCTTTCGGCGGCGAGCGCGCGCAGCTCGGGGAGCTGGCGCGTCGCCCGGGCCAGCGCGTCGGCGCCCTCGGGCAGGGTGGGCAGCTCGAGACGATCGTCCACTGCCGAGGTGGTCCCGGGCGGCCGCGCGAGCAGGGCGTCGAGGTGGGACAGCGCGCGCGTCTCGGCCGCCTGTGCCTCGGCCAGGAAGCCGGCCAGGCGCGTCGTCTCGATCTCCGCGCGCAGGGTGTCCTGCAGCGCTCCCTGGCCGGATTCGAAGGCGCGCTGCGTGGCGTCCGTCGCGTCCCGCCAGAGCGCAAGCTGCTCGCGTCCGATGTCGCGGCGGCGCTGCGCCTCGACCAGCTCGAGCCACGCCCGCGCGACCTCGGCCGAGAGATCGAGCGCCGCCCGGGCGCGCTCGGCCTCCAGGCGCGAGAGCGCGGCGCCCGCTGCCTCCGCCCTGCGCGCGCGCTTGCCGGGGTAGGGCAGGGGCTGCGCGAGCATGACCTCGACGCGGGACATCGGCATCTCGCCGAGCGTCGGGCTCCAGCCGTCGTTGACGTAGGCGAGGCCGAGCGTCGGGTCCGGCAGCGCGGCGGCGTAGCTGGCTCGGGCGCGGCTCGCCGTCACGCGCCGATCGATCGCGGCGATCGCCGGCGATCGCTCGAGCGCCGCCTTCTGGAGCGCCGCCAGCGTCTCCGCTGCGCCTGCGCCCCGGGGCACTCCCCACAGCGCCAGGGCCATGAGCGCCCCGGCGCACGTCCTTCGCCGATCCATACGTTCCTCCGGTCGCTGGGTGCAACATGGCGCGCCCGCGCGGTCTGACGCAGGCGGGCCGCTCCGGAGCGGTTCAGATCAGGAAGGACTGCTTGGCCAGCAGGATCGCCATCGCCGGTCTTCCTGGTGGCGCGGCGGCGCGCGGCGAAAGTGGCGCGAGCGAAGCGCCGGGCCCCGGGGCGCACGCGGGCCCGGCGGTCACGAGGACCGGTGGTGCGGCGTCAGGAGGGACGGGGGCGGTGGCGGCGAGCTGCGCGGGGACGGGCGCGTGGTCGGGAGAGGCGCAGCAGCGCGACCACGCGCAAGAAGCGCTGCGTTCGAGGCGCGGGTGCTCGCTCGCGACCTCGGGCCGGGCGGGCGACGCGGCCGGGCAGCAGCAGGTGCGCCCGGGAGCGGTCGGGGCGAGCGCCGAGACCGGGCCGAGGCCCGTGCCGCAGGCGAGGAGAAACGCCAAGAACGCGTGCGCGCAGACCATCGGTGCCATCACCGTGCAATCGGGGCGCCAGCCGATTCTCGCGCCCTTCGCGCCTCGAACGCGCAACCTGTGCGCCAGCGCTGCGGGGCGCGGACGCTGTTGCGCGGTGAGGTGCTGTCGCGCCGAAACTGGTGTCGCCGAGTGGCTGCCGATACCGTCGAGGCATGGACAAGACCTGGCTCGTCGAGCAGCTCGCCGGCCGGCTGCGGCAGAGCGCGCAAACGGCGCGGATCGCGATGGAGGCGGCCGCCGCCGAGGCGCGCGAGGGGGCGACCCCGGCCGAGAAGCGCGACAGCGCTCGCGTCGCCCAGGAGAGCTCGAACCTGGCGCGCGGCCACAAGGCGCGCCTCGATCGCGCCAGCGAGGAGCTCGGCGTGCTGGAGAGGTTCCGGCCGCCGCAACTCGCGGCACCGGCCCGCGTGGCCGTCGGTGCCGTGGTCGAGGTCGAGGATGGGGACGAGGGGCGCACGTTCTTCCTGGCGCCGGTGGGGGCGGGCATCGAGCTCAGCGGCCCCGGGGGCGACGGCTTCCTGTCGGTGGTCACGCCGGCGTCGCCGGTCGGGCGCGCCGTGCTCGGTCGCACGGTCGGCGACACCATCGAGGTGGTGGTGGAGGGCGACGCGCGCGAGTGGACGATCACCTACGTGGAGTGAGCTCGCCCGAGCCGCTGCCACTCGGCGCGCGCGCGCAGCACGCAGTCCTCGATCGCCAGGCCCCCGAACCAGTTGCCGAGGAGCGCGAGCCCAGCCGCCAGCGGCTCGTTCGCGAGCAGCGCATCGATCTCGTGGATCCGCTCGCGGTGCCCCAGGGTCGGCGACGGTAGCACCGTGCGGCGCTCGCCGAGGTGCTCGACCTCGGTGATGGGCAGGCCGAGCACGGCGGCCACGCGGCCCAGGCGCGCCGGTCGCTCGAGGTCGGGCTGGAAGTGGAACGAGAAGGCACGAAACGCGGGATCCGCGACCACGTCGCGCGTGACGACGGAGTGGAAGACGTCACCGCGCGGGATCAGGAACGAGGCATACGGAAGGCGGATCCGCTCCTTGCGCACCACGACACCCACGCTGTCCACCACGGCCTCGCCGATGGCGCGGACGCGCTCGGCCAGCGGCGGAAGCAGCGAGGCCAGCAGCCGGGCCGCGCTCTGCGGCGGCGTCGCCAGCGCGAGCCACCGCGCCTCTTCGCGCTGCCCATCGTCGCGCGTGACCACGAAGGCTTCGCCCTCGCGCGTCACGTGTGTCGCGCCTTGCCCGAGGACCACGGAGATCCCTGGCTCGGCGGCGATGCGGTCGGTCACCGTGGCGAGGCCGCCCTCGAGCGTGAAGCTGCGCCTGACGTCCGTCCGGCGGGGCCGCTTCTTGAAGAGCATGTCCGCCGGGAAGTCGTCTGCCTGCTGCGAAGGCACCGCCGACAGCATGGGGCCGAGCGCGCGCGCATAGTTGTCGGGGCCGACCAGGCGCGAGTAGTAGGAGCGCACCGTCTGCCCGGCTGGCGCCCTGCCGAAGACGCGCCAGATCGACCGGAGGAGCTGCCAGAGGCTCATGCGCCGCAGCAGCGCGCCGAGGTTCTTGCCGGGTGCGACCTCGTCGCCGTCGAGGAAGCGCAGCACCGGCTTGCCGCGCGCTTGCAGCCGCCCGAAGAGGTCCACTTGCTCGAGGAGCTCGAGGAACGCGCCGTACGAGTTGTAGCAGGTGTGCGCGCCGAGCTCGAACCAGTAGCCGGAAGGCGTGCGCTCGCTGTGCAGGCAGCCACCCGGGCGCGCGGATCGCTCGAGCACGAGCACCCGCAGCCCTGCCTGCGCAGCGTGGTGCGCGAAGCTCAGGCCGGAGATCCCGGCACCGATGACGAGGACGTCGTGCCGGGCCACGTTGCGACATGATTCCCCGGAACCGCACGACGCTCAAGGGCACCCCGCGGGCGCGCGGCGCGTGACGACGCGCACAGCGCATTCGATCACGACGTGCGTGTCCGCAGCTATGCTGCGCCGCGCGAGGCGGTGCGACCCTGGGTCGAGCACCGGGCCTCGTGAGAAGGAGGCTCGCAATGCGCATTCACTCGGTGGTCTACCCGCTCGTCGCGGTCCTGATGCTCGGTTGCACAAGTGAGAAGGCCGGGGGCCAGGGGGGCGCCGGAGGTCACGGCGGCGCGGGCGCGACCGGCGGCACGGGTGGTGAGGCCGGCGGCGCCGGCGGAACGGCGGGCGCGGGTGGCGAGG
>JAHFDS010000603.1 GCA_023248855.1 Myxococcales bacterium
CCTCTACGTCACCGGTGAGCCGGCTCCGCTGCCGCGTGAGGGCGCAGATCCGGGCGAGCTCGTGGGCGCCGGCCAGGTCCTCGCCTACACGCTGCGCGGGCCCGGGACGATACGGCTCGCGGGGGTCGACACGCCGCTGGCGGGCGCTCTGGAGGTGCTCGCGGCCTCGGGCAAGGAGCGTGCGCTGCCGCTCGCGCTCGCGCCAGGCGAGCCCGTCGACGTACCGCTCGAGGCCGGCCTCGCGACGGTGCGCGTGCGGTCCCGCGGCGAGGCGCGCGTCGTCGCGGTGATCTCCGATCCACGTCTGGCGATCGCGGGCGCGCGGCTCGAGGCCCGCCCGGGCGGGAGCTTCGAGGTGCGCCCGGCGTGGACCTTCGAGCGCGATCCAGTGGCCGCCGCGGGCGCGCCCGTCGTCTATGATCTGCACGGTCGCCGCGGCACCGAGCTGCGGCTGTCGGTGCGGGGCCGCACGCGCTGCGGCAGCGTGGCGAGCGAGATCCTTGTACGTTGGAGCATGCGCGACGACTCGCGGCGCATCGTGGCGAGCGGCAAGCTCGAGCGACCCGCGCCGCCTGCGTGCGAGGACCGCGTCGACAGCGATCCCGCGGGCGTGCCGACGGAGCCTGCGGCGCTGTACCTCTGGCCGCCCCCCTCGGCGGCCTCGCTCGAGCTCGCCGCGGACAGGCCGACGGTGGTGGGCCTCGCGTCGCCCGCCTTCGCGCCACCGCCCGACGAGCCGGCGCCGACCGGCGTCGTCGCGCGCGGCCTAGTGCCCGAGCGACCCCTGTGGCTGCGCCTGCACGCGCCCGACGAGGACGCGCTCGAGCGGGCCGGTCGCCTCGAGCGGCTACGGCTGGCGGTGCGACTGGAGAAGCACCCGCCGCCCGTTCCCCCGAGCCAGATCGCCGAGACGCTCGCGCCGCTCGAGAAGCCGCCGCGCGTGACGGTGCTCGTGCCGGCGCGCGCCGACTCGGAGCTCCCGGATACCGGGGCCTGGTGGCCCATGCCGACCGGCGTTCCGGCCGAGGTCGAGTTCGCCGCGCCCCCCGGTTCCGGCCCGCAAGCGAAGACGCCCTGGAGCCTGCTCTTCCTTGGCGACGGGACAGCGGCGCGCGGGGTGGCGAAGGTTCATGTGGATGGCGCCGTGCTTGCGGAGCTGCCGCTCTACACGGCGCGCGGTCAGCTGGCGCTGCCCCCCGTGACACCGGGGCGCCGCAAGGTCCTGGTCGAGATCGCCAGCGGCATTCGCCTGTACGTGGATCGCCCGCGGCCGGGGACCTCGCCGCTCCGGTCGTTCGGGGTTTACGAGCTGCGCGAGGGCGCCTCGAGCGTGATTGCGCTCGGCAAGGGCACGGGGCCGCGCGCGCTCGGGATCGGCCTCTACTTCGACGGGGCACCGCGCGGCACGACCCACGTGCGGGTCCAGATCGATGGCGCCGTGCGGCGCGCACTCCCGGGGCACAGCTCCCTGCAGCGGACGCGGCTCGAGCGAACCCTCGCGGTCTCCGCCGAGGCGCTCGCGGGCGCAGCGTGGCTCGATCGTCAGGCCGCGCGCGTGCTCGCCGCGCAGCCGATGTTCATCGCGCTCGGCGACGACATCTCGCCCGGTCCGCACAAGATCGCCCTGTCCGTCGTGGGCAGTGGCGCTCGTGTGTTCGCCCGGTTCTTCAGCTACGGAGCCAGCGCGCGGACCGAGCGCATCTCGACCTTCGGGGAAACCAGGAGCACGGAGACATGGGACCAGTCCTCGCCTTGATGATCATCGCGGCCGCGCCGCCAATCCCGATCGTCGAGGCCTACCGTCAGGCTCGCACCTACGATCGCAAGGCCTTCGTGTACACGCGGCCGCCGGCCAGGCGCCTCGGGCTGGTGCGCGAGGTCTTCGGCGCGCTCGGCAAGGGCCTCTCGGCGGCAGATCCCCCCGCGCAGGTGGTCGCGCAGGTGCAGGCAGCCGGCTTCGAGCTCGTCCGCGGCGTGGACGATGGCGGCCCACTGTGGATCCTGCGCGAGCCCGACGGCCAGCGGCGGGGCGACGGCTTCTTCGCGCTGCGCCCGGGCGGGATGCCGGTCTGCATCCAGGCGCCACACACGTTCTTCGACGAGCAGACCGGGGACGTGGCGCTCGCGCTCTTCACGACGCTGCGCGCAAGCTGCCTCTTCACGAACACGGTGCACCGCCGCGAGCTCGACGTCGCCCACGCGGCGCAGTCGAGCTTCCTCTCGGCGACCGAGGGCCTGACGCGCGCGCGCCGCTGGCCCGTCGTCCAGATCCACGGCTTCGCGGAGAGCAAGAGGGTCCCGGCGGGCGTCGAGGCCGTGGTTTCCGAAGGGACCCAGGTGCCCACGCTGGCCAAGGAGCTGGCCGCCAAGATGTCCGAGAAGAATGGTCGCATCTTCCTGTTTCCGCGCGACACGAGTGCGCTCGGCGCGACCACGAACGTGCAAGGTGACGCCGTGCGCTCGATGTCCGTGCCGTTCCTGCACATCGAGATGAGCCCAGGGCTGCGCAACCGATTGCGAGGCGCCCCCGCGCCCCTGGCGGAAGCTCTGCGAGCGGTGCTGCCGAAGTGATCGGCCTCCTGCTGCTCGCGCTCACGGCGGGCCTGCCCGCGTGGCTCTCCGATCCCGAGCCTGGGACGCTGCTGCGCTGGCCGACGGTCGAGCTCGCAGACGAGAGGACGGGCGAGCGAGCGAGCATCCTCTTGCCAGGTCACGCGCTGCGGTTCGAGCTCAAGGGGCCGGCGGTTGTGCGGCTGCGGGGCGATTTCCTGGCCGGCTGCGACCCGACGGTCCTGCGCGGGTCCGCGAGCGGCGAGGGGGCGATCGACCTTCCGCTGCCCGTGCGCCGCCAGAGCGGGCGGGAGCGGCTCCTCGTCGTGACCCCCGCGGTGTCGCCAGGCATCGGCGACGAGGAGTCGGACGCGCCAGCAACCTACCGCATCGAGCTGGGCGCAGGGTGCCAGGCCGTGCCCCTGCACGCGGAGAGAGCGACTGCGGTGCCCGACGAGTACGGGCTCGCGGCGATCGCGGTCGAGGCACGACGCCTGGCGGCGCGGCCCGTGGAGGGCGCAGCCGCCGCGGGGGGGCTCGCCGCCGCGCATCCGCACCGCTGGCAGGAGGCGATGGCGCTGGCCTTCGCCCTGCCCCAGCTCCTTGCGCGTGTGCCAGGAGACGACGTGGGGACGAGGCTGCTCGCTCGCGCGTGGGTCGAGGTGGCGCTCCGCGAGCTGCGCGCCGAGGACCTGGAGGTGGCCTTCGTCGATCCCCTCCCGATCGAAGGCCCCGAGCTGAGGGTCCCGGACAGCCCGCGGCCCTTCGTTCGCGTGGAAGCCGACAAGCAGCTCGACATCGACGTCTCGGGCCAAGGCGCGCTGCGGCTGTTCGTGCGCGCGCCGATGGAGCCGAAGCAGGTCCTGGCCCTCGTGCGCGCGGAGGTGCAGTTCGACGATCGGCCGAGCGTGCCGTGGACGAGCGCGGCCTCGCACGACCCGGCGCAGCCGGCGCTCTCGCGACAGCGCAGCCTGAGCCTGGCGATCCCGCCGGGCGTGCGACACGCGCACATTCGCCTGCGCACCGGGCTGTGGCTGCGGGGCCTCGTGGTGCGGCACAAGGTGCACCTCGAGGATGCCAGGTCCATCGCGGAGCCGGCGGCGCTGCTGGCGCAGGCGGCGGCGCTCGGCGGGCCTGATCTCCGCACGCGATTCGTCGCGGCGCTGG
>JAHFDS010000604.1 GCA_023248855.1 Myxococcales bacterium
CGCTCCCGAGCGATCTGGAGCCGCGCGAGCAGTTCCAGCAGCTCGACGCGCTCGCGCACTAGCTTGCGAGTGGGCGCCTCGGAAGGCGCCCACCAGGAAGGGCACGCTGCCCTTCCCCCGGATGGGCAAAAGCCCATCCGGGCCCCCCATGCCTGCGTCTTCGCTTCGCCCTTGCGGCTCGCTGACGCTCGCCTCGAATGCGCCCGGCACGACACTGCGGCTCGCGACGGTCGCTCCTGCTGTGTCCACCAACCTTGGCGCGATTCAGGGCCCTACGGGGCACCGTGACAGGCCTGCGGCGTGAACATCTCGTCCGTGAGGTCGTCGGCGACGTTGCCGGCCCCGCCGAAGCTCATGCCACCCCACGGGTCGTAGTTGAAGAGCTCCATCGACGTCCAGCCATTCGCCATGGTGATGAAGCCCTGCGTGGTCAGGTTCATGACGAGGTGCGCGTTGCTCTCTCCGGCGTTGAGCACCACCGGCGCGGTCGGCGCGGGCGAGCGCGTGCACGAGTCGAGGCAGGTCGAGAACAGGCCGCACGCATCGAGCCGGGCGTAGCTGCCGTGCTTGTCCTTGCTCGCGTACATGACCGGCGTCGGCACCCCTCCCTTCGGCAAGAGATCGCAGGGGGTCATGCCCGGGCAGACGCCGCACTCGCTCTGCCGCTCGCACAGCGTCCCCTGGTGCGAGATGGCCTTCTGCGCCACCAGGCCCTTCGGTGGTGCGATCGCTGGATCGATCGTCACGCCGAACGCCTCGTCGTCGCCGTTGTGGCCGCCGAGGCCGCAGTCCTTGTCGTAGAGGAGCACGTACGTGATCTGCACGAGCGTGGGGTCCGCCGGGTGTTTTCGCGCGCGGAACAGCGCCCCCATCGTCGGGCAGCCGTCCGTCGGGTCGATCGACAGATACGGGAGGTAATCGCGCGCCAGGCGCAGCTCCTCGGCGTCGGCGAGACCATCGTGGTCGTCGTCCAGCGGCGCCGCGTCGGGCGTGCCGCCGTCGCGTCTGCGCGCGTCTCCCGCCGGGCCGTCGCTGCGGCCGCCGTCGTTGCGACGCGCATCGCCCCCGCCGTCCTTGCGGATCGCGTCGGTCCGCGGGGCTCCGTCGAGCGTGCGCGCCGAATCCGGGCGCGTGCCGGCATCGACCAGAAAGCCGCTCGTGTCCCCCGGGTGCTCGGTCTTGCAACCGAGGGCCGTCGCGACGTGGGCGAGCATCACGGCGAAGGGAACGAGCCGCACGTCCGACAGGATACGCGAGATGTCCAAGGGGTCCTACCCCCCGAAGCCGAGCTCCTGGCGCGCCGCGCTGAGCAGGTTGATGTCGGTCGTGCCCGCGCCGAGCTCCAGGAGCTTCGCGTCGCGCGCGAGCTTCTCGAGGCCGTACTCCTCCATGTAGCCGTAGCCGCCGTGGACCTGGATGGCGTTCATGGCGACATCGACGGCCACCTGTGAGCAGTACGCCTTGGACGCGTTGACGAAGGCCGGGTCCTTGACCTTGTGCTTTTGCATCCAGGCCGTCCGGAACACGATGTTCTCGACGTTCTTGAGCTTGATGAACATGTCGGCGAGGCGCAGCTGCACAGCCTGGAACTCGCCGATCGGCCGGCCGAATTGAATTCGCTCACGCGCATAGCCGAGCGCGAGCTCGTAGCAGCGCTCGACGATGCCCCAGGCCATCGCGGGGATGCCACTGCGCTCGTTGGACAGGCTCTCCTTGGTGTCCTTGCGCCCGCCGGCGCCCTTCTCCTCGCCGCCGAGCAGGTGCGCGACGGAGACGCGCACGTCCTCGAGGAAGATCTCGCTCGTCGGCGAGTCGCGCATGCCCATCTTGGCAAAGGGCTTGCCCACGGAGAACCCTGGCGTGTCGCGGTCGATGATGAACGTCGCCACGCTCTGGTCGGCGCGCGGCTGCCCGCGGTCGATTCGCGCGTACACCAGGAACACGTCGGCGCCCGGCCCGTTGGTGATGAATGTCTTGGATCCGTTGATGAGGTAGCCGTCGCCGCCGTCCGGCCGCGCCGTGGTCTTCATCGACCCGAACGCGTCGGAGCCCGCGCCGGGCTCGGTCAGGCACCACGAGCCGATCTTCTGCAGGGTCACGACCGGGAGCGCCCAGCGCTCGAGCTGGTCCGCGGTGCCCTTCGACATCAGCGCTCCGCCGGCCAGGCCGACCGAGACGCCAAAGCCCATCGCGAACCCGGGCGAGATCCGCGAGAGCTCCTTGACCACCACGAACATCAGCATCGGGTCGCCGCCCGCGCCCTCGACCAGCTCGGTCGGCGCGCCCTCGGACGCCGACCCGTCCCGCAGCTTGGCGATGCGCTTCTTCACGCCGCCGGCGGCCATCTGGTCGAGGCCGAAGGTCTTGGCCATCTCGCGCATGAGAGCGAACGGCTGCTGCTCGCCGTGCTCCATCGCGGGCACCTCGGGCGCGAGGCGCTTTTCGCACCAGCCACGCACCATCTGACCCACCATCTTGTGCTGCTCGGACAGGGCGAAGGACATGCCGCATCGTACCGTGGTGCAGCCCCGCACGTGCTAGCTTCCGCCCATGCACATCGAGAGCAAGGACATCATCGACCACCCGCAGACCGAGGTGTATCCGCTGGTGCGCGACGAGATGCACAAGATCGTCCCCTACTTGCCGAACATCGAGCGCATCGACGTGCTGAGCGCCGAGCGGGTGAGCCCCACCGAGGTGCACATGACGAACCACTGGCACCCCAAGCTCGAGATCCCGGGCATCGTCAAGAAGCTGGTCAACCCCGAGCTCTTCTCGTGGCACGACGACGCCACCTGGCGTGATGACAAGGGCCTGGTCGAGTACAAGATCTGGGGCCAGCTGGCCAAGGACGCGTACGCCTGCTCGGGCATCAACTACTTCACCGCGATCGAGGGCGGAAAGACCGAGCTCAAGGTGACGTTCGATCTCAGCATCTACCCCGACAAGATCCCGGGCGTGCCGCGCTTTCTGGGCGGCAAGGTGCTGCCGGTGCTCGAGGGCCTGATCCGGAGCACGCTCGAGCCGAACCTGACGAGCCTCGCGAAGGGGCTCAAGGGCTACTTCGCCGCGCAGCACAAGTAGCCCCGGACGTGACGCTGGACGAGCTGGTCGAGGAGAGTCGCGAGCACGCCTGTGCGGGCGTCGGCGCGCGCAAGCTGTGCGTGCGCCCGGTCGCAGTCGCCGACCTGCCGAGCCGCTTCGGCAGCTTCCGCATCGTCGGCTTCCAGAGCACCGGCGAGGACGACACCCCGCGTGAGGACAAGGAGCACATCGCGCTCGTCCACGGCGACGTGATCGGCGCCTCGCAGGTGGTCACGCGCCTGCACTCGGAGTGCCTGACGGGCGACGTGCTCGGCTCGCTGCGCTGCGACTGTCGGGACCAGCTCGAGGAGGCGATGCTGCTGCTCGGCCAGCGCGAGCGCGGCATCCTGCTCTACCTGCGCCAGGAGGGGCGCGGCATTGGCCTCGTGAACAAGATCCGGGCGTACGCGCTGCAGGACCGGGGCCTCGACACCGTGGACGCGAACCTGGCACTCGGGTTTCGCGACGACAAGCGCGACTATGCGATCGCCGCGCACATGCTGGCGACCCTGAGGGTGCAGTCGATCCAGCTCCTGACCAACAACCCCGGCAAGGTGAGCCAGCTCGAGCAGTATGGCGTCACGGTGGCGGGACGGCTGCCGCACGTGCTGCCGCCGAACCCGCACAATCGCT
>JAHFDS010000605.1 GCA_023248855.1 Myxococcales bacterium
CGAGGAGCGCGTCCGGCGTGGCGTCGTCGGCGAGCTCGGCGCGACGACGGGCGTGCCCGGGTCGGGCGCTCGCCTGCGCGGGGCCCGCAGCGAGCACGGTGCGCAGCGCGAACGCGGCGTAGCGCAGCAGGAGCCACGGACCGCGCAGGCCGTAGCGCGCGGCGACGACGGGCAGGTAGAAGAAGGGGCCGCGCGTGTGATCGACGTGGTAGGCGATCTCGGGGATGAGCGGGCAGAAGCCCGAGATCCAGTACGTGCCGAGGTTGAGCCGCAGCGACGGGCCGTCGTCGCCGGCGTCGAACGGAGCCAGAAGGCCCGCGATGGCGGTGTCGAGGTCGTACTGCTGGCCGTGCTCGACGAACACGCGATCGGGCTCGTAGTAGAACCAGTCGCGAAACGCCAGGCGCTCGATCGCGGCCGGATCGGCGAGCGCGTGCGCGAGGCGCGCACGCAGGGCGGCGCGCAGGCTCGGCCACATGAGGTCGAAGTCGTGGTTGCCGGGGATGACGACGATCTCGTGGCCGTGGTCGAGGAAGCGGGCGAGGGCGTCCATCACCTCGGGGAAGTCGGCGGTGACCTCGGCCAGGAGCTCGAGCGAGGCGGCCTCGCGCCCGCGGCGGGCGATGCCGACGGCCTGGTGATCGAAGTCGAACAGGTCGCCGTTCAAGACCAGGCGCCACGGGCGCCCACCATCACGGTGCTCGGCGTGGTGATCGAGGAAATGCGCGAGCTCGCGCTGGCCGCCGGCCACCATGCCCGGCCGCAGCCGGCACAGGTGTACGTCGCTGACGATGAGCAGGCTCGGGCGCACGGGGAGTGCACCTTAGACCCAATGCTGGTCAGCTGGCCCTGGATCAGCCGCAGGCGGGGCAGCGTCGTCGGTCAGCCGGCGCAGCGGACGCGGAGGTTGGCGTCGGGCGGCGTGAGCTCGGCGCCGGGGCGGCAGGTGCCGGACCCTGGGTCGAAGCCATTGCGGCAGACGCGCACCTCCATCCCGGTCTGGGGGCAGCTCGCGGTGCCGTCGGGCGCCCGCGTATCCGTGGCCACGTACCAGCAGGTGCTCGCGTAGCCCGAGGGAGCGCCCTGGAGGCAGCCCGGCACCGTCGTGGGGCCCGTGCCGCAGCGGGCAATGTCCACATGGCACTCGGTGGCCTGCCCCGGCCGCTGGACGTCTGTGACCCGACAGTCGGCGCGGCTGGGATCGCGTGTGATTCGCCCCTCGGTGTCGAGCGGCGGCCGCGGCAGGCAGAGATTGTACCGCACACCGATCTGACGAATCAGCGAGCTCAGGACGTCGGCGAAGGACGGCTGGCAGATCGACACGACCTTCTTGTCCGCGTCCCAGCCGCGCAGGAACTGCTGGATGCGCACGGCGGGCGCGGCGCTGCCGACCGACGGACCGCCCGTGCAGGAGGCCGCCAGCACGGGCACCTCGCCCCCGCCCTGCACGCTGGTCTCGATCGCGAACTGTCCGTCGGGCGGCGCTGGTCCGGCGATCGCCTCCACGACCGTCATCCCGGGCGGCTTGAGCGCCTGGATGTCCGCGATGAGCTGCGCGACCGGCAACAGCGAGTGGAGCGGGTCCGTCTGGTAGGCCGTCTCGTTGCTCTGGCAGCCCTGGAGGTTGGCCGCCGCGCCGCGGGGCGGTCGCTGGCCATTGCAGAGGACGCCGCGCTCGGTGCAGCGGAAGCTCACGAGCGGTCCGAGCGGCGAGGTCAGGTCCGTGCCGTCGCTGGTGTCACCGAGCATCGAGTCCGGCGGCAGCGAGCAGTCGTCCTCGTCGGTCAAGAGGATGATGCCGAGCTTCGCGTCGGGGCGGAGGAAGCCGCCATTGAACCGATCCATCGGATTTGCCGCGCGCTGGAGGGCGCGTCGCACCGCCGCCAGCTGCGCCTCGAAGCCGCAGCCGGTGTCGCCGAGCGCCGCGATGCAGGCGAAGGCCTTCGACAGATCCTGCCCTCCGATGTTGTTGTCTTCCTGGTTGTGGTAGCGGATCCAGCTCTTGCCGTCGTTCGGGCCGCTGCAGCCAGTGGTGTCGAGCGCCCCGCCCCCGAAGGGTTGGCAGCTCACCACCTGGGGACGGGCGAGCGACTGGAACACGCCGTCGTCGCCGCCGACCACGCCGCACGACGGGATGGAAAGCGCACCCGAGCCCATGTCGGACGACACCACGCCGATGTGCAGGTCGGGCAGCCCCATCGGGAGCTTCGAGAGGATGTCGAGGAAGCGGGGGAAGCTGCACAGGAGGTTGGTCTGCTTGTCGCGCGTCGACGACGAGTTGTCGATGAGGAACAGGAGGTCCAGCTTGGCTGACAGCGGCACTTCCCAGCTGGCGACCCCGCTTTCGCCGCCCGCGCCCGCGCCGCTCGCACCGGGGTTGCCCGTCCCGCCGCCACTCGTGCCAGGCGTCATGCCGCCGCCCGAGGTGCTGGTGTCGCCCCCCGAGCCGCCGCCCGCATGACCGGCGCCTCCCGCCGCGCTCAGCACCTCGCGCTCGAGCTTGCAGCCGGCGCTCGCGAGCATGCCGACGGCGACCATCTTGGCGATCTCCACACGAAACCGGGTCCTGTTCATGCGCGTCTCCTTTGGGGCAGGAGTGGGCCCGAGGTGCGAAAACGGCTCACAGGTCTGGCAAATCGGAGCGTGCGATCCGTCACAGCGCGACCGAGACGCCGGCGCGCAGGCCGAGCCAGAGCCCCGAGATGGAGACCTCGCGGGCACCGACGACCAGCCCCCCGACGTCCACGAGCGCGTAGCCGGCCTCGGCGGCGATCTCGATGGCCCACCGGCCGCCCACGGGGACGGTGGCGCTCGCGGCGCCGAAGAGGCTTGCGATGGGCACGAGCTGCGATCGGCCTCGGATCCGGTCCGGCATCGCCGGCCGTCCCAGGAGGTGCGCGACGCCGGCGCGCAGGCCCGCACCCGCGTGGAGCGAGAGCCACGGAGCGCGTTTCGCAAGGAGGATCGCCGCCGCGGCCGTCGCCGTGTCCACCGTCACCGACCCGAGCGAGACCTGCACGGCGCCGTGGTCGGCCGCGACGTCGGCGCGCCAGCCGAGGCCGCCCGGCTGGAGGCGCGTGAGCTGCAGACCGCCTCCGAGCGTCGTCAGCCCTGAGCCCGCGCGATACGAGGAGGCGCTCGCGCCGCCACCCACGAGGAGCGCGCCCTCCTCGGGCGCGACCGGCGCGGGGACCTCGGCGGTGGCCGCGGGCACGACCGGTGGCGCGGCAACCGGCGATGGGAGCGCAGCGGGCGGCGGGGTGGACGCCGCCTCGAGGGGCTCGTCGCCCGTCGCGGCCAGCTCCGCGATCGTGAGCGCGAGCAGCCTTGCGCGCACGCCCGCCGGAGAGCTCCCGAGGTCGACCGTACGGGTGCGCGTGCGCCCCGTCGTCGGATCCTCCGCGCGCAGGTGGAGCAAGGGTGGAGCGCAGGTGGCCGACACCCGGGGCGTTCGGCCGGGCGCCGCGGCCGCCGACTCGAGGAGCTGCACGCTGCCGAGCTCGAGCGCAACGATGCGCCGCACCTCGTGCGGCGACACCTCGAGGCAGCTCGGCAGCTCGACCACCAGGAACGGGGGCGGGGGCTCGGCGTGCGCGATCCGTGGCGCGAGGCAGCCGGCGAGGAGCCACAGGGCGATGCGGCCGGGCCGCGGGGTCACTGCAGTCCGGCGTGACGCTTGACGAACGAGACGCGTCCTCCTGCCGGAT
>JAHFDS010000606.1 GCA_023248855.1 Myxococcales bacterium
GAGCGCGCCCACCGCTGGGGCTGGCCCAACATCTACACCTACGCCAAGAGCATGGGCGACCAGCTCGTCGCCCGCGCCGAGGGCATCGTGCGCACCATCGTGCGGCCGTCGATCGTCGAGAGCGCGCTGCGCTACCCGTTCCCCGGCTGGAACGAGGGGTTCACGACCACCGCGCCCGTCATCTTCCTGACGCTCAAGGGGCAGAACATGCTGCCCTGCACCGGCAAGCTGCTGCTCGACGTCACACCCTGCGACTACATCTCGGCGGGCATGCTGCTCGCCGCCGCGCAGTGCATGGTCGAGGACGACCCGCCCATCGTCTACCAGCTCGCGACCAGCGACACGAACCCCTACCGCATGGATCGCGTGGTCACGCTGACGGGCCTATACAAGCGCAAGTGGTACGAGGAGCGCGAAGGTGGGAGCAAGCTCTGGAACGAGCTCGCCGCGCGCATGGAGGTGCAGCCGGTCGCGCGCGACGTCTACGACCGCCTGTCGCTGCCGCGCCTCAACCAGGCGACGCGCGGCGTCCAGAGCCTGCTCGACCGCGTGCGCCCGCGCTGGGGCGGCGGCCGCATCACGCAGATCATCGACCAGGTGCAGGAGAAGCTCGACCGCGTCGAGCAGGTCACGCGCGAGACCACCGAGGGCTTCGACATGTTCCGGCCCTTCATCTCCGACAACGAGTACGTCTTCCGCGCCGACCACATGCGCGCGCTGGCGGCCCGCGTGCCCGAGGAAGAGCGCCACCTCGTCCCGTGGGACCCCGAGACCATCGACTGGTATTCTTACTGGCTCGACGTCCATTGCCCTGGGCTCGAGAAGTGGGTCTTCCCCGACCTCGAGGAGGACTTCAAGCCGCCGCGGCAGGCCGTCTACACGTACAAGGACCTGCTCGAGCTGTTCGAGACCACCACCAAGCACCACGCGCAGCGCACGGCGATGCGCATGGAGCGCGATGGCCGCGAGGAGCGCTACAGCTACGCCGACCTGCGCGAGCTGGCGCTCCGAGCCGCGGGGTTTCTGGCCGAGCGCGGCGTCGCCGCCGGCGAGCGCGTGGCCCTTTACTGCGAGAACTGCCCCGAGTGGGGCATGTCGTACTTCGGCGTCCTGCGCGGCGGCGCCACGTGTATCCCGATCGACCACCAGGCCAGCGTCGCCGAGGTCTGCAACCTCGCGGTCGCGGGCAAGGCCCGCGGCGTCATCGTCGGCCGCGAGAAGCTCGAGCAGCACCCGGAGATCGCCGAGCGGCTCGAGGCCCTCGGCGTTCCGTGCTGGCCCGTGGCTGATGTATTCGCATTGACGGATGAGTCGGCCGAGACGCGCCGGTTGGCGCTGCTGCCAAAGGGCGTCAAGTCCGACCAGATCGCCTCGCTCATCTTCACGAGCGGCACGACCGGGCGGCCCAAGGGCGTCATGCTCTCGCACCGCAACTTCTCGAGCATGGTCGGGCGCCTGGCCGAGGTGTTCTCGCTGTCCTCGCGCGACGGCGTGCTCTCGGTGCTGCCGCTCCACCACACCTTCGAGTTCTCGACGGGCTTTCTGCTGCCGCTCTCGCGCGGCGCGCAGATCGCGTACCTGCCGGAGCTCACGGGCGATGCCATCACCAAGGTGCTCGAGAAGGGCCGGACGAGCGCGATCGTGGGCGTGCCCGCGCTGTGGGAGCTGCTGCGGCGCCGCATCACCCAGCGCTTCTCGGACAGGTCGCCCCGGCTGCGCGAGGTCATGGACGCCTTCGGCAGGTTCAACTCGTGGCTGCGCGACCAGACGCCATTCAACCTCGGACGCCTGCTCTTCCTGCCGGTCCACGAGCGCTTCGGCGGCCGCATCCGCTACCTCATCTCCGGTGGCGCCGCGCTGAGCGCCGACATCGCCAGGGCCTTCCACGGCTATGGCTTCCGCATGCTCGAGGGCTATGGCCTGACCGAGGCCTCGCCCGTCATCACGGTGACGCGGCCGCAAAATGCCCTCCTGCGCGGCGCCGTCGGGCAGGCCATCCCGGGCGTCGAGGTGCGCATCCTCGAGCCCGATGCGGCCGGCGTCGGCGAGGTGCTCGCGCGCGGGCCGAACATCATGGAGGGATACTTCGACGACGCCGAGGCCACGCGCCTGGTCCTGCGCGACGGCTGGCTCTACACGGGCGACCTCGGGCGGCTCGACGACGAGGGGAACCTCTTCCTGGTCGGGCGCTCGAAGGACGTCATCATCGACGGCAACGGCAAGAACGTGTACCCGGACGAGATCGAGGAGATCTACCTCGCGCGCTCGGGCGCCGGGACCGACGCCGAGCTGGTCAAGGAGCTCAGCGTCGTCGGCCTGCCCGAGGAGAGCGGCCCGGGCGAGCGCGTGGCGTGTCTGGTCGTGCCCGACTACGAAAAAGCTGCCGAGACCCTCGGCGATCACGCAGGGCGCGAGGAGGTGCGGCGCCGCATCGACGAGCACTTCCGCAACGTGTCGCTCGGACTGCCGTTTCCGAAGCGAATCAAGGTGCACCACTACGTGGACGGCGAGCTGCCGCGCACGGCCACCAAGAAGGTCAAGCGGCGCGACGTCCTCGAGGCGCTGCGGCGCTTCGAGCGGGCGCAGCAGGTGGGGTCCGGCGTCGCGCCGGCGGCGCGCGAGGGCGACGACTGGCTGTGCGACGTGGTCGCGCAGGTCTCCGGCAAGGCGCGCGCGCGCGTGACGCTCGGGGCGCGGCTATCGGAGCTGGGCTTCGACTCGCTCATGTACACGGAGCTCGGCGTGGCGCTCGAAGCGGCCGGCGCCGAGGTGCCCTCGCCGGACGAGCTCGTGAGCGTGCAGACGGTGGCGGACCTCCTGCGCGTGGTGCGGCGGGGCGCCGCGAGGCCGGTCAAGGCCACCCAGGTGGCCGAGGACGAGCCGGCCGCGGATCGCGAGATCGACGTGCCCGCGCCGATGCAAGAGGTGGGCAAGCGCCTCATCGACGCGGGACGCCGCCTCATCTACGGCAGGGCCTTCGACGTCGAGGTGCGCGGGCAGGACCACATCCCGTGGCACACGAACTTCGTGGTGGCGCCGAACCACGCGAGCCACGCCGACATTGGCCTCGTCAAGCACGCGCTCGGCGACGCCGGCAAGGACCTCGCCGCGCTCGCGGCCAGCGACTACTTCTTCGACGACCGCTACAAGCGCGCGTTCTTCGAGAGCTTCACCGAGCTCGTGCCGATGGACCGCTCGGGCTCGCTGCGAAAGTCGCTCGAGCGCGCCGAGAACGTCCTAAACGGCGGCCGGAGCCTGCTCATCTTTCCGGAGGGGACGCGCTCGTCCGACGGCACGATGACCGAGTTCAAGCCGTCGCTCGGGTACCTGTCGCTGCGCACGCGCACCGGCATCCTGCCCATGTACCTGCGCGGCACGTACGACATGCTGCCCAAGGGCAAGTGGTTCATCCAGTCGATGAAGCTCGGCGCCGTGTTCGGGCCGTTCCTCGACGCCACGCGGCTCGAGTCCCTGGTGGAGGGGTTGCCGCGCCCGGAGCACTACCGTGCGATCGCGCTCTACGTGCAGCGCATCGTGGAGTCGCTCCGAGACGGCACGCGCCCGCCGCTCGACGTGGCGGCCTTCAAGCGCACCTACCAGGCGGAGGCCGAAGCGTGACCACGAAGAAGCAGGGCGGAAAGCCCCCCAGGAAGAACGGCTCGCTTTCGAGCGGCAACGGCCGCGGCGCGCGCGGCAGCAAGGA
>JAHFDS010000185.1 GCA_023248855.1 Myxococcales bacterium
GGGCGGGGCCGGCGACGGGGGGACGGGGGGCGCGACGCTGGCACCGAGCCGCGCGAGCGCGTCCTGCGCGCGGCGCCCCAGGGCATCGCCCGCACCCGTGGCCGCGACGGCGAGCCGCAGATCGGCGATCGCCGCGGGCTTGTCGCCGCGCAGGGCATACAGCTCGCCGCGCAGGAGCCGTGCCTCGGTCGCGAACGGACCCGCCCCGTATTTCCTCAGCAGCTCGTCGTAGTCCGAAAACGCCAGAGCCGGCCGCATGAGACGCGCGTTGGCCTCGCCACGACGGAGCAGCGCTTCCGGCAGGTCGTCGCTGGTGGGGTGATCGACGATGAAGCGGCCGAGCGCGTCGGCGGCCTCGGCCACCCGATTCGCCTCGAGGAGCGCCGTGCCGCGGCGAAGCTTGGCCCGCCGGGCCTCGGACGAGGTCGGGTGCTCGGCGATCAGCGCCTCGAGCTCGGCGAGCCCGCCCGTCACATCGTGCGAGCGCAGCAGGCTGACCCCACGATCGAGGCGCTCGGCCGGCGACGGCCCCACCTTCGGGGGTGGCTCGATCCTGGGCGGATTGCCAAGGACGAGCTCGGCGGGCGGGGGCCGCGGCGGTCGCCTCGCCGGGACGGCCAGCCACACGAGGAGCGTCGCGGCGAGCACCACGCCACCGATCGGCTTCCAGTGAGCGGACAGGAGCTCGCCCACGCCGACACGGTCGTCCTCACCGCGGCGCGCCGTACCGCTCGTGCGCGGCAGCGGACGCCCCATCGAGGGGGCGTGCGCACCCGGCGAGGACATGCCGCGCGGGGCGCCCGCCGCCTGCGTGCCCGTGACCGCGGGAGCGCGCAGCGTCGGCTGGATCGCGGGCAAGGTCGGCTGTGGCAGCGGCCTCGTCGCAGGCATGGCCGCGGGCGGCGCCCCGACGGCAAGGGCCGGCTGCCCGCCCTCGCCGTGGAGCGCCCGCAGCTGCCCGAGCGCGTAGCCGTCCTCGGGCTTGACGCGCAGGACGCGTTTTAGGCACAGGACCGCACCGAGGACGTTGCCCTCCATGCGGTAGAGCTGCGAGAGGCGCACGAGCCCCTGCGCCTCGGGCTTTCGGGCCATCTCGGCCTCGAGCTCCCTGGCCTTGGGCGCCTCCGCGGGGCCGATGCGAAAGCCTGCCTCGGCGCACATGCGTGCGAGCCGTCCGGCCAGCTCTCCATTCGCCGGGACGAGCAGCGTCGCCTTGTGGAGCGCCGACACGGCGCGCACGCGCCCGCCCGGCCCCTCGGCGAACGCCGCCAGCGCTTGCCCCGCCAGCTCGTCTGCGAGCGCGCGATCGAGGTCCGCGGCCACCCGGGCCGGCGACGCCAGGTATTCGGCGAGCAAGGCCGGCCGGCGCGAGAGGGTCGGTGCGAGGAAGGCGCCGAGGTCGCTGGCCGCGGCCTGCGCGCTCTGGTAGCGCCGGTCCGGCGACCGCTCGAGCAGTCGGTCGCAGGCCCGCTCGATCACGTCGGGGAGGTGCGGCGCCCAGTCGGCCGTCAGCCGCGGCGCGCCGTGGATGATCTCGAGCAGCGTCCCCGAGACCGTCTCGGTCTCGTACGGGTTTCGGCCGGCCAGGAGCTCGACCAGGAGCACGCCCACCGCGAACAGGTCGCTGCGGCCGTCGAGCTTCTGGCCCTGCGCCTGCTCGGGCGACATGAAGGCCGGCGTGCCGACGAGCTGGCCGGTCTGCGTCAGGTTCTGGCCCTTGGCGCTCTTGGCGATGCCGAAGTCCGCGACCTTGAGCGAGCCCTGCTTGAACAGGAGCAGGTTGGCGGGCTTGATGTCGCGGTGGACGATGCCGCGCTCGTGCGCGAAGCCGAGCCCGAGCAAGGTCTGCTGCGCGAACAACACCCCGATCTGCACGGGCAGGCGGCCGAAGCGCGCGCAGAGGTCATCCACGGTGCCGCCATCGGCGATCTCGCAGGCGATGTACCAGCGGCCCATGCTCTCGCCGAACGAGAGGGTCTCGAGCACGTGCTCGTGCTTGAGCGAGGACGCGGTGCGGAGCTCCTGGAGGAAGCGCTGGAGCAGCTCGGGATCGCCCGACATCTGCGGGTGGGTCAGCTTGAGGGCCACCGCGCGGCCGGTGCGCTCCTCGCGCGCGCGGTAGACCGTGGCCATGCCACCCTCGCCGAGCAGGCCCTCGACGGCGAAGCCGGGGATGCGCGGGTAGTCCGCCGGGCCGAGGGTCCGCCCGCCGAACGGCACGCCGCAGTGGGGGCACGCCACCGCGCCTGCGGCCCCCACGAGCGTCTGCTCCTGGATGTCCGAGACCTGCCCACACGCCTCGCAGACGAGCTTCACCGAGCCCCGATCGTACCCGATCGGAACCGCTGGCGGGCAGATGCAACCGAACCCTGGGTATGATACCGGCCATGCAGAGCGACCGTCCGAGCTTGACCGCGGCCGCCGTCGCCCTGGCACGCCGTGACCCGGTCCGCGAACGGGACCTGCCGTGGCCGCTGTCCCCCGCGGTGTCGGCGTGGGCCCAGCTCGGCAGCCGGGCTCCCGCGTTCAGGCGTGTCCTCGAGCCTGCCGTTCGCTCGGCCAGCTTCGGATTGGTCGACCACATCGAGCTCCGGACCGCGGCCATCGACGCCGCGGTCGCCGAGGCCGTCGCCGCGGGGGCCACGCAGCTCGTCGTGCTCGGCGCGGGCCTCGACGCTCGAGCGTGGCGCATGTCCGCGCTCGCGGACGTCACGGTGTTCGAGGTCGATCACCCGGCGACGCAGGGTGGCAAGCGCGCGCTGGTCGAGGGGCGCCGCCCGAGCGCAGCGCACGTCGTCTTCATCGACGTCGACTTCGAGCGCCAGCGGCTCGGGGATCGGCTGATGGCCGCCGGACATCGGCCCGGGGAGCGCACGGCGTGGATCTGGGAGGGCGTCACGCCCTACCTCTCGCCCGAGGCCCGCCGCGCCACCCTCTCCGAGATCGGGCGCACGTCCGCGCCCGGCAGCGTGCTCGCGCTGACCTACATGACCCCCGAGATCGTCCCCATGCCGGGGCTGCGCGCGCTCGCGCGCCGTGCCTTCGGGTGGATCGGCGAGCCGCTCATCGGCGGCGTGACCCCGCAGACCCTCGGCGCCGAGCTGGTCGCCGCCGGCTTCGTCCGCCGCGCCGACACCTCGTCGGTCGACTGGGCGAGCCGCCACGGAGGCAGCGCGCTCCGGGCACGCCTGTTCGGGTGCGAACGGCTCGCGGTCGCCGAGCGGGTCTGAGGCCGCGCGGCGCCGACTGGCGCGTCAGCGAGGGGCGGCGCTCCCGACCGGTTTCGGGCGGCTCGCCAGGAGGCGCGCCCGGGCGGCCTCGAAGTCGCGCAGGCAGTTGGCGTGGAAGAAGCGGTTGTGGGCGGAGTGCTTCGCCCCCAGTTTCTTGCAGCGCGTGCAGGTCACGATCTCAGCATCGCCGAGCGATCGATCGGAGCAAGAAAAATCTGCGGCCGAGCGCCGGCGCGCTACTTCTTGACCTTCGAGAGCTTCATCTTGAAGGGCGGACCAATGACGGCCGCGTGAAACGGCAGCGTCGGCTTCACGTGACGCTCTTCCTTGGTGACCATCGAGCAGTCGTAGACCATGGTGGCGTCCTCCTTGCGCAGCTTGGCGTTGGTCACGGCCACCCAGGCGCGCACGTCCCACCGCGTGGTCTCCCCCAGATGGTTCTTGCTGCCGCTGATCCAGTCCCCCGTCACCACCGCCGCCACCACCTCGGCGTTCTCCACACGATGCGCCGAAGCGACGTCCTGGTTGTGCGCCTTCCACCACGCAAGGGTGGCCGCCTTGAGCTTGGCGGCGTTCTTCCCGCTGGCCGCGGCAGGCCACGTGACGGCATCCACCTGGGCGCCGAGCAGGGGCTTGACGATGTCCTGCGCGGGCTTGCAGAACTTGTCGCGGATCTGATCGAGCGTCATCGGGTTCTCCCCATTGAGCTCGAGCTTCATGTCCGGTGACTTCGCCTTGAGCGCCGCGAGCCCTGCGAGGCAGTCCTCGATGCTCTTCATGAGGAACTTGGCCCCGGTCTGGTCTTGCTTGTTCGGCAGCTCGTTGTCGATGCCGTACTTGATGACGCGGGCGGCAGAATAGGCCGCGTCCGCCGTCTTCTTGACCAGATCGTCCTCGGCCAGCGCCAGCCGCGGCAGCATCGAGAGGACCAACAACCCCACACCGATTGAACGCATACGCTCTCCTCCCACGAATGGGCAGGCAAGGTATCACGCTCCGCCGGATGGCGCGCCTCGCGTCCGCCGTGCGATGCTGCTGGCATGCCGTGCACGCAGCACTTGCAGGCGTTCCTGCGTCAGCTCGACCTGCTCGCGGACGTGGTGCGCGACCTCCACCCGACCGGGCCGCGCAAGGCCTCGACCGTCGGACAGGCCACCTACCAGCTCGCCTGCGTCGACAACGCGCGCAGCGAGATGTACCGCTGCCTCGAGTGCTGGACCGCCTACCACCAGCTGATCGGCGACTCGGACTCGGTCACGCGGCCCCTCCACGTGGGCGGCAAGGACTGACATGTAGGCCGGTAGCGTGCGGCGGATCGCACGAATCTGCGGGCGAGCGGGTGACACTTGGACGCGCTCGGGTGTTCGAGACAGCGGAGGCAGGGATGACGCGACGGAATCGATGGCTCGGTGGTGTGATGGCGACGCTCGCGATCGTGGGGTGCGGGGGCGACGACGCTCCGGCGCCGGTGGCGACCCGGGAGCAGATCCAGGCGCGGCTGCCCCTGGCGCTCACGGAGGTCACGAACGAGACCTCGGCCGTGGTGGACGTCGCGAGCGGGTCGGCCTCGATCGACCTCATCGGCGAGGCGCTGGAGTCGGTGTCGCTGCCCGACTCGGTCATGATGGACCCGACGCCCGGCCCTGGCCCGGTCGCGCGCGGCTTTCGCGCCCTGGGCCGCGCCTACCTGACCTGGGTGGTGGGCCCGAACCTCGACAGCGACACCGACGGCGACCGCCTGGTGCGCTGGCTGCTCGACAACGTCTTCAACGACGCGTCGTTCGAAGGCCGGGGCGTCTGGCGCGTGCACGGCCAGGGCCTTTGCGGCGAGGTGTGCTCGGGCGGGGCGGCCCCGGGGGCGCCGCCGACGTTCACCTGCATGCCGGCTCCGCGGTGCCTGGCGCACGTCGACGAGCTCGAGATCCGGGTGCGCGTGACCCTGCAGGGCAGCGGGCTCGACTTCGCGCTGCTCGTGGGGCCCGGGCGCGACGAGGTGCTCGACATCGCGCTCGAGCCGCGCAAGGTCGAGGTGACGTTCGACCTCGGCGGCATCAAGAACGCGATCGCGCACGTGGCGCGCGTCCTCGGCGAAAACGTCATGCTGCCGACGGTGCTCGAGGGGCGCGTGCGCTTCTCGCTCACCTTGAACGCGCCGCGCGACGTGACGCTCCAGGCGGCGGTCGATCGGGCGATCCGGGTCGAGGCGGCGAGCGACGAGGGGTCGATCTCGATCGAGCTCGCGGCCAAGGCGCCGGCGATCTCGGTGCGCCTGCGCGACGCCGATCCGATGCTGACGGTGCAGCTCGACGTCGGCAAGCTGACGGTGTCGGGGCCCATCCACGACACCCATCTGCGCGGTCGCCTGGGCGTGCTCCTGGGCGGCCTCGAGGGCAGGACCGAGCTGCCGCGCGGCGCGTCCATGCTCACGCTGACCGATCTCGGCCTCGGTGACGTCACGAGCGAGCTGTCGCTCGACGGTGCGCGGCTCATCGGCCTCGATCTCAACGCGATGGCGGGCCGCCGGACCGCGCTCACCGTCACGCCGGGCGCGGGCACCGCCAAAGCCAAGCTGGCGTTCGAGCCGGGCCTGCAGCTCATCGGCGACCTGCACCTCGAGCGGCTGGCGCAGATGGGCAACATGGACGTGCCGGCGTACCTGTTCGGCCAGACCTACACGCTCGACCTCACCGGGCCGCCGGTCATCGAGCCGCGCGGGCGCCTGCTGCAGATGCTGGCGGGCCGCTTCCGCCTGGCCTCGTCCGCGGCCCCCGAGGCGGTCGTGGTGGACGCGCCCGGCTGCCTCGACGCACGCGACCCGGTCCTTGCGGGCGAGCACGCGCTGCTCGGCCGCTTCCGCAGCGTACCCTGCCCGTAGCGCACCCTTGCCCCCTGCCCGCGCGTATCATCGAGGCATGGCGACGCCGCTGCGCAAGCTCCTGCCCGACCTCGAGGACCCGCGCCGGAACTTCATCCGCGAGGCGTGGGATCGCCTGCGCCGGCTGCCCGGCGGCAAGCGCATCTTCTCGGAGCTGGTCGGGCGGGCCGCCCCCTACACGGGCAGCATAGGGGCGAGCGTGCGCGCGCTGTCGCTCGGCCACGCCGAGGTGGTCCTGCGCGATCGGCCGAAGCTGCGCAACCACCTGCGCTGCGTGCACGCGATCGCGCTCGCCAACCTGGCGGAGCTCACCGGCAACGTGGCGCTCGCGTACTCGCTGCCGGCCGACGCCCGCTTCATCGTGGCCGGGCTCGACATCGACTACCTCAAGAAGGCGCGCGGCACCATCACGGGCCTGTGCGACTGTCCGGACATCGCCTCGAGCGAGCGCAAGGAGTACCCGGTCGAGGTCCGCATGGTCGATGCTGGCGGCGCGCTCGTGGCAAAGGCCACGCTGCGCACGCTGGTCGGCCCCAAGAAGGGTCGCGCGTGACGGAAACACGCTGACGGACCCAACTCCCAGGATGGATCCGTCGTCGGTCGAGCCGCGGGCACGCGCTTGAAAAAGGGCGCCCTGGACGCGCTCTTGCTCGCGCTCCTCGTGGTCGGGGCCAGCAGCGCTCGCGCGGAGGACGCGACCGCCCTGCGACCGGGCCACGCGCCCCTCGACGTCGAGCTCGTGGACGCGCGCACGGGCGAGCCCATCGGCGGTGCCGTGCTGGTGCTCTCAGGGTCCGAGGGCAGCGCAGAGGCGATCTCCGACGCGGCCGGCCGTGCGCGCTTCGTGGTGCCCCCCGGGCGCTACGTGCTCTACGCCGACCCCGGGGCGCACGCGCCCGGAAGGCGCAGCCTGATCCTAGGCGCCTCCGCCCAGACGGTGCGATTGCCGCTCTGGCCGCGCGCCGCACGCGAGGACGTGGTCTCCGTGGTCGAGCGGCTCGACCCGCCGACCGCCATCCAGCGTGACGTGCCGCGCGACCAGCTGCGCCACGCGCCCGGCTCCGGCGGCGATCCCCTGCGCGTCATCCAGAGCCTGCCCGGCGTCGCCCGCGTACCCTTCGGCGGCGGGGCGCTCCTGCTCCGCGGCACCTCGCCGCGCGACTCGCGCGCGCTGGTGGACGGCCTCGAGGTGCCGCAGCTGTTCCACTTCGGTGGTCTCGTCGCCACCTTCCAGCCCGCCTTCATCGAGCGCGTGGAGCTCTGGCCGGGCGGCTTCGACGCGCAGAACGGCCGGGCGCTCGGCGGCCTCGTCGCCGTCATGAGCCGCGCGCCGAACCAGGAGGCGCTCTCGGGCGCGGTGGACCTCTCGCTCATCGACGCCACGGCGGCGCTCGAGGGTCCGATCGGCGAGGGGGCGTTCGCGATCGGCGTGCGCCGGAGCTACGTGGACGCCTTCCTGTCGGCCGTCCTGCCGGCCGGGCGCGACTTCGACCTCGTGGTCGCGCCGCGCTATTACGACTACCAGGCGCGCTACCAGCGCGCGCTCGATCACGGCATCCTCACGCTGAGCGCGTTCGGCTCCGACGATCGCCTGGAGCTCCTGCGCCAGCAGCCGGTCGGCTCGGACGACCTGTTCGACGGGCGATTCCTGAACCAGACCCTGTTCCACCGCCTGTCCGTGCGGCACCTCCTGCGCGGGCGCGCGGGCGCGCTGACGTCGCTCGTGGCGGCAGGCTTCGATCACCTCGAGCTCCAGCTCGGGCAGGTGACCACCCTCGAGCGCCGCGTGCCGGTCACCTGGCGCGAGGACTACAGCTACGTGCAAGGCGAAAGGCTCGAGATCCTGGCCGGCACCGACGTCGTGGTCGGCCCGTGGTGGTTCGAGTCGCGACGGCCTCCGGCGCTCCGACCGGGTGAGCTGTACGACCCGACGACGCCCGTCGACGTCGTCCCGGCCAGCGGCGGCGCGCTGTCGCTCTACGCCGGCGCCTCGCTGCGCGTGCGCGCTCGCGTCACCGACTGGCTCGAGGTGCGACCGGGCATGCGCCTCGACTGGCTCCATCGCAGCCGCGAGCTGGTGTTCGATCCGCGGCTGTCGCTGCGCGAGTCCCTGGGCCAGCGCGTCTCGCTGCGCCAGTACGTCGGCGTCTACCACCAGCCGCCAGCCGACGTGGAGCTCGATCGCACGTTCGGCAATCCCGACCTCAAGGCGAGCACGGCCCTGCAGTCGGGCCTCGGAGCCTCGGTCGAGCTGCACCCGGGCGTCTCGCTCGAGCTCGACGCGTTCTACGACGAGCTGCTCGATCTGCCGGTGCCGAGCCAGCAGAGCCCCGGCGGAGCGGCCGGCAGCGGCAAGAACCGCGCGGGCGGGCTCGAGGCAGGCACGGCCGTGTTCACGCCGGTCGTGGGCCTGCAGGGCTACCAGACGGGCAGCGGCGTCGGTCGCGTGGTGGGCGGCGAGCTGCTCGTCCGGGCCGAGTCGTCGCGCGGCTTCGGCTGGATCGCCTACACGCTCTCGCAGGCGGAGCGGCAGGGGGACGCGTACGCGCCGGCCGTGCCGTTTTCCTTCGACCAGACGCACATCCTGACCGTGCTCGGCAGCCACGAGCTTGGCCTGGGCTTCCGGCTGGGTGCACGCTTCCGCTACGTCACCGGCAACCCGTTCACACGGGTCGAGCGTGCGTGGCTCGACGCAGACCAGCTGCGCTATGTGCCCATCGCGGGCCCGGAGAACGCCGAGCGCCTGCCGGACTTCCACTCGCTCGACGCGCGCCTCGACAGGGTCTGGCGCTTCGCGCGCTGGCAGCTCGACGCGTACCTCGACGTGCAGAACGTGTACGCGCACCAGAGCATCGAGGCCGTGGTGTCGTCGTACGATTTCTCCCGGACGGCCTACCTGCGCGGGCTGCCCATCCTGCCGTCGCTCGGCGTGCGCGGGAGCTTCTGAGGCCCACGGTGCAGATATATCCTATCATCCGCATATATGCATGTGTTGCCGGTCTGCTCGGCTGCACCGACTCGCTTCCGGAGGTGTCGCGGGTGGACCGGCTGCGCCTGCTGTCGGTGCGCCTCGACCCGCCCCAGGCCGCGCCCGGTGACCTGGTGGAGGCGGCGCCGCTGGTCGTGGACCCGATGCGCCGTCCCATCAGCTACGCGTGGGCCGCGTGCGATCCGCGGCTCGTCCTCGAGGACCCGGCCGACTGCAAGGCGGCGCTGGCGATCCCGATCCTCGCGAACGGCGACGGGCGCGCGATGCTGTCGGCCGACGAGATCCTGGCGACCTTTCGCCGAAGACCCGGCCCGCCGCTGCCCGACCCGGCCGCGGCCGCCGCGCTCGCCGGCGGCGGGCGCATCGTGCTCCCGCTCGTGCTGGTATTGCGCGCGGGCAACGACACGATCACGGCCGTCAAGCGCATCGTGTGGTCGCCCGGCGCTGGCGCAAGGAACCACAACCCCCAGGTGCTGTACGTCGTCGCAAGCCGACAGCCGCTCGACCCGCAGATCGCGCGGCGCATCCCCGCGGGATTCACCGTGCCGGTGGGGGTCGTCCAGCAGGGAATCGACTTCGAGGTCTTCGACCCCGACGACGCGGGGCCGCTCGAGCCGCGCGCCGAGCGTCACCACGCGCACTGGTTCGCCACGGGTGGCTCCTTCCTGCACGACGAGACCGTGTCGGGGCAGACCGAGGCCGGCCCGCGCTCCGAGGAGAACGAGTGGACCGCCCCTTCCGAGCCCGGCACGGTGCGTCTGTGGGTCGTCCTCACCGATGGCCGCGGCGGCGAGACCTGGGAGGAGCGGCCGTTCGAGGTGGTGCCGCGCGCCATCGGTCCGTAGGGTCCAGGGCGGTCGAGTTCTAGAGCCTGCCCCTGACTCTCGCTGTTTCTCATCCGTTTCCGCTCCCGTTCCCGTTCCCGCTCCCGCTCCCGATCGTGTAGGAACCTGGCCGCGTTGCTGGCGAGTCGGCGCCATCGGGCTAGACCGAAGCATCAGACTGGGGGAGGGCGGCCTCGGGCGCGGGAACGGGAACGGGAGCGTTTCCAGAGGCGCAAGACCGGAGCCTGCGTGCCGCGGACGTCGTGCGAGCCACTGCAGTTCGAGAACTCGACCGCCCGGCCCGTAGGGTCCCAGCCAGAAGCGGCGCTGGGCCGTGCTACGTTCGGCGCTGCGTGAAGAAGCGAGACGATCACATGGCCCGGGTGTGCAACGTGCTCCTCGGCAGCGTCGGCCGGGGCGCGCTGTGGAGCACCGGCGAGCCGAGCACCAAGGCGCTCTCGCTCCACAACTCGAGCGGCAAGGTGCTCTCGGGCGAGGAGCGCACCATGCTGCTGCTCGCGTGGGCGTTGTGGGACGGCGGCGGCGGGCTGCGCGTATCGGACCTTCTGAAGTCCTTAAAGCCCGAGCGGCTGGCGCTGGTGGGCTCGCTCCTCGGCGCGCTGGCCAGCGGCGAGGCGGGCCTCTCGGGCTGGCTGGCGCAGCACGAGAAGCCTCGCCCGTAGCCAGATCCTAGAACGGGTGGACGAACAGTCCGCTTCGCAGCTTCGGCTCGAACCAGGTGCTCTTCGGGGGCATGAGCAGGCCGGCGTCGGAGACGGCCAGGAGCTCGCCGATCTGGGTCGGATGCAGGTGCAGGGCGAGCGAGAAGCCCTCCTGGTCGACCCGCCGCTCGAGCTCCCTCGCGCCGCGGATGCCGCCCACGAAGTCGACGTTCGTGTCGCGCCGCGGATCGGTGATGCCGAAGATAGGCGCGAGGATCTGGTCCTGGCAGATCGAGGCGTCGAGCGACGCCACCGGATCGGCCGCGTCGTAGCTACCGCGCCGCACCGAGATCGAGCGCCAGCGGCCGCCGAGGTACGCCGAGAAGCGCTTGGGCGCGTCGGGCGCGGGCTCGCGCGTCTCCCCGACGTCGAAGCGCGCCTCGAGCGCGGCGGCGAGCTGCGCGGGTGAGCGGTGCTGGGGATCTCTGACCACCCGGTTGTAGGCGAGGATCTGCATCTGGTCGTGGGGGAAGATCACGGCGAGAAAGGTGTCGTGCTCGCCGGGCTGGCCTCTGCGCTTGTTGTGCACGCGCGAGGCCGCGGCGCTGCGATGGTGGCCGTCGGCCACGTAGAGCGTCGGCACGCGTGCGAAGGCGGCCGCCAGCACGGCCGAGCGCGCGGTGTCGACCACCCACAGCGTGTGCCGCACCCGATCGGGGGTCTCGAAGTCGTAGGTCGGCACGCCCCGCGCGAGGTCGGCGCACTGCGCGTCGATGTCCGCCGCCGCCCGGTACGTGAGGAACACGGGCTCGTCGTGCGCGCCGAGGACGTCGATGTGGGTCGTGCGGTCGTCCTCCTTGTCGGCGCGCGTCTTCTCGTGCTTCTTGATGACGTCGCGGTCGTACTCGTCCACGGTCACGCAGCCGACCACGCCCACCTGCCGGTGGGTACCCATCTGCTGCGCGTAGAGGTAGAGGTGCGGCTCGGCGTCGCGCACGAGCGCGCCGCGCGCTTCGAACGCGGCGAGGTTGTCGCGGGCCTTCTGGTAGACGCCGGCGGAGTGCTCGTCGGTGCCGTGCGGCAGGTCGATCTCCGCGCGCGAGACGTGAAGGAAGCTCTCGGCGTTGCCGGCGGCGAGCTCGCGCGCTTCCGTCGTGTTGATGACGTCGTAGGGTGGGCTCGCGACGCGGGGCGCGAGCGCGGCCGGCGGCCGCAGGGCACGGAAGGGGCGTACGGTGGACATGGGGGCTCCTCGGCGATCAGGTATCGAGCGAAAAGGGCGTGAAGTTGGTGTCGCGGTCGTAGTGGTCCTCGTGCTCGGCGCGCTTTAAAAAGCCCACGACCGCGTAGGTGAGGGGTGTAGCGACGACCTCCCAGCCCACCTTGATGCAGTAGTTCGCGACCATGACCTTGGCGAGCAGGGCGTTGTCCCAGCGACCGTAGAACGCCAGCGGGTAGAAGATGAGCGTGTCGACCGACTCGCCCACGATGGTGGAGCCGATGGTGCGCATCCACAGGAAGCGGCCGTCGGTCTTGATCTTGAGCTTGGCGAGCGTGAAGGAGTTCGCGAACTCTCCGCACCAGTAGGCGATGAGGGACGAGCCGGCGATGCGCCAGGTCGAACCGAAGGCGGCGGAGATGGTCTCCTGGCCGCTCCAGCCAGGCGCGGGCGGCAACGCCACGATGATGGCGCTCATGAGCGACGCGAACGCGAGCGCGCCGAAGCCGGCCCACACCACGCGGCGCGAGTGCGCGTAGCCGTAGACCTCCGTGAGCACGTCGCCGAACAGGTAGCTGATGGGGAAGAACAGGTTGCCGGCGCCGAAGGTGAAGCCGCCGACCTCCGTGATCTTGCTGACGCCGATCAGGTTCGCGCACAGGAGCACGCAAACGAACGCGGCCATGATGAGGTCGTAGTAGCGGTACTGGCGGGTGCTCATGCGCCCATCGATCAGGCGGCGGGCTCGTCGGGCGGGGCCTCCACCGCGCCGACCGCGGCGACGGCGACGTCCGCGACCGGCTCTGCGGCCGCCGCGTCGGCGACGCCGATCTCGGCGAGCATCCGCGCCTTCTCCTCGGCGGCGGCGCGCTCGATGGCGCGGGCCACCGTGCCGGGGGCCTCGAGCATGTCGGCGAGCGAGAGCGCGCCGAGGCGCCCCGTGCGCCAGGCGTCGAGCTCGGTCACGAGCGCGTCGAACTTGGGCGAGCGCAGCGGCGCGCCGTCGGTCAGCGCGAGCGTCGGCATGATGTCGGCGAGCCCGATCCGATCGGGCGGTCGCGCCGGCACGAAGCCAGTAGAGTCGCCGGGGATCTCGAGCGCGAGCTTGCGCGCGATGAGGTTTTTCATGATGCGATCGATGGCCTCTTCCGGCAACTGGTAGAGGAGCGCGAGGTCGCGCCGCTTGGCCGCACCGCCGCCGTCGCGGTGGACCGTGGCGCAGGTCAGAAGAACGCGCGCCGCGAGCACCGTGCGCTCCTGGCGCCCCTGCGATCGCTCGAGCTGCATCGCCAGCTCGAGCGCGGCCAGATTCTGCGCCGCGTACGCGATCTCGCAGCCGAACAGGACGACCAGCCACGCGAGGTAGATCCACAGGAACAGGAGCGGCAAGAGGCCCACCGCGCCGTAGATGCCCTGCTGCTTGACCAGGGCGACCTTGACGTAGGTGCCAAAGCCGATCTTGGCGAGCTCGAACACCAGCGCCGCGAGACCGCCGCCGAGCACCGCCGCGCTCCAGCGCACGCGCGCCACCGGCAGGAACTTGTACATGCCCAGAAGGCCAAGCCACGAGACCACGAACGGCCCCATGAAATGCAGCCCCCTGAGCTCGCTGGGGATCTTGGCGCTCATCCCGAGCGACGCGCCCGCGAGCACGGGCATCAGCGTCGCGAGCGCGTAGAACACCATGAACTTCTGCAGGAGCGAGCGCTTCTGCCCGGTCCGCCAGATCTCGTTGAAGACCTCCTCGACCAGCTTGAACAGCGAAAAGCCGAGGTACGCGGTGATGAGCAGGCCGAACGAACCAAGCGCGCCGCCGCTGATCTTCTGGGTGAACCCCACCAGGGTCTCGGAGAAGCCCTGCGGCATGCCCGGGAAGATCGCCGTGATCTTGTCGACGATCAGCTCCTTCTCGGTGTTCTGGCCGAAGGCGTTCAGGCCCACGAAGGCGACGGTCAAGAGCGGGACCAAGGACAGGATGCTCTGGAAGGCCAGGGCCTGGCCGAGCTTGAGACAACGGTCCTCGATGAACTGCCGGCCGAGCTGCAGGAACAGCCGGCCCCAGTAGGCGATCACCTTGTGCCTGCGGAGGCGGTGGATGCCCGACATCCGCACGTCCTTGGGGGCGCCCCCGTCGGCGTCACCCCCGCCGACGCCAAAGCCCTGGCCGTTCGAGCTCGCCATGCCGCCATTATGGGCCGACTGCCCGCCAAGGGGTGGGGTTCCTCACGACGTCGGGTCGGGGTGGTCAGGGGTGCTACAATTCGCCTCCCGAATGGCCGACGGCATCGTCGTGCTCGTCAGCGACCCCGAGGAGGCGGAGGCGGCACGCCGCCTGGCCGCGTCGGTCGGCCTGCGCGCGGCGGTCGAGGTGGTGGGCAAGGACGGCGCGACCGCGCTCGACCTCGTCGAGGCTCCCGGGCTCGCGGTGGCCGCGCTCACGCCGCGCCTGTCGCCGATCACGCGAGAGCTCATCGTCGCGCACGCGCGCTCGCGGGGCCTGCGCATCGTGGAGCTGCCGCGCTTCGAGCAGCCGGAGGCGGTCGCGGTGGTGCTCGCGAGCCTGGGCGAGCCGCGCGTGCAGCCTCCGCTGCAGGTGCGCCTGCCGACGATGCCGCCGTGGCGCGCGCGCACCGAGATCTTGATGGCCGGCGCAGAGCCGGCGCCGGAGGCCGAGCCCCCGGTGCTCGAGGAGCTGCCCGCACACCCGACGCGCACCGACGAGCGACCGCTGGTGGGACGCGATTCGCGGCCGCCGCCGGCGGGGCGCGATTCCAGCCCCCCGGCGGGGCGCGATTCCAGACCTCCGGACACCCGCCAGAGTGGCCAAACCGTGGCCTTCGAGACGCCGCGCTCGGCGACGGCGCCCGCGCAGGAGCTGCGCCCCGAGGGCACGTTCGCGCGCGAGGTGTGGCGCACGATCGAGGAGATCGAGCACCGGCTGTTTCCCGAGAGCGTGCCCGCGTCCGCCGCGCGACACGACTCCGCCGACGACTTCGACCTC